>JAHWJI010000001.1 GCA_019348495.1 Actinomycetota bacterium | reverse complement strand
GACCCCTCCGTGGCTAGAGTCGAACCGGTGGGTTCGGTCACTACTGATGCGGCATCGATAGCGCCCGAGCACCAGGCGCCGGCCAGGCAGGCCCTGGCCGCCCTCGGGTTGGTGGCGCTGGCCGTGTCCGCCCTGGTGGGGGGCAACGCCTTTGGCCTGCGTGACCGCCTGATGGGCTCGGTCACCCCCGCCGCTCGCCCGGCGGCGGTGAGCCGGGGAGGCGACGGCCCGGCGGTGGCGTTGCCCGAGCAGGGCCGAGCCGAGGAGACGGTGCTGCGGTCCCAGCCCTGGTGGCAGGCCGTCACCACCCTGGTGGGTACGGGAGCGACCGCCACCGAGTCGTTCACCATCGACGACGAGGCCATCCAGTGGCGGGTGACGGCCACCTGCGAGTCGGGCGAGCTGACGGCGACGCCGGTCGGCGAGTCGGAGCCGCTGCTGGCCGGGCGCTGCGGGACGACCGAGGTGGGCTACGGCACCGACCCGGGCGCCACCAACCTGGCCATCGGAGCCGACGGACCCTGGCAGCTCCAAGTGGAGCAACAAATCGACCTTCCCCTGGTCGAGCCGCCCACGCCGGCCATGACCGCGCCGGGCACGGTGACGGTGGCCAGCGGTGAGTTCTACCGCCTGGACCAGGCCGAGACCGGCAGCGTGAGCATCTATCGACACGAGGACGGCTCCCACGCCCTGCGCCTCGACGACTTCTTCGTCACGCCCAACGTCGATCTCGAGATCCGCCTCAGCCCGCTCGAGGCGCCACAGACCACCGCGGAGTTCATGAGCGAGCCCTCGGCGTGGGTGGCACCCCTCGACGTGACCGCCGGCTCGATGAACTTCACCGTGCCCGACGACGTGGATCCCACCCAGTACGCCTCGGTGGTCATCTGGTGCCCGTTGATCGACAGCGCCTACGCCGCGGCCTCCCTGGCCCCGGCCTCTTGATGGCTGCCCCCGCCGTCTTGGCCCCGGGCCCGCCCCGGACCCCCGAGATCGTGGTGCGGGGACAGCGGATCCCGGTGATCCTGCCCCGCCGGGGCGATCCCCGCCTACGGCTGTCGGCGGTGATCGTCACCCTGCACGTGTTGGGCCAGGCCTTCTTGGAGTTCAAGGTGTCCATCGCCCAGATCCTGGTGTCGATCGGCGTGGGCGCCCTCATCGAGGGAGCGGTGCTCTACCGGCGCCAGCACCAGCTCGTCTGGCCGGCCAGCGGCATCCTGACCGGCAGCGGCGTGGCCTTCATCCTGCGGGCCTCGGGCACCGACAACGGCGACTGGTGGAGCCTCAACGGCATCGGGTTCTTCGTCGTGGCCGTGGCCCTCTCGCTGGCCTCCAAGCACCTGCTCCGCCCCGGGGGGCGCCACGTCTTCAACCCCTCCAACGTGGGGCTGGTGTGGGCGCTGTTGGTGATCGGCCCCAGCCAGGTGTTCCCCCAGTACCTGTGGTGGGGGCCCAACGAGCTGGCCGTCGCCGCCGCCTACGGCGTGATCCTCGTCGGCGCGGTGTGGATCCTGCGGCCGGTGCGGATGATGCCCATGGTCGTGTCGTTCCTGGCGCCCTTCGCCGTGCTGGTCGCCATCCTGGCGGCGATGGGCCAGAGCTTCGTCGCCATCTGGCACGACGGCCCCGTCGAGGGCCTCTCGTACTGGCTCACCATCGCCTGGTCCCCCGAGCTGCTCGTCTTCGTGTTCTTCATGATGTCCGACCCCCAGACCGCACCCCGCCAGCCTCGGGCGCGGATGCTCTACGGGTTGGTGACGGCGGTGGTGGCCGCAGGGCTGATCTCCTTCCAGCCCACCGAGTTCGGGATCAAGCTGGCCATCCTGTCCAGCCTGACCGTGGCCTGCGCCCTGGTGCCGCTCATCGAGGCCGCCGCCCGCCGCTCGATGCGCCTGACCCCGCTCGGGGCGGGCTGGGCCCGGGCCGCCCCCAGGCCCGTCGTGGCCGCCATCGTGATCATCGCCGTGGCTGCACCGGTGAACACCGCGGTGCTGGCCGCCAACGACCAGATCATGCTCATCGAGCGGGGTCTGACCGGGGAGGCCAACGCCCAGTAGTCCCCTGGAGAGGGTCCTGGGGGGGACGACACTGGTGGGACGCGGTCGGCCCGGTCCGCGAAGGTTAGCCCCACCGCGGGGGCGGGCAGGGAGCGGGTGTCCCCACCCGATCCCTGGAGGAGCCCCTCATGAGTCCGACACCGGTGCCGCTGAAGCCTCTCGACCAGCAGGTGATCGTCGTGTTCGGCGCATCCAGCGGGATCGGCCGGGCCACCGCCGTGCTGGCGACGAAGCGGGGCGCCACCGTGGTCGCCGCCGGGCGTGACCGGGCGGCGCTGGAATCGCTGGTGGAGGAGGCCGGCCCGGGCCACGTCGTCATCGGCACGGCCGAGGTGACCGACGAGGCCCAGGTCCGTGCCATCGCCGACCTGGCCGTCGAGCGCTGCGGGCGCATCGACACGTGGGCGCACGTGGCCGGCGTCGGCGCCTACGGTCGCTTCGAGGACATCACGCCCGAGGAGTTCCGTCGGGTCATCGACGTCGACCTCCTGGGGCCGGTCCACGGCGCCCGGGCCGCCCTGCCCCACCTCCGGCGCGGGGGCGGGGCCTACATCGTGGTCTCCTCGGAGGTGGCCAAGCGGGGCCTTCCCCTCGCCTCGCCCTACAGCGCGGCCAAGCACGGTGTCGACGGCTTCGTGGAGGCGCTGCGCGTCGAGCTCCAGCACGACAAGGTGCCCGTGTCGGTGACCCAGATCCTGCCCGCGGCCATCACCACCCCGTTCTTCGAGAACGCCCGCACCCGCCTCGGCGTGCGCCCTTCGGGCCCCCCGCCGGTGTACTCGCCCGAGTTGGTGGCCGAGGCCATCCTCGGTGCCGCCGTGCGGCCCCGTCGCGACGTCGTGGTGGGCGGCGCCGCCAAGGTCCAGTTGCTCCTGCAGCGGCTGTCACCTCGTCTGATGGACGCGTTCGCACGGGCCGCGGCCTTCCGCCTGCAGCGGTCCAAGGTGCCCAAGCGCCCCGGCGACGACGCCTTGTTCGAGGCGCCGGTCGGCGAGGACCGGGTCAGGGGAGAGGTGACCACCACCCGGCGCTGAGCTGCCTGTCCCACGCGCTTGCCCTTCTATCGGGACTGAGTACTATTCCGTGACTCAGTAGCACTCGATGGGAGATCCGATGCGCCGCCCGGTTGCCTTCCTTGCCCTCCCTTCCCTTGTCGTCATGGCCTGTGGTCAGAGCGAGACCACCGCCCCTGGAGGTGTGTCGGCGGTGGCGGCGGTCTACCCGCTGGCGTGGATGGCCGAGCGGGTTGCGCCGGCGGCCGACGTCACGCTGCTGAACGCGGGTGGCCTCGAGGCCCACGACCTGGAGGTCACGCCCGAACAGCGTCGGGCCATCGAGACCTCCGATGTCGTCCTCTTCGTGGGCGACATCGACTACCAGCCGCAGGTGGAGGAGGCGGTCGGCGCTGCGGGGGGCGAGGTGGTGTCCCTGGCCGAGGTGGCCGGCCCCGAGCGGCTCCTGGCGCCGAGCGAGGACGCCCACGCCGGTGAGGACGACGCCCACGCCGGTGAGGAGGAGGCCACCGTCGACGCCCACATGTGGTTCGACCCGGAGATCATGGCCGACGCGGCCCTGCGCACCGGAGAGGCCTTCGCCGCCGCCGACCCTGCCAACGCCGAGACCTATCGGGCCAACGCCGAGACGCTGCGGGCCGACCTCGCCGGTCTCCAGGCCGAGCTCGGGGGCCTGCTCGGCGGGGAGTGCCGCCACGACGAGGCCATCGTCAGCCATCAGGCCTACGCCTACCTGCTCGAACCCTTCGGCGTCGCGCAACACGGGGTGACCGGCATCAACCCCGCGGCGGGAGCGTCCAGTGGGGAGCTGGCCGAGCTGGTGCGCGAGATCGAGGCGCAGGGCTTCGAGTACGTCCTCACCGAGCCGGTGGAGGGCCGGGACGGGGCCGAGACCGTGGCCCGGGAGGCCGGGGCGGAGCTGTTGGAGATCTCCCCCCTCGATGCGGTGGCCGAGGAGCAGGTCGATGCCGACTTCATCGGCCTGGTCCGCGAGCAGGCCGAGCAGTTCGCCCTGGCCCTGGATTGTCCATGACCCCGCCCGGACCCGACCGGTCCTGCCCACTCGAGCTCGACGGGGTCAGCTTCGCCTACGGCCGGTCGATGGTGCTGTGGGACGTGTCCCTGCGCGTGCGTCAAGGCGAGTTCGTAGCCGTGGTGGGGCCCAACGGGTCGGGCAAGACCACGCTGATGAAGCTGGGCCTGGGGCTGCTCCAACCGGGCGCCGGCCAGGTGCGGTTGTTCGGCCAGGAGGTCAGGTCGTTCCGGTCGTGGTCGCAGGTCGGCTACGTCCCCCAGCGGGCGCAAGCCACCTCGGCCCTGCCGGTGAGCGTCGAAGAGGTGGTGGTCTCGGGCCTGGCCGCCCGGACCCGCCGCTTCCGGCGCCTTGCCGAGGAGGTCGAGCGCATCGACCACGTGGTCGAGTTGCTCGCCCTGGAGGGCTCCCGCCGGTCTCGCATGGCGGAGCTGTCGGGGGGCCAGCAGCAGCGGGCCTTGATCGCCCGGGCGCTGGTGACCGCACCCCAGCTCCTGGTGCTCGACGAGCCCACCACCGGTGTCGATGCCGAGGCCCGCTCTGTGCTGCGCGAGTCGCTCCGCCACCTGGTGGAGGTGGAGAAGATGGCCGTGGTCTACGTGAGCCACGACCCCGAGGGGTTCTCCGGCCTGGCCCAGCGGGTGGTCGAGGTCGAAGGTGGCCGTATGCGGGAGGGCCACGGGCAACCCGCCGTGCAGGTGGCGAAGGGTTGAACCCCTTCGAGTTCGAGTTCATGCAGCGGGCCTTCGTGGCCTGTGCCCTCATCGCCGCCGTGGCGCCGTTGGTGGGGAGCTTCATCGTCCAGCGGGGCCAGTCGTTGGTTGGCGACGGCATGGGCCACGTCGCCTTTGCCGGCGTCGGCCTCGCCTTCCTGGTCGGCGCCGACCCGGTGCTGGGAGCCCTGGCCCTCACCGTGGTGGCCGGGCTGCTCCTGGTGCGCATGGGACGAGGGGGGCTGGCCGGCGACCTGGCCATCGCCCTCATCTTCTACGGGGGCATCGCTGCCGGTTACCTGTTCGCCAGCCGGGCCGACGCCGCCCAGACCCAGGTCGTGGGCCTGCTCTTCGGCAGCCCGTTGAACCTCACGTGGCCCGAGGTGTGGGTGATCGCCGGCCTGGCCGCGGCCGTGGTGGTGCTGACCGTGGCCCTGTACCCGCGGCTGGTGGCCATGGCCTTCGACGAGGAGGCGGCCCGGGTGGCGGGGGTACCCACCGACCGCCTGGTGTTGGCCCTCACCTTGATGGTGGCCATGGTGGTGGTGGGCGGCATGTCCTCCATCGGACTGCTGTTGATCTCGGCCATGATGGTGGTGCCCGTGGCCGCCGCCGCTCAGCTGGCATCGAGCTACCGAGCCACGTTGGCGCTGGCCTCGGCCATCGGGGTGGCCAGCGCGGTGATCGGGCTGCTCGGTGCCCACTACGGCGACTACGCCCCGGGCTCGGCGATCGTGCTGGTGGCCATCGCCGGTTACGCCCTGGCTGCGGCGTGGCGGAGCATCGCCCGCAGGGCCGCCGCCTGAGGCCAGGGAGCGCGGGGCTGGCGCCCCGGTCGGGTCAGGGCACCTGGACGACCAGCACGGCGGTGTCGTCGTGGCGGTTCCCCTCCCGGAACCGCTCGACGGCCTGCTCGACGTGCCTGGCCTTGTCGGCGGCGGCCATGCCCGAGGTCTCGGCCACCGAGGCCACCAGTCCCTCGTCGCCGAACTGGCGATCGCCCCGGCGGGCCTCGGTGACCCCGTCGGTGTAGAGCACCAGGGCGTCACCTACGGCCAGGCGCAGCTTGCGGTCGCGCAGCGAGGGGTCGGGGAACAACCCGAGAGCCGTCCCTGGCTCGCGGACCACCTCGACGGTTCCGTCCGCCCGGTGCACGAGGGGGGGGAGGTGTCCCCCTGAGCACAGGGCCACCTCCACGGGGCCGTCGCCCTGGCGAGGGCGGACGTTGGCGTAGGCGACGGTGATGAAGCGCTCGTCGTCGGCCTCGCTGTACTGGAGCAGGGCGTCGTTGAGCAGGCGCAGCACCCGGCTCGGGACGCGGGTGCGCATGGCCGCGGCCCGAACCGTGTAGCGAGCCAGGCCGGTGAGCGTGGCTGCCTGTGGGCCCTTGCCGCTCACGTCGCCCATCACCACCCCCCAGTTCGACCGGCCCGACTGGAACACGTCGTAGAAGTCGCCCACCACCTCCTCCCCGGAGCTGGCCGGCAGGTAGCGGGCCGCCAGCTCGAGGCCCGGCACCTCGGGCAGGTGGGGGGGGAGCAGGCTCTGCTGGAGGGTGCGGGCCAGAGAGGCGAAGCGGGCGCTCGACGCCAGCAGCATCTGGCTCAGCTCGGCCGACTCGTCCGCCGCCATGGCGGCCTGAGCGGCGGTGGCCTCGGCGATCCGGCGAGCCTCCTGCTCGGCCGTCAGCGCCGCTCGCAGGGCGATGTTGGCCGAGACCGCGTCGGCGAGCGTCTCGAGCACGGTGACGTCGCGCTCGGTCCAGCACCGGGGCACGGAGTCGGCGACGGACAGCGTGCCCAGCACCTCTCCGCCCGGGGCGGTGACGGGGAACCCGGCCCAGGCGGAGAAGCCCATGGTGTCGATACCGGGGTTACCGGCGGTGCGCGGGTCACGGCGGGCGTCGTCGACGATCAAGGGTTGGCCGGAGGTGACGACGTACTGGCAGAACGAGCTCCGAATGGGGATCTGACGATCGCGGCCCTCGGGGGCGCCGATGCAGCTCTTGAACCACGACCGCCGGTCGTCGACGACGGTGACGAAAGCCATGGGCGCTTCCAACAACAGGGCGGCCAGGCCGGCGAGACGGTCGAAGCGCGCCTCGGGCTCGGTGTCGAGCAGGCGTGAGTCGCGCACCGCTGCCAGGCGCTGCGGGCTCTCCGCCTCACGCACGCTGGCATCCATCGCCGAAGTGTAGGAGGAACGGTGGCCGGCGCGATCCCCGCCGGGCGACAACCTGGAGAAGCTCACGGCCGTCGCTGGTGCGGGTCAGCCGTGGGGGGCGTAGACGAGGAGGGGCTCGTCGCACTTGACGATGGAGAACTCGGCCGAACCGTCGAAGGTCTCGCCGTCGCGCGCCAGGCGCCGGTCACCGTCGACACGCCGGACGTCGACCTGACGGGTGGACCACTGCTCGTAGGCCCGGCAGCGCCCCAGGCGGCCCGTCAGCACGGCGAGGACCAGACGGATCCGGGCCCCGGGCAAGCCGGCGTCGACCAGGCGGACGTCGAGTTGGCCGTCGTCGAGGCGCGTCCGCCAGCTGGGGGCGAAGCCGTGGGGGTGGTAGGCGCAGTTGCCCACGAAGATCATCCACAGCAGGCGGCGGCGCCCGTCGATCTCCACCTCGGTGGCTTGGGAACGGCGCAGGACCTGCACGAGGGCGACGAGCATGGCTGCCCACTTGCCGATGCGGTCCTCGAGTTGCCTGCGAGCGTCCACCAGCTCCACGTAGCCCCCGAAGCTGGCGGTGTTGAGGAAGCAGTGGCCGTCGATCGAGGCCAGGTCGACCTCTACCACCTCGCCGCTCTCCAGGGCGCTGATGGCGTCATCAGTCGACGCCAGGCCCACGTCACGGGCGAAGTGGTTGAGCGTGCCACCGGGAAGCGCCAGCAGGGGCACGCCGTGGGCGTGGGCCACGCCGGCGGCGGCGTTGAGCGTGCCGTCGCCACCCATGGCGCCCAGCACGCGGGCGCCGGCGGCGGCGGCTTCCAGCGCGTCCCCCAGGTCGTCACCCTCGCCCAGCTGGACCAGGCGAGCCTCGGGGAGAGCCTGTCGCAGGTGGTCGAAGGCTTCGTCGTCGCCTTTCGAGCCGGCGCTGGTGTTGACCACCACCGTCACCAGGTCACCGGCCGTGCCCGCCAGGTGTCGCCGGGTGCCGCCGGCGGGACGCAGCTCGGCAGCGGTGCGGGGCGCGATCGGCCACAGCCGGGCGCTGCCCACGGCTACGCCCGCGCCCACGGCTGCGGCGGCCAGGACCGCATCGGCGCGGGCTCCACCGGCACGGACGTGGTGCAGGCCCACCAGGCCCGGGGCCGCGGCCAGCAGGGCGCCGGGCCAGGGCAGCTCCAGGCCCGCGCCCATGGCCAAGGCGCTGGCTGCGGCGGTGTCGGCCACGGCCTTGGGCACCCGGCACAGGCCCGAGAGCAAGCGAGTGGCCACGACGGCGCCGGTCGCCCGCAGGGCGCCTCGCCGGCCGAAGCGGCCGCCGGCGCCGAGGGCGGCGAGGACGGCCACGCCCGCCAGGTCAGGTCCCCACGCCCGCCGGGATCTCCTCATCGGACCAAGAGTACGCTCAGCTCGGATGACCGGACCGCGGGGCCGAGCCGGCGGGAGCCGACCGGGGCGTGGCGAGGGAGTGCTGCCCAGCCAGCAGCTACGGGCCGCGGTGGCGGCGGGGTGGATCGACGGGGGCGAGTACAAGATCCCCGAGTCGAGCATCCAGCCCGCCAGCCTCGACCTGCGTCTCGGCGAGGTGGCCTACCGCATCCGCTGCAGCTTCCTGCCCGACCGTGCCCTGGTGGAGCACAAGATCAAGGACTTCATCGTCGACGAGCTCGACCTGCGTGACGACGGTGCCGTGCTCGAGACCAACCGGCCCTATCTGATCCCTCTCATCGAGGAGCTCGCCCTGCCCGCCGGCGTGCGCGGCCGCACCAACCCCAAGAGCTCCACCGGGCGCCTCGACGTCTTCACCAGGGTCATCACCGACGAGGGGGATCGCTTCGACGAGATCGCTCCGGGCTATCGGGGCAAGCTCTACCTCGAGGTCGTCCCCCTGTCGTTCACCGTGCGGGTTCGCCAGAGGCTGGCGCTGAACCAGCTACGGCTGGTGTGCGGCGGCAAGGTCTCCCTCGACGACGACGAGCTGCGCCGCCTCCACGGCGAGCGACCGCTGCTGTTCCGTTCGGGCGAGCCCGTGCCCGATGCCGACCTCGTCACCTCCGACGGCCTCTTCCTCGGCCTGGACCTGCGGGGCGACGCCGCCGGACGCGTCGGTCACCGGGCCAAGAGCTACGCCCCGCTGCTGCAGATGCACCGCATCGACGCCTTCGATCCCGAGCACTACTGGGAGCCGGTGACGCGCGAGGAGGGCGACCGCATCGTGTTGGCGCCCGAGCGCTTCTACCTCCTGCTCTCCGAGGAGAGCGTGAGGGTGCCGCCCGACCTGGCCGCGGAGATGACCGCCTACGACCCCACCAGTGGCGAGCTGCGCACCCACTACGCCGGGTTCTTCGATCCGGGCTTCGGCTACCACCCGAGCGGCGCCCTCAAGGGGTCGCGTGCCGCCCTGGAGGTGCGGGCCCACGACGTGCCGTTCATGATCGAGCACCGCCAGCGGGTGTGCAAGCTCACCTTCGAGCACATGCTCGCGCCGCCCGAGAAGCTCTACGGTGACCAGATCGGCTCGAACTACCAGGGCCAGGTGGAGACGCTGGGCAAGCACTTCCGACGGCCGCCGAGGCCGCCCGACGAGCCCGCCGGCGCCTCGCCTGCGCCCTGGCCAGGCCAGGACCCGCTCTTCTCCTGATGGTCGACGTGGTCGTGGTCGGGGCCGGCCACAACGGCCTGGTCGCCGCCTGCTACCTGGCCCGGGCCGGGCGCCAGGTGGTGGTGCTCGAGCAGCTCGATCGTCCCGGCGGTGGGTCCCGCACCGAGGAGACCATTCCCGGCTACCGCTTCGACCTGCACTCCGTGGCCCACAACATCATCAACATGACCGACATCCCCGCCGAGCTCGACCTGGCCGGGGCCGGGCTCGTGTACCAGGAGATGGACCCCTTCTCCGTCGCCGTGCACGCCGACGGGCGCCGGGTGCGCTTCTACCGTTCGGTGGAGGCCACCGTCGACTCGATCGCCGAGTCCAGCCCCGAGGAGGCCAGGGCCTACCAGGCCTTCGTCGACCAGGCGGTACCCGTGGTGGGCGCCATCCTGCCGGCGATACGGGGCGACGTGTCGATCAAGGAGCTGCCCCGGCGCCTGGCCCACCTGACCCGGGCCCTGCGACCCGGCCCCCTCGGCGCCGTGCGCGACGTGCTCGGCCCCTACGAGTCGCTGCTGGCGCGGCGGCTGACGTCGGACCTGACCCGGGGGCCGGTGGCCGCCTTCGCCGCTCATGCCGGGATGGGCCCGGCCACCCCGGGTGGCGCCCTCTACGCCTTCTGGCAGGCCGCCTACCACCGGTTCGGTCAGTGGCACGCACGGGGCGGCGCCCAGGGGCTCACCGACGCCCTCGTGCGTCGGGCCGTCTCACTGGGCGTGGAGGTGCGCTGCGCAGCCGGGGTGGCGCGCATCGAGGCTCCTCGTGGCCGGGTCCGGGCCGTGGTGACCGAGGCCGGGGAGCGCCTGGTGTGCTCGGCGGTGGTGACGGCCATGGATCCCAAGACGGCGATGTTGGCGCTCCTCGACCCACCCCTCTGCGGGCGGGCGGGGGCCGACCTGGCCGCGGCCCGGCGCGGGAACGTGGTCCAAGCCGTGGTCCACGTGGCCGCCGCCGCGCTCCCCGGCTATCCCGGGGCTCGGCCCGGCGACTGGAACGGCCTGCAGAGCTACGTCGACCGCCTCGACGACCTCACCGACGCCTGGCACCAGGCCCAGGCCCGGCGCCTGCCCGATTGCCTGCCGCTCTACGCCTTCACCACCTCGGCCCTCGACGACAGCCTGGCCCCGCCCGGCCACCACGCAATCTACGTGGCGTGTCCCGCGGCGCCGGCAGAGGTGGAGGGAGGTTGGCCCGCACACCGCGAGGAGCTCGTCGAGCGCTGCCTGGCCACGCTCGAGCAGCGGGCGCCGGGCTTCGGCGCCGAGGTCCGGGGCGTGGCCGCCTACACACCCGACGTGATGGCGTCGGTGCATCGCTGGCCGGGTGCCCATCCCATGCACCTCGACCTGGCCCTCGACCAGCTCGGACCGCTGCGGCCGACCCGGGCCCTGGGCGACCACCGCACACCGGTGGCCGGGCTGTACCTGTCGGGGGCGGGGACCAACCCGGCCGGCGGCATCGCCGGCACACCGGGCCGGGCGGCGGCGCGGGCACTGTTGCGGGACGAGGCCCGGGCGCGAGGGGGACGTCTTGGCGCACGCCGGTGACGGCGAGTTGACTGACCCGCCGTGACGACGGGGGGCAGCGACGGCGCGTCGGCGGGACCGGGACCGGGCCAGGTGCTGGCGGCCATCGACATCGGCACCAACTCGTTCCACCTGGTGGTGGCCCGCACCACCAGCGCCGTCGCCTTCGAGATCATCGCCCGGGAGAAGGAGGTGGTGCGACTGGGCTCGGGCTCGGGCGACATGAAGCGCCTCGCCCCCGCCGCCATCGACCGGGGCGTCGACGCGCTGCGCCGGTTCCGCCGCATCGCCGAGATCTCCGACGCCGGTGTGCGCGCCATCGCCACCAGCGCCGTGCGCGAGGCCGACAACCGCGACGAGTTCCTGCGTCGGGCCCGGGACGAGGCCGGCGTCGAGGTCGAGGTGGTGTCCGGCCTGGAGGAGGCCCGGCTCATCCACCTCGGGGTCCTCCAGGACGTGGCCGCGGCCGACGTGCGCCTGTTGGTCATCGACATCGGCGGGGGGAGCACCGAGTTCGTGGTGGGCGAGGGCACCGAGATGCTCGCGGCCCGGAGCCTCAAGCTGGGGGCCATCCGCCTGAGCGACCGGTTCTTCGCCGAAGAGCCCCTCACGTCCGGCCAGGTGAAGCGGTGCCGGACCCATGTCCGGGCCTACCTGGGACCGGTGGTGCGGGAGGTGCGCCGCCACGGCTTCGACGTGGCCATCGGCAGCTCGGGGACCATCCTCAGCGTGGCTGAGATGGCGCGCCAGCGCCGGGGCGAGTCGGGCCGTGCGGTGAGCAACATCACCTTCACCCGCAAGGAGCTGGGCAAGGTGGTTGCCACCCTCCTCGACGCCACCACCGTCAAGCAGCGGCTGAAGGTCCCCGGTCTCGACGCCCGTCGCGCCGACATCATCGTGGCCGGCGCCATCCTCCTCGAAGAGGCCGCCGCGGCCCTGGGCATCGAGGAGATGACGGCCTCGGACTACGCCCTGCGGGAGGGCCTGGTGCTCGACACCCTGCAGCGATCGAGCCCGTCGTCGAGCCTCATCGGCGAGGGGACGGCCGACATCCGCAGCCGCAGCGTGCGTCGCTTGAGCCAGCTCTGTCCCGAGGAGCGCGACCACGCCGAACATTGCCGGCGCCTGGCCCTCGAGTTGTTCGACGCCACGACCGAGCTGCACGACCTCGGCGGCGAGGCTCGCGAGTTCCTGGCCGCCGCGGCCCTGCTGGCCAACGTGGGCATCGCCATCTCCCATGAGCGTCACCACCTGCACTCCTATTACGTCATCCGTCACGCCGAGCACCTGCGGGGCTTCACCCAGCGCGAGGTGGAGCTCATCGCCCAGGTGGCCCGCTATCACCGCAAGAGCGTGCCCAAGGCCAAGCACCAGGCGTTCGCGTCACTGTCGTCGGTCGACCAGCGCCTGGTGCGGACCCTGGCCGGGATCTTGCGCATCGCCGTCGCTCTCGATCGGACCCACGCCGGGGTGGTGCAGCGTCTCGCCTGCCGGCGGGAAGGATCGGCGCTGGTGGTGGAGGTCCACGCCGGAGGCGAAGCATCCCTCGAGCTCTACACCGCCGAGGAGCGCAAAGAGTTGCTCCAGAGCGCCCTCGAGGTCGATGTGCGCTTCCAGGCCACCTCGTCGGCCCCCCCGTCGCTCGCCGGCGGCTGACCCCTCGACGGAGGGCCGGACCCGAAGAGCCTGGTGCTCAGCCGGTCACACCGGCGCAGTCGAGCCCTCGGGTGGACCGTGCCAGTCGAGCACCACGACGGTGGCGTCGTCGTTGAGTTGGCCGGCACGGTGGTCGAGCACCTTGTGGGAGACGAGCCGCACGGTCTCGACCGGCGGGGTCGAGCGGGTCTCCAGCAACAGGTCGACGAGGCGAGCTTCGCCGAAGGTGGCCCCGCCCTCGGGTGTGGCCTCGGTGATGCCGTCGGTGAAGAGCACCAGCCGGTCACCGGGAACGAGGCTGAGGCGCTGGGGCCGGTAGGTGGTCGCGGCGAACATGCCGAGGGGAGGTTGCGGCTCCACCCGCACCCGCTGGCACCTGCCGTTGCGGATGACCAGGGGCGGGAGGTGGCCGGCGTTGACCAGGGCGGCAGCGCCGGAGGGAAGGTCGACGGTCATCAGGGCGATCGTCACGAAGTCCTCGCCGCCGAACTGGGCGAGCAGCGCCCGGTGGGCCGCGGCCACCTGCTTGACCAGGCCCTCGCCCCGGCGCCGGCTGTTGCGTAGTGCGGTGGTGGCCAGGGCCCCCAGCAGCGCGGCCCGCAGCCCGTGGCCGCGAGCGTCACTGATGCCCAGCGTGAGGTTGGCGGGCTCGACGGCGTAGTCGAAGGTGTCGCCGCCGATGTCGTAGGCGGGCTCGAGGTGACCGGCCACGCAGAAGGCGGCATGGGAGAAGGCCAGCACCGGCAGGAGCTCCCACTGGATCTCGGCGGCCAGGCTGAGTTGGCGCCGCCGGCGGATGCGCTCGAAGTGGTCGGTGTAGCGCCGAGCCCCGTTGACCACGTGGGCCAGGACCGCCCCGACCTGCGCCAGATGGTCCTGGGTGGGGCCGTCGACCTCGGTGGGGAAGTGGACGTCGAGCACGCCGATGCGCTCACCGCGCACCGTCATGGGCACGAAGACCCGTCGCCCGCCCTGTTCAGTCCTCGCCCGCTGCTCCCTGTAGCACCGGCCGGCCAAGCTGCCGTCGACCGACTGGCCGCTCATCCCGGGAGGCGACGACGCGCTCGGGACGGGTTCGAGGGACTTGGACTCGTAGTCGGCCAGCAGCACGAGGCACGACGACGCCCCCACGGTGTTGGAGAGCTCGACCAACACCACGTCGGGAAGGGCGAAGGGCGGGGCGGCGTCGAGCGCCTCGAGCAGAGGTCCGAACGAGGGCGTGGCTGTCACGGATCGAGCCCCCTTCGGGATCGGGCCGCGCAGGATGGCCCGAACGGCTCATCTGCGCGGCACCCGCCACGCTAGATATCGCCGATCAGGAGAGCAACCCCCTGGGAGTGAACCCGCGGGTCAGCGTCCGCTGGCGGAGAAGTGCATGTAGTCCTGGGAACGCCACGTCCCTCCCCAGCCCCAGCCGATGTCGGCGAAGGCGGCAGTGGCCACGTCGTCGGGCAAGATCATGCCCGGTCGCGGCGTCGAGCGGTCGATGTAGGCCGAGGCCAGCTCGGGCAGCACGAGGTCGCCCTTGACGTAGGGGTTGTGGAAAGGGTTGATGTCCACGGCTCGGCCGTAGGCGTGCTCCGACCACGACGTCGTGCCCCGTGAGGGCCGGCAGACGAAGGCGCCGGTGTTGTTGGCGTCACCGGTGGGATGGGCCCCGAGCTCGTCGAGCCGGGTGATGCGCATCTCCTCGATGGGGAAGCGGGCCTCGTGCAGGCGCGCAAAGGCCCCGACCACGTCGTCGGCCACGTCGGCGTGGACCAACAGCTCGCCGGTGTGGGGCCGGTCGTCGAAGCCCCAGAAGCTCACCGTCACGTGGCGCAGGTCGTCGAGACCGACGGGGCAGGCCGGCTCCCAGGTGGAACGGGCGGTCACCGCCGGCGGCACCGGCCCGACCGAGGAGGTGAACGCCGCGTCGACGGGCGGGTCCAGCACGTCGATGGTGGCCAGGCGCCGGTCACGCAGCTCCGGTGGCGTGGGCTGGACCTCGCCGTAGCCGTCGGGACGGAGCGGGAGGGGGCGGGTCCCGAGCCACGACGGTCGGGCAGCGACGCCGTTGGCGGCGCCGGCACCGCCCGGATCGGGCACCTCGGTGGTCGACACGCCCGGCGACATGGTGGAGGTCGTGGTGTCGGGCGCGGCCTCGGCGGCGGCGTCCGGCGGCGAGTCGGCAGCGCGGCCACAGCCGGCGAGGACCAGCGCCGCCATCACCAGCGCCCCCGGGACCCACCGTCGAGTCAACGGCCCCATCGGCACCGGCCGAGGCTAGCGAGCATCTCCCTCACACCATGGTCACCCCGGTCCGTCCCGCGGCCAGTGATGTCGTCCGCGCTCGCCCGGCTAGGGTGCTGCGGCCCTGTCGCCGACCTCAGGAGCCTCGATGGGCGCCGCCCGCTCTCGCACCCGCCAGTCCGTGGTGGCGTTCCTCGCACGGGAGATCGACGAGGAGGGTCTGCGGGCCAGTGGTTGGCTGCCCAACGTGGCCACCACCCGATGGTTCGCCACCTACGCCGGGGGACGGCGCAACCAGCCCTACAAGATGCCGGGGCCGGCCGGCTCCTTCACCCGCTTCCGGGGCGACCACCCTGAGGCGCTCTATCGCCTCGATGGTCACGGCGGCTGGATCCTCGACGTCGTCACCGGTGGGTGGCAGCCCCATGACGCTCCCCTGCGCCTGGCCCTGCTCGAGGAGCTGACCCCAGAGGAGGTGGACGCGTTGTACGAACTCGACGACTGGGGGTCGTGGTACTTCGACTACGAGGAGGGCAACTGGGCGCGGGCCCCGGTCCCCCGGGTGTCGCACTACCTCCGCGACCTCGTCATCCACGAGGTGGCCGAGTCCGAGGCGAGCCGGGTGGCCGACGCCCTGGGGACACCGGGCGCAGTCTGAGGAGCGGGCTCAGATGGTGGTGACGTTCTGCGCCTGGTCGCCCTTGGGTCCTTGCGTCACCTCGAACTCGACGGCCTGACCCTCTTCGAGGGACTTGTAGCCCGAGCCGTTGATGGCGGTGTAGTGGACGAAGAGATCCGAGCCACCCTCACGCTGGATGAACCCGTAGCCCTTTTCGGCGTTGAACCACTTCACGGTGCCGGTTGCCACAACCGATCCCCCTTGTTGCTCGATGGGGTCGGCCTGTCGCACGTACCCACCTGATGGAGGGGAACCTAGCACCGGTTGCCACTGCTGTCATCCGGTCTGGTCGGCCTCAGAGGTGTCGTGCACCTCCGCCCCGCAGGCGCACGGCCGGTCGTCGTCGTGGCTACCTTCGACGGTCATGCGCCTGCACAGTGACGACGAGGACCAGCCATGACCCTGGCCCCGGGATCCATCGCCCCGGACTTCGAACTGCCCGCCGCTGGTGACGGGCGGGAGCGACTGGACCTGGCCGAGCTCACCGCAGCCGGTCCGGCCCTGCTGGCGTTCTTCAAGACCAGTTGCCCGGTGTGCGTGCTGTCGTTCCCGGTGTGGGGCGAGCTGGCCCGGCGTTACGGCGATGCGGTGACCGTCACCGCCGTCGCCCAGGACCCCCTGGTCAAAGCCAGGCCCTGGCTCGACGAGGCGGGCTTCGGCGCCCCCGTGCTCGACGACAGCGACGGGTTCACCACCTCGCGCGCCTACCGGATCGAGACGGTGCCGACGCTGGTCCTGGTGAGCGGTGAGGGTGAGGTGCTGTCCACCAGCGAGGGCTGGGACCGTGACCGGGCCAACGCGTGGGACGCTGAGCTGGCCGAGCGCAGCGGACGGCCGAGCAGCGGCCCGTTGAGCTCTCCTGACGACGGTCTCCCGCCCCACCGGCCCGGTTGAGCGAGCCGGTCCCGCCGCTGAGTTCAGCGGCCACCCCCGACGCCGGTCGGCAAGACTCATCGTGATGCAGCGAGGACGGCTCCGACCCCTGGCGCGCCTGAAGGGGCTGCTCGGGCCCGACGTCGCCGGCACCCGCCAGAGCCTCACCGCCCTCGGCCTCAGCACGCTGACGAGCCTGGCCGCCGGGGTCACCCTGGGTGCCATCACCGGCACCCTGGAGCGCCTGCCCGGCCTGCTCGTGCTGGTGCCCGCCTCCATCGGCATGCGCGGCAACATCTTCGGTGCCCTGGGAAGCCGGCTGAGCACCGCCATCCACACCGGGACGTTCGGTCTGTCACGGCGGGCCGACACCGTGGTCGGCCAGAACGTCATCGCCTCCATGGTCCTCACGACGGTCACCGCCGTCGTCCTGGCCGGCATCGCCAAGGCCGTGGCCGTGGCCCTGGGCCTGGACCAGACCATCCCGGTCCTCGAGCTGGTGGTCATCTCGGTGGCGGGGGCGCTGTTGTCGTCGGTGATCGTGTTGGCCTTCACCCTGGCCCTGGCCGCCGGGTCGGTCCGCTTCGGCTGGGACCTCGACAACGTCAACGCGCCCCTGGTGGCGTCGGTGGGCGACGTGGTGGGCCTGCCGTCGCTGTGGCTGGCCTCGCTCCTGGTGGGCTTCGGGGCGCTCAGCGACGCCCTGGGGGCGATGATGGTGCTGGCGTCGATCATCGTCCTCGTCGCCTCCCTGCGGTCGCGCCTGGCGCTGCTGGTCCGTGTGCTGAGGGAGTCGGTGCCCATCTTGTGTGTCGCCAGCCTCATCAGCGTGGTGGCGGGGATCGCCATCGAGGGACGCCTGTCGACCTTCACCGCGCTGCCCGCCCTGTTGGTGTTGCTGCCCGGCCACCTGAGCACCGCCGGCGCCCTCGGGGGGGTGCTGGCCAACCGGCTCTCGACCAAGATCCACCTCGGTGTCGTGCAGATGGTGGCGGTGCCCGGGCGCGAGGCCCGAGCCGACATCGCCTTTGTGATCCTGCTGGCGGTGCCCGTCTTCGCCCTCAACGCGGCCGTGGCCGAGCTCGCCACCCACCTCATCGGCAAGGCCAGCCCCGGCATCGCCCTGCTGGTGGCCGCCTCGCTGATCGGGGGACTGCTGGCCGTGGGCTTCGCCGTGCTCATCGCCTACTACGGGACCCTCGCCGCCGTGCGCCTGGGCCTCGACCCCGACACCTACGGGGTACCCATGGTGACCTCGTCCATCGACCTCGTCGGCGCCTTCAGCCTGATCTTCGCCATCGTCGCCCTCGGCCTCGTCTGACGCCCACTACCCTGGAGGCCCCGGTGGACGAGCGACCTCGCAACCTGCGAACCATGATCTCGGAGGCCAAGGACTCCTGCGAGCTCATGATCGACCTGGCCTACGCGTCGGTCTACTTCGGGGACCCACAGATGGCCGACGAGGTGGATGAGCTCCAGGACCGGCTCAACGACCTGGTCCACGACATGCGGGCCGTCTGCGTGCTGGCCGCCCGCTCACCTCGCGACGCCGATTCCATGGCCTCGGTGCTCAGGGTCATCTCCTCGGTCGAACGCATGGGCCACGCCGCGGTCGACATCTCCCGCATCGTGACCCACCGCGTGGGCATCCCTCGCGAGCTGGTCGCCGACCTGTCCGGGGCCGAGGAGGTCAGCCACCGGGTGTCGCTGCGGGAGGGGTCGCACTTCGCCCACCGGCCGCTCTCGGACTTCGAGCTGCCCGTAGCCGTGGGCATGCGGGTCGTGGCCATCCACCGGGGCCGCGACTGGCTGACCGACGTGGGTGGCGACGAGATCCTGCTACCCGGCGACGTGTTGTTCCTCCACGGCGCGCCGGCGGGCATCTCCCGGCTCCACCAACTGGCCGGGGCCCCCTCGTGGGAGCCGCCTGAACCGGTGGAGGAGCCCATCCCCTCCGATCTCGACCGGGCCATCGACGTGCTGGTGGAGATGAAGAACATCTCGACCACCTGCGTGGGCCTGGCCTGGTCGGCGCTGGTGTTGCGCGACGTGGGCCTGGCGGCCGAGGTCAACCACCTGGAGGACCGCCTCGACGAGATGAAGGAGCGGCTGGAGACCTGGGTGCTGCGCTCGGCGCCGGTCGCCGCCGACCCGTCGTCGCTGCGGGGCCTGCTGCACCTGGCCCAGGCGGCCGAGGACCTGGGCGACTCGGCCCAGCAGATGGTGTGGCTCATCGAGAACGAGGAGGAGGTCCACCCGGTGTTGTCGCTGGCCCTGGGCGACGCCGACGAGGTGCTCGTGCGCCTGCCCGTGGGCCGTGGCTCACGGGTCGAGGGCGCCAGCCTGGCCCAGCTCCACCTCGACATCGACCCCGGGTTCCACGTGCTGGCGGTACGCCGGGGAGGCCGCTACGTCTACCGCCCCCGGGGCGCCGAGGTGCTCCGTGCCGACGACGAGCTCATCGCCAGCGGCCCCGGCGAGGGCGAGCGCATCCTGGCCGAGCTGTGCGGCTGGGTCCTGGTCGACGACGAGGAGACCGGCGAGGACATCCTCGTCCCGGTGGGCAACACCCCCCGCTCCTAGCTCGGGCAGTTCGACCCGACGGAGCGAGGCGAGTGAGGCCGAGGGGTCAGAGCCAGTCGCGACGCGAGAAGAAGCGGTAGCCCACGATGGTGATGGTCAACATGAGGCCCAGGGCGAAGGGATAGCCGAAGCGCCAGCGCAGCTCGGGCATGAGATCGAAGTTCATCCCGTAGATGCCGGCCACCAGGGTGGAGCCCAACAAGATGGCGCCCCAGGAGGTCATGCGCTTCATCACCTGGTTCATCCGGTTGGAGGTGAGGGCCAGGTGGGCGTCCACGGCGTTGCCCACCAGCTCCCGCTGGCTGTCCAGGCTCTCGACGGCCCGCAGCACGTGGTCGTAGACGTCTTGGAGGTGCAGGCGGGTGGCCTCGTCGACCCAGACCACCTCGCCCCGCATGAGGGCCGCCAGCACGTCGCGCAGGGGCACCAGCACCCGGCGGAACTCGACCAGGCGCCGGCGCAGTGACAACAGCTCGCCTTGGATGTCGCCCTCGGCCCCGAGTTGCTGGGTGAGCACCTGCTCCTCGAAGTCCTCGACGGTGTCCTCGAACGCGTCCACCGCCTCGAAGTAGCCGTCCACCAGCTCGTCGAGGATCGAGTAGACGAGGAAGCCGACATCGACCTGGCCCCCTCCCCGTTCGATGCGGGCCCGCACGGCGTCGAGCGCCCAGTGATCGCCCACGTTGTTGCGCTCCCGCACGCTGACCACCCAGTTGGTGCCCACGAACAGGTCGACCTCGGCCAGCTCCTTGGAGTAGGCGACGAGGAAGGCGTGGGTGGGGTAGTGCTCCAGCTTGGGCCGCTGGCCGTGCTTGCGGGCGTCCTCCATGGCCAGGGGGTGCAGCTGGAACTCCTCGGCCACCCGGGCGAAGTCGTCGTCGTCTGGGTCGACCAGGTCGACCCAGACGACGCAGCCGTGGCGTCTGATGGTCTCGGCGATCTCCTTGGGGTCCTCCAGCGGCGCCGAGCCGGTCTCGCTGTAGGTGCGGACGGCGATGCTCACGCCCGGCCGGGGCTGCGGTCCGCCGGCGACGGTGCCAGCAGCTCGGCCACCCCGGCCAGCGATCCGAGGAGGCCGGCACCGTCGGTGGGCAGGAAGATCTTGGTGGCCTGGCCGTCGGCCACGTGGCGCAGGGCCTCGAAGTAGCGAAGGGCCAGGACCTCGGGGGTGGCGCCCCCTTCGTGGATGGCGCCGAACACGCTGCGGATGGCCTCGGCCTCGCCCTCGGCCACGGTGAGCTGGCGGAAGCGCTCGGCGTCGGCCACCGCCCGGGTGGCCTCGGCCTGGCCCTCGGCGTCGAGGATGTTGCGTTGCTTGCGGCCCTCGGCCTCGAGGATGCCCGCTGCCTTCTCACCCTCGGCCCGGGTGATGGCCGCCTCGCGCGAGCCCTGGGCCTCGGTCACCACGGCCCGGCGGGTGCGCTCGGCCTTCATCACCTCGTGCATGGCCGACATCACGTCCGGCGGCGGGTCGACCCGTTGTATCTCCACCCGCACCACCCGCACGCCCCAGTTGTCGGTGGCGTCGTCGAGGATGGTGCGAAGCGTGGTGTTGATCGTGTCGCGCGAGGTGAGGGCCTGGTCGAGCTGAAGGTCGCCCACCACGTTGCGCAGGTTGGTCTGGGCCAGCTTGATGATGGCCATCATGAAGTTGCCGATGTTGTAGACCAGGCGCTGGGCATCGGTGGCCTCGTAGTAGACGACGGCGTCGACCGACACGACCACGTTGTCGGAGGTGATGACCTCCTGAGGGGGGACGTCGATGACCTGCTCGCGCATGTCGACCTTGGTGAGGCGGTCGATGCCGGGGACGATGATGCGCAGCCCCGGGTCCACGGTCTGCTTGAACTTGCCCAGCCGCTCGACGATGCCCCGCTCGAAGGGCCGGACGATCTTCATGCCCGAGGCGACGTAGACCAGGAGCACCAGGGCCAACACGGCGAAGACGGCGATGACGTTCACAGCGGATCTCCTACTCGACGATGTCGGGATCGCGTTGGTGGGCTCGGGGGGCGATCTGGTCGAGGGGCCACACCACCAGATGGGTCCCGGCCAGGTCGACCACCTTGACCAAGGTGCCGGTCTCGATCCCGAGGCCCTCCAGGCTCTCCGCCCGCCACTCGGCCCGGCCCAGGCGCACGAGGCCGGTGGCCTGGGGGCCCGAGGGGATGGTTTCGAGCACCGTGGCCGTCTGGCCGATCCAGCGCCGGGCGCCGATGCCCTCGGTGGAGGTCTGCAGGTCCAGGCGGCGGGCAAGGGGGCGGGAGGCGACCACACCCGCGACCGACACGATCACGAACACCAACCACTCGATGCCCACCGGAACCCCGGCGAAGGCCAGCACGGCGGCCACCGCGCCCCCGGCGGCGAAGGGAAGGAGGAAGAACGAGCCAGCCGTAGCCATCTCCCCGATGGCAGCGCCGGCGGCGACGGCCAGCCAGACCCAGCGCCAGACCTCGGGGGAGTCCACGCCGCCAGCGTACCGCCCCACCTCCATCGGCTCTCTCGGCCGTGACGGCCGCTCCCGCAGCGCGGAGAGAGAGAGAGAGAGAGGGAGAGAGAGAAGGCTCCAGGGGACCGCTACCGTTGCCCGGATGCCTTCTGCGCCCGATGCCGATCGGCTGTGCCTCATGACCGTGCACGCCCACCCCGACGACGAGGCCTCCAAGGGGGCGGGGACCGTGGCCCGGGCCCGGGCCGAGGGGATCCACACCGTCCTGGTGTGCTGCACCGGGGGAGAGCAGGGGGACATCCTCAACCCGGCGATGGACACCCCTGAGGTGCGCGAGCGCCTCCCCGAGGTGCGCCTCGAGGAGCTGGCGGCCTCCATGGAGATCATCGGCTACGACGACCTCGTGCTCCTCGGCTACCGGGACTCGGGCATGGCCGACACGCCGGCCAACGAGGATCCGAGCTGCTTCGCCCGGGCCGACCACGCCGAGGCGGTGGGCCGCCTGGTACGGGCCATACGTCACCACCGGCCCCAGGTGCTGGTCATCTACGCAGACGACCAACGGGGCTACCCCCACCCCGACCACCTCCGGGTGCACGAGATCGGCGTGGCCGCCTTCGAGGCCGCCGGTGACCCCCAGGCCCACCCCGAGGCGGGTGACCCCTGGCAGCCGCTGAAGCTGTACTACACAGTCTGGTCCCGGGCCCGCGTCGTGGCCGCCCACGAGCGCTTCCTCGCCCTCGGCCTGGAGTCGCCCTTCACCGACGAGTGGCTGGAGCGCCCTTACCATGACGACCGCATCACCACCCAGGTCGACATCTCGGACTACGCAGACATCCGACCCCGGGCGCTGCTGGCCCATCGCACCCAGGTCGACCCCGGGTCCAAGATGTGGTTCGGGCTCCCGCCCGAGGAGGCCCGCAGCGTGCACCCCTACGACGACTACGTGCTGGCCCGCTCCCTGGTCGACAGCCCGGTGCCCGAGGACGACCTGTTCGCTGGGGTCCGCGACCGGGTGATGGGATAGCGTCGCGGCCATGGTGAAGTACCTCTCGGCTGAGTGGATGGCGCTGTTCAAGGAGCTGGCGGCGGAGTTCCCCGAGACGCCGGGGGCCACGGCGCGCCTGCAGTACGTGATCACCGGGGCGCCGGACGGCGACGTGCGCTACTACCACGTGATCGACAACGGGCACACCGTCGAACACGCCCTGGGCGACGACCCCGAGACCGAGGTGACGCTGACCTCGTCCTACGACGACAAGATGAAGGTCGACAAGGGCGAGCTCGACGCCAACGCCGCCTTCATGCAGGGGCGGGTGAAGGTCACGGGCAACATCGCCAAGGTGATGGCACTGCTGCCGCTGACCAACAAGCCCGAGTACAAGTCCATCCTGGCCAAGGTGCGGGAGCAGACCGAGTTCTGATCTCGGTCTCACTCGCTTCGCTCCGTTCGACCGAGTTGTCGGGTTCCGGGCGCCGGCGGCCGAGACTGCGCCCGTTACTGCGCTCGTTGGAGGTTGCGGAGCTCGCGGTAGCCGATGAGGGTGATGCCTGCCCGCTCGGTGAGGGCGCGTAGGTCGTGGTCGTCGACGAGGACGTGGTGGTCGTCGCTCCGGGTGGGCCAGTCATGGGTCAGCGACCGCAGCTCCGGGGTGTCGACGGCAGGCCGGGCATCGATCTCGGTCACACCCGGCTCCAGCTCGAACAGGGCCCGTTCGATGGCCTTGCGGGCGCCGGTCAGGGGCCGCAGGACACGATCGGGGAACACGACGCCCTCCTCGGCCGCCAGGCGCCGGAAGGGGAAGCCCACCACTCGCTCCGACGAGCCGTCGGGAAGCTGGATCGGCAGGCCGAAGTCGACGGCCAGCTCGAGGTAGACGTCGAAGAACTCCGGGCGCAGGGCGAGGGTCGTCAGGTGAGAACCGAGGTGGCTTATGTCGAAGCCCCACAGGATGGCCCGCTCTACCTGGGTGCGGCACTCCCGGCGGACCTCGTCGAGGTCGGCGTGGTCCCAGACCTCGGCGCAGGTGCGGGGAAAGCCACCGTCGCCGTCGAGCAGCGAGGGCGCCTGGGTGAGCGGCGCCCAGCGGTAGAGGTCCCACTCGGCGTTGAGGGTGAGCTCGACGCCGATGTCCTCGCCCCGGTAGCGACCGGCCGCCTCCCGGGACCACGGACAGGGGACCATCAAGCGGGCGCTGGTGGCGATTCCCTCCCGCAGGGCGTCGTAGCAGCCGACGTTGGCGGCGTGGCTGGTGCCCAGACCGTCGCAACCGATGATCAGGAGTCGGGCGCCGGCGGGGTAGCCGAGCCGTTCGACCAGCGCGGGCATGGTCTGCACGGTACCCGTCACCCACGCTCCCGGACCCGGCACTCAACACGCCGACCACAAACCCCGCCCGTCGTGGCGTGCCTGGGCTGCGGCCGCGGTGAGCTCGTCGGCGTGGGCGATGTTGGGCGGATACGTCAGCACCGCCGCGAACCCATCGCGCACGAGGGCGAGGTTGACGAAGGTCCCGTCGTCGCTCCGGTAGACGTAGGCGAGAAGTCGGTCGTAGCGGTCCCGAGCCTCGACGTCTCGCACCAGGCGGACCTCGGTGCCCGGGGGCAGCAGCGAAGCCGTGTGCTGGGACGCTTCCCGGCCGAAGCACTCCACCGGCGATCGGGGATCGACGCTCTCAGGCGTGTCGATGCCGAGCAGGCGGACCGTCTCGTCGACGCCCCCGATGCGGACCTCGATGGTGTCGCCATCGACCACCCTGCGGACCTCCGCCCGGCCGGTCCCCGTGGCGTCGGTGTCGCCGCCTCCGCAACCGACGACCACGAGCACCAGGACCACCGCCAGCCTCCTGGGCCGACTCTCCCTGGCCAGTCGCTGGCCAAAGCTGCTCACGCGGCCCGTGTCGCACCTCGATCGCGGTCGGAGCTGGTGGATCGTCTCAGCGCCTGGCGAGCCGCAGCCACCCCCTTGCGACCGACCTCCCGGGTGCGGGCGTCGAGGCGCCACGCCGGCTCGTCGGTCTCCAGGAGGGTCAGTTGCCCGGTGTCGGACCGGTCGTGGCGTGGCTGGCCCACGGGAGCCGCCCTGCCCGTTGCCGCGGCCCTGGTCACGACCCTCAAGCCGCCCGGGCGACGAGCCCGCCCTCGAGTCGTCCCGCTCCCGGATGTTCGTCGCCGGTGCAGCCGCACGGGGACGCCAGCTCGGTGCAGGAGATCCACCACAGGTGCACGTCGGGCTGGGCGCCGCAGGCCTCCAGCTCCGGACAGTCCAGGGCGCCATCGGCGTGCAGGACCAGGGTGGCATGGCAATGAGCCAGCTCGGCGACGCAAGGCCCGCACGCCTCGTCGCTGCTCGCCTGGGGATCGCTCGCCACGCTGTCGCCTCCTCGTCGGTTCCAAGACCACATGGATCCCATTATGAGGAGGGGGTGAGACACTCAACTCTCGGGCAGGCCTTGGCACACACCTGGCCGGGTCACCGGCGAGGTGTCACCCTGCTACCGACTGCTCAGGGGCCGAGGCTCCTTGCGGCTCCTCAGGCGGGGATGGCCGACTCTTCGGCGTCGGCGAAGCTCTCGGGCACCGGGTACTCGCCCAGCACGTAGCGCAGCACCGCCGCGTGTTGCATGTCGATGGGCTGGATGGTGGCGGCCAGCTCCAGCGCCTCGGCGTTTCCGATGGTGGGAATGGCCTCGAAGTAGGTGGAGGCCGCCGTGTCCTCGAGGGTGAGCGCCAGGCGAGCCACGCCGACGACGTCGCTGACCTGGCCGAGCTGGTCACCCACAGGACCGGCCAGGGCGGGCAGGGGCTCGCTGACCGGCTGTTCTCCCAGGCTGGTCAACAGATCGTTCCAGGCTCGTAGGTGGGCCTGGTGGTGATCTCGGGCCGTGGTGGCAAAGGTGGCCACCGCCGGGGGCACCTCTCCGAGCGCGCCCCGCCCGGCGGCGTCGAGCGCCCCCTGGTAGGTGTTGACCGCCAGGACCTCAAGACCGGCGGCGAGCTTGGCCGTGGCCACGTCCCCGCCTCCTGGAGCCCCCTGGCCACCCCCCTCCTGCTTCGGGGGAGGGGTGGTGAGGTCGGGATTGGGGGGATCCTCGAGCACGAAGGGGTCTTCGTCGGTGCCACAGGCGACGGCCGCGATGGCGAGAGCGGCGGCACCGCCGCCGAGGAGGACCTTCCTGCGGGTGAGCGGCGACGGGGCCAGGCGCTGGAGAAGCGCGGCGTTCTCCTCCATCTGGTCCTCGAACAAGCGGGTCATGGCAAGCTCCTTGTCCCCAGATCGTCGCTGTCGACGGGCGGCCGGTCGCGGCCGTCGTGGTTCTCCGTTGCCGCCACCGGCTCTGGATGACGGGCGCCGGCCACGACCCCGCCGGGATGCCTCTGGCACCCCGAGCGCCACGAGGCGCTGATGATCTCATCTCGCTTTCGTAGGAGAGCCCTTCGGACCCTGGGCAGATAGAGTGAGGTGAGTCCTCTAGGCGTCGCCGTGGGTCGTTGGCCCGGGCTTGCCCGAGGCGGAGCTCGGACGGTACGACGATGAGCCGGACGATCAGTCGAGGCGACAGGCGACAGGCGACAGGAAGGCGAGGACATCTGATGGAACAAGCGGTGACCGACACCCGAGAGCCCAAGATCATCATTGAGGCACTCGCTGTCATCGACAAGGGTTTGGCCGAGATGCTCCACCGGGAGTTGGTGTCGACCGACGAGGTGGCCGACCTCCTCCTCGACGTCCGCACCTTGCTGGCCGCGCCCGAGGGCCAGAGCACCCCGATCGCCAACTGAGGCCGGCCGTTCGATCAGCGGGTGGCCGGCCTCGCTGATCGCTTCTGGCGTACCGCCACCGGCCAGATCCACGCCACGAGACGGCCCAGGCCCACGCCGATGAGGGCGCCGCCGACGACGTCGGACGCGTGATGGATGTTGACGTGCACGCGGCTGGCGGCGACCACGCCGGCCAGGCCGTACCAGCCCAGCCGGTTCAGTGGCGAACGTTCCTTCCCCAACAGCGTGGCGGCCATGAAACCCGACGTGGCGTGGCCGCTCGGGAAGCTGCTCGACCGAGGTTGGCGGAGTTGGTGGCGCTCGTGCTCCTCACGCACCGGCCGGCGGCGGCGGAACAGCGACTTCACCCCCATGTTGATGAGCAGTGATTCCATCCCCAGGGCCGCGGCCAACCGCAGCGATTCCTCCTCGTGCCTGCTGCGCAGGGCCCGGCTCGCCCCGATCACGTGCCACAGCAGGGAGAAATCGGCCAGGGCCGAGGCGCTGTAGAACAGCCGGTCGAGCGCCCGTTGGCCCCGGATCCGCTCGAAGGCGGCGTCGGCACGTTGGTCAAAGGCACTGATCTGGCGACCGAGGGCCGGAGGGAGCAGCCAGCGAAGCGGACTGACCGGGCCGCGGTGGACCTGGCGGGGGGTGCCACCGAGTGCCTCGATGGCCGCATCCGACAGCGCCGCGCTGTCCTTGCGACGGGCCTCTTCTCGAGGTTCGGCGGTCACACGCCCGCCATGACGGTCCCGGCCGAGCGGGCAGCCGAGGGATCGCCACCGAACGCCGGGCAGTGGGCCTGGAACGCGCACCAGTCGCACAGGGGCCCGGGGTGGGGCCGGAAGTCGTCGGTGGCACACGCCCGCTCCACCGCCTGCCACACCGCTCCCACCCGGCGCTCCAGGGCCCGGATCGACTGCTCCGAGGGGGTGGCCACGATGGTCACCCCATCACCCAGGTACAGCAGCTGGACCCGCGCCGGGCGGCGGCCGAGCACGGCCTCGCACAGGAACGCGTAGAAGTGCACTCCCCCGAACCGGCCCTGCTCGTAGCGGGGCGCAGGCGCCCGGCCGGTCTTGTAGTCGGTGACGACGAGCTCGCCGTCGGCGTCGAGCTCGAGGCGGTCGATGATCCCCCGCAGGCGCACCCCGTCGAGCCTGGCCTCGAGCAGCAGCTCGATGCCGATGGGCCGGATGGTCGTGGGGTCCTCCATCTCGAAGTAGCGATGGACCAGACACTCGGCCTCGGCCCGGAAGCGCTCCTCGGCCTCGCCCTCGAGGCCAAGTTGGCGGTACTCACCGTCGTGGTCCCGAGCTTGGGCCAAGGCCTGGGCCAGGGCCGCCAGCGCGGCGACACGGGTGCGCGCCGGTGGCTCGGCGCAGTAGAGCTGCTCGAGGGCCCGATGCACCAACGTGCCCCTCACCGCTGCCGGGGAGGGAGGCTCTGGGAGACCGTCGATGACGGAGAAGCGAAAGGCCAGGGCGCAGTCCTTGAACGCGGAGACCTTGGACGGCGACAGCGTGGGCGGAAGGGCGAGCGCCATGTCCGAAGGGTAGACCCGGGGTGCGACAGCTACGCGGATCCCGGGCGTGAGGGCACGGGGGTGCATCACGACGCGAGGAGGGCCTCCGTGATGCGGGCGGCCACCCGCACCGGGTCCTGGAGAGGGCCGAAGTGGCCGAGGTCGTCGAAGAGCTCCAGTCGTCCCCGGCCGAGCAGGGCCGCCTGGCGCTCGGCCAGCTCGAGGGCGAGCGACCGGGTGGCGGTGCCCCGGGCCAGAGTGGTCGGACAGGTGACCTCTCCGAGGTGGTCGAAGGACCGCTGGTGCGGGCCCATGCGATAGGTCTGGGCCTCGTCCTCTCGCCGGCACTTGAGGGTCACCCCGCCGTCGGGCACGGCCATGACGCCGTACTCCACGTACGCCCGCAAGGCCCGGGGGTCGAGCTCTGACAGCGGGGGCTTGGAACCCAGCCGTTCGATGGCGGCCTCGACCGAGGAGAAGCGGTCCCGTCGGCGCTGCGCACCCGTCACCAGCGGATGGTCGTCCATGGCGAACGGCTCGGGCCACGCCACCGGCTCGTACAGGTACAACGCCGAGAAGGTGCCGGGGCGGGCCTGTTCGGCCAGCAACAACGCCGAGCCCCCCTGGGAGTGACCGAAACCGAGGGGCGTGTCGAGACCGAGCCCGTCGACGGCGGCGAGCGCGTCGGCGCCGAAGCCGCGCCAGTCGAAGTCGCCCGACTGCGGCCGGGTGGAGTCGCCGTGGCCGCGGGCATCGAAGGACCAGCAGTGGAAGTGCTGGGCCAGGGCCGACGCCAACGGCCCCCAGGCCCGGGCGTGGAAGCCGGTGGCATGGGCCAACAAGAGGTCGGGCCCGTCACCGCCGAGATCGTGCACGGCGATCTCGACGCCATCGGTGGAGCTCACGAGCACCGACCCATGGTGGCACCCCGTGGCCCCTACCCTCGTTCCGGTGGCGAGTCGACGGAGATGGATGGCGGCGGTGCTGGTGGCGGTGGTCGCCATTCCCGCTTGCAGCGGGGAAGACGCAGGTGAGCAGCTGGTGCCCCAGCCCGCCGACGAGGCTCCGACCGAACCCGAGGTGGCGCTGGGTGAGGTGCCCACCGACGTGCGGGCCGTGCCTGATCCGCTGCCTGGAGCCGAGCCCGGTGACCTGGTGGCCCTGGCCCCCCGCAACGCCCCCGACGTGCCCGCCGGCGCCCGGGGCTGGGACCTGCTCTACCGCTCGGAGGGGGTCGACGGTAATCCCGTCGCCGTGTCGGGAGTGGTCTACGCCCCGCACGGGCCGGCACCACCCCAGGGTCGGCCCGTGGTGTCCTGGGCCCACGGCACGGTGGGAGTGGCCGACGACTGCGCCCCTTCCCGCATCGGCGTGGGCGTGCCCGGTCTGGAACGTCTCCTGGCCTCCGGCTACGTGGTGGCCGCCACCGACTACGAAGGCCTCGGCGCGCCGGGTGTCCACCCTTACCTGGTGGGCGAGAGCGAGGGTCGTAGCGTGCTCGACGCCGCTCGGGCCGCGGCCCGCATCGAGGCGGCCGGCGCCGGCGCCGCCGTGGTCGCCTTCGGCCACTCCCAAGGGGGACACGCCGCCCTGTTCGCCGGAGCGCTGGCGCCCGACTACGCCCCCGACCTCGACCTGTTGGGCGTGGCCACCTCGGCTCCGGCCGCTGAGCTGAGCACCCTGTTGCGCTCGGCCGTACCGATCTCCCCGGCCTTCGGGCTGGTGGCCTCCGCCATCTACGCCTACGGCGAGGCCTACGACGAGCTGGAGCTCGCCGACGTGCTCACCCCAGCCGCCATCGAGCGCATCGAGGTGGTGGACCGGGAGTGCCTGCAGGGCGTGACCGACGCCTTCATCGACCAGCGCACCTCGGCCTGGCTCGTCACCAACCCCCTCGACGTCGAGCCCTGGGCAGCCAGGGTGGAGCAGAACGAGCCGGGGTCGAGGAAGATCGACGCCCCGGTGCTCGTGGCCCAGGGCACGACTGACTTCGTGGTGCTGGCCTCCAGCACCGATACCGCGGTCGATCGCCTGTGTGCCGGCGGCAACCTGGTGGAGTACCGCGAGTACCCCGGCGCTGACCACGGCGAGGTGCTGGGGGAGGCCGGCGAGGGGATCCTCGACTGGGTGGACGCGCGGCTCGCCGGCGAGCGGGCAGTTTCGACCTGCGGTGGCTGAGCGCCAAGGCCGGCGCCGACTGACGGCGTCCCGACTGACGCTCGCCGCCTTGATGGTCGGCGCGGGAACATCACACTTCGTGATCCCGGCGTCCTACGCGCGCATCGTCCCCAGCGTCGTCGGCGCCGACAACGCCCGAGCCGTGGTGCTGGTCAGCGGGGCGGCCGAGATCGCGGGAGGGGTGTTGCTGGCGCTTCCCCGCACCCGCCGGCTGGGGGCGTGGTTGACGGCCGGGCTGTTGGTGGCCATGTTCCCCGCCAACGTGCAGATGGCGCTCGACGGCGGCATCCCCGGCAAGGGCTTCCCCCTGGGGTCGCCGGTGGTGGCCTGGCTGCGCCTGCCCCTCCAGGTGCCACTCGTGTGGTGGGCGCTGGTCCACACCCGCCCCCGCCAGCCGTAGCAGAATGCGCCGGTGAACGACTCCGTGCCCTACCTCGACGCCGTCAGGTCCGTCATCGACGAGGTGGTGGCTCCCGACGCCGTCGGGGTCGACCGCAGCGGAACCTTCCCCCGGGCTGGCATCGACGCCCTGGGCCGGGCCGGTCTGCTCGGCCTGCTCAGTGCTCGGGAGGTGGGAGGCCGGGGCGAGGCCTACCGGGCGGCGACGCTGGTGATCGAGGAGCTGGCCCACCACTGTGCCTCGACCGCCATGGTGACGCTGCTGCACTACTGCGCCGTTCCCGTGGTCGAGGCCTACGGGCCCGAGGACGTTCGACGTGAGGTCGCCGCCGGGCGCCACCTCCTCGCCCTGGCCCTGTCCGAGGTGGGGTCTCGCAGCCACTTCTGGGCGCCGGTGAGCACGGCGACGCCCGACGAGGGCAAGGTCCGCCTGGACGCCCGCAAGAGCTGGGTCACCTCCGCGGGCGAAGCCGACAGCTACGTGTGGTCGAGTCGACCGATGGCCGCTGAAGGCCTGAGCACCCTCTGGCTCGTCCCGGCAGGAGCGCCCGGGCTGGGAGTGGATGGCCCCTTCGACGGCCTCGGTCTGCGGGGCAACAGCTCCAGGCCCATGGCCGCCGACGGGCTCGTCGTCGGCGCCGACGCCATGCTCGGCCCTGATGGCGGGGGCTTCGACTTGTTGATGATGGTGGTGCTGCCCTACTTCCAGCTCATGAGCGCGGCCTTCTCGGTCGGCACCATGGATGCCGCCACCACCAAGGCGGCGGCCCATGTGGCCCGGGCCCGCCTCGCCCATCTGGACCAGTCGCTGGCCGAGTCGCCCACGGTGCGGGCCTACGTCGCCCGCATGCGGATCGGCACCGACATGGTGCGCACGCTGCTGCTCGACAGCCTGGACTCGCTCGAGGGGGCCAGGGACGACGTCATGCTGCGGATGCTGGAGGTCAAGGCCGGCGCCGGGGAGCGCGCCACCGAGGTGACCGACTTGGCCATGCGCGTGTGCGGGGGCGCCGCCTTCCGCAAGGAGGTGGGGGTGGAGCGCCACTTTCGCGACGCCCGGGCGGCGACGGTCATGGCCCCCACCACCGACGCCCTCTACGACTTCATCGGGCGCATCACCTGCGGCCTTCCCCTGTTCGACGAGCCGGCCTGAGGGTCTCGCCGCCGGCCAGCAGGGCAGCCAGCGCAGCCACGAGGGGCTCCGCCGGGGGGCAGGGCTCGCGCCCCAGCGGCTCCAGGGTGAGGAACACCTCGGTGCCGTACGCCCGGCCCTGCAGGCTGGCGAGAAGCGAGCAGGCGGTGCCGTCGGCCATGGTGACGACGGTGTCGAGCAGGCGGGCGTCGGGGTCGACGTAGGTCAGCTCACCGAGTTGGTCGGCGGCGGCCACCAGGCGACGGTAGACCTCGTCGGGAGGGGCGGGGTAGGTGAGGCTGTCACCGTCGACGACGACCGGTGCCGCAGTGGTGGCGACCGGCGCCTCGTTCGGCACGGACGGCGCGCACGCTCCCGCCGGGGCCGGGCGACGGAGCAGGGCGTAGGCGCTCACCAGGCGCGCCGTGGCCCGGGCTGCGTCGGGATCGGCGGGGGCGACATCGGGGTGTGCCTGACGAAGCCGGCGCCGGAAGGCGGTCCTGAGCTCCCCGGGGCCCGCGCCGGCGGCCACGCCGAGGAGGGCCCGGGCCTCAGCCTCATCCATGGCGGCCATGGGTCACGAGGACGGATCGGCGATGAAGTCGGTGATGAGCTCGGTGGCGTCGATGGAGGCGTTGGCTGCTCCCAAGCCGGGTGCGAACCAGACGTGGCCGCCACCCTCCACCCGCACCAGGCGCACGGCAGTGCCGTCGTCGCAGCCCTCCCATTCCCTGATGCCGACGACGCCGCTCGTGGAGGAGGCGGGTGCCGGGGAGCAGCCCGCCGCTTCGGCAAAGAGCCCGGCCACCTCGACGGCGGGGGGGTAGGCCCTCAGCTCCTCCTCCACGTCGGAAAGCCCGGGCGGCCCGCCTTCGAAGGGGACGAGGGGATCCTCGCTGCCCCGCAGCTCGAGCACCGACACGGGCCGGCTGGGCCGGCAGTCGTCGACCGTCACCGACCCGGCCACCGAGGCGATGGCGTGGAGACGGTCGGCTCGTTCGCAGGCGAAGCGATAGGCCAACATGGCCCCGTTGGAGATGCCGGTCATGGACACCCGGGCCGGGTCGACGGGCAGCTCGGCCTCGAGCTCGTCGAGGAGGCGAACCAGGAAGCCCACGTCGTCGACGCCCCGCTCAGGCGCAGACCCACAGCAGAAGCCGGCGTTCCAGGCGCCCTTGGTCGCCTCGGGGTAGGCCACCACGAAGTTCCCGGCCGCGGCGGCTCCGTCGAGCTGCGTCGTCTCCACGAAGCTGTCGACGCTGTTGCCCCCGCCGTGGAGCGCCACCAGCAGGGGGACGGGTCGGCGGCGATCCAGCGTGGTGGGCACGAACAGGCGGTAGGTGCGCACCGTGCCGTCGACGTCGATCTCGCCGTGGCGCACCGCCGGGGCGGGTGGGGCCACCACGGCGTCGGGCTCGTCCCCGGTGCCGGCGCCGCAGCCGGCCAGCACGGCGCCAAGGCAGCCACGGTCGCAACCACCCTTCCTGCCACCACGCCAGGCTGGCCTCGCCCGGCGGGCCACGCAAGGGATTCGTCGTCGTCGGGGAAGCCTCTACGTCGCCGCCGGGAAGGACAGCGACAGGGCGAAGTCGCCGGCGGCGTCGGTCCACCACCGGGCCAGGCGCAGCCCGGCGGTGGCCAGCTCCGCCTCCACCCGCTCCCGGCGGAACTTGGAGCTGATCTCGGTGCGCAGCTCCTCACCCTCGGCGAAGGTGACGCACAGGTCGATCTCGGGCAGCGTCACCCTCTGGGTGGCCGACGACCGCAGCCGCATCTCGATGCGCTCCCGTCCGGCGTCCCAGTGGGCGACGTGGGCAAAGCGCGCCGGGTCGAAGTCAGCGCCCAGCTCCCGGTTGAGCACCCGGAGCACGTTCACGTTGAACGCTGCCGTCACCCCGGCGGTGTCGTCGTAGGCCGCGACCAGGCGCCGGGGGTCCTTGACCAGATCGGTGCCGAGGAGCAGGCCGTCGCCGGGAGCGAGGCCGGCGGCCACGTCGGCGAGCAAGGCTGCTCGCTGGGCGGGCTCGAGGTTGCCGATGGTCCCCCCCAGGAACGCCACCAGGCGCCGCCCGCCAGGGGGCAAGAGGTGCAGGTGGTGCTCGAAGTCTCCCACCACGGCGTGGACCTCGACGTCGGGGTAGGACGAGGCCAGGGCATCGGCGGCGCTTCGCAGTGTGGCCTCGCTCACGTCGAAGGGCACAACCCGGGACAGGGCACCGGAGGCGGCGAGGGCATCGAGCAGCAGACGGGTCTTGTGCGAGGTTCCCGACCCCAGCTCGATGAGGGTGTCAGCCCTGCAGGCGGCGGCGATCTCGGTGGCCCGGCACTGGAGGATCTCGGTCTCGCACCGGGTCGGGTAGTACTCGGGCAGTCGGGTGATGGCGTCGAAGAGGGCGGAGCCGCGATCGTCGTAGAACCACTTGGGCGCCAGCCACTTGGGCGACGCCCCCAGGCCCCGCCGGGCGTCGTGGCGCAGCGCCGCAGCCAGGTCGGCGTCCTGGAGGTGGACGTCGACGCACACGACGGTGCCCCCCCCGCTCACCGCGCCTCCTGGGTGGTCGGGGGCGCCAGCGAGCCCAGCGGCGCCACCGTGGCACCCCCGGCACTCACGCACACGATCGAGCGATCGGGAACCGTGACCCAGCGGGGGTCGTCGTCGTAGGGCTCCGACGCCACCACCGTGGCCCGACCCGCCCTCCGGCCCGACCAGGGATCGTCCAGGAGGAACAGGGTGTCGCCACTGGCGCTGGCGGCCACGGCCACGCCGTCGGTGAGCACCAGGTTGAGCCGGGCCGGGGCCACCGACTCGACCGCGGCCACGGCGGCGGCCAGGGCCCCGGCGAGGTCGGCCCCGGCGTCGAGGGCGCCGAGCACCAGGGCGAAGACGACCTCGCTGTCGCTCGCCCCCTCGATGCCGGCCATGCGGGCGGGTGCGACGCGCCGGCGCAGGGCCACGCCGGAGCCCTCGGCGAAGCCGGTCACCGCCCCGTTGTGGGCGAACAGCCACGGCCCCGAGGCGAACGGCGGCGAGCCGCTCTCCTCCACGGCCGCAGGGGGCGTGGCGTCGCGCACGGCGGCGAGCACCGCGCCCGAGCGCACCAGGCCGGCCATGCTGGCCAGGGAGCGGTCGGACCAGATGGGCCGATCGGAGCGGTAGCGGGCTGGTGCAGCCCGCACCGACCGGTCGTACCAGCCCACCCCGAAGCCGTCGGCGTTGACCCGTCCGTGACGTTGGTGGCGGGGGGCGTAGGACTGGCGCACGAGCGAGTGCTCGGGGGCCGACACCACCGACTCGAGGGTCACGGGCGGGCCGAGGTAGGCCACGAAGCGGCACATGGGCAGCGAGGCGCTCAGGCGTCGCGGGCGCAGCGCAGCCCGGCGAAGATCTGGCGGCGGATGGGGTAGTCCCAGTTGCGGAAGGTGCAGCGCACGGCCGAGCGGTGGGTGGCCCACGACCCGCCCCGCAACACCTTGTGGTCGGACCCCCAGAACACCTGGGAGTACTCCTTGTAGGGGAAGGCCCGGAAGCCGGGGTAGGGGCCGAAGTCCGACGAGGTCCACTCCCACACGTCGCCCACCATGTGCTGGCAGCCGTAGGCGCTGGCGCCGTCGGGACACGACCCCACGGGAGCGGGCCCGAAGCGGCGTTGGCCCAGGTTGGCCAGGGCCGGCGTGGGCTCGTGGTCGCCCCAGGGATAGCTGCGCTTGACCCCTTTGTGTGGGTCCCACGAGGCCGCCTTCTCCCACTCCGCCTCGCTGGGCAGCCGGCGGCCCCGCCAGCGGGCGTAGGCGTCGGCCTCGTACCAGCACACGTGCTGGACGGCTTCGTCGAGGGCCAGGTCCTCCTCCCAGCCGAAGCGGTTCTGGGACCAGGCGCCGGCGCCGTGGCGCCGCCAGCAACCGGGGTGGTCGAGGCCGGCCCCCATGCGCCAGGCCCAGCCCGCGTCGCTCCACCACTGTCGCTGCTGGTACCCCCCGGCCTCCACGAACTCCAGGTACTGGCTGTTGGTGGTGGGCAGCACGTCGATGCGAAACGGCGCCAGGTCGACCACGTGTGCGGGCCGCTCGTTGTCGTAGGCCCAGGCATGGGTGTCGGTGCCCATCAGGAAGGGGCCGCCGTCGACCAGGACCTCCTCGCCGGGCGCCACCCACGTGCGCTGTCGACTGGGCCGTGCCCCAGAGGCTTCATGCCACGAAGGACGAGGTGGTGACGACGGCGACGAGTGGGGCGGGCGGTAACCGGGGGCGTCCATGAGCTGCAGGGTGGCCAGCATGGTCTCGTCGTGCTGGTGCTCGTGTTGGAGGACCATCCCGTAGACGAAGCCGGCACCGAGCAGCTCGTGGCTGCTCTCCAGCTCGGCGTGCTCGAGGAGGTCCAGGGCCCGGCCCCGCACCTCGTGGAGGTAGGCCCGGGCGCCGACCGGATCGAGCAGGGGGAGCGAGGGGCGCTCGGCCCGGGGGTTGGCGAACGCGTCGTAGAGGTGGTCGTGGTCCGCGCCCACCGCGTCGCCCCCGAGGGCGCGCACCAGCCAAAGGTCCTCGAAGTTGGCGACGTGGGCCAGGTCCCAGCAGAGCGGGGACATCAACGGCGAGTGTTGGCGCACGAGGTCGGCCTCGGACAGCGGCGCCAGCAGGTCCAACGAACGCCGACGGGCGGCGTCGAGCTCAGCGGCCACGTGGGCCCGCAGGCCGGCGGGGCCGGCCTCGCTCGGGCCCGTCACCACGCCTCGGCCACCGCAGCCGCGGGCCTCCGCTCCTCGGCGCCGGCGGCAGCGTCGAGCACGTCGTCGCCCGGGCAGCGGCCCCGTTCGACGAAGGCGTCGGAGAAGGCGGCCACGGCCGGGACCAGGTCGTCGCCCCCCAGTGCGGGTAGGGCGTCGAGGGCGGCTGCGAAGCAGGTGCGGGCGGCCGAGCCCAGCGCGGGGTGGGCGAGGCCGTGGCGAGCGGCCTCGGCCCAGAGCCCCCCAGTGGCCTCGGTGGCGCGCAGTGCCCGCTCGGTCGCTTCGCCGTCGTCGAACAGGGCGGCGCACACCGCCACCGCCACCCGCCACCACGGGTCGGGCAGCGAGTCGACCATGCGCAGCTCCAGCCAGCCGCGCGGCCGCACCGGGGGGAAGAGCGTGCCCAGGTGGTACTCGAGGTCCTCGACCGTGGGGAAGCCCAACTCGTGGCCCTCGTCGATCCACCGGGCGAAGGGCAGGGGCCTGGTCATGGGGACCATCCGGTCCTCGCCGACGCGCATCAACATGACCCGGGCAGCCAGGGCGTAGCGGGTCCAGGCCCGCGCCGGGTCCCTGGTGTCGTCGCCACCATCACCGGCGGCGGCGGTCCGGCTGGCGTCGATGCCGGCCCACACCCCAGCCCGACCCGAGCGCTGCCCGTTGGGAACACCGCCGGTGAGGGGTGAGTTGGCGAAGGCGGCGAGCAGGACCGGGCCCAGGCGATGGGCCAGACGCCAACGCTCGGCCTGGGACCGCCCGTCGCCGATGTCGACGTTGACCTGGAGCGACGCCGTGCTGCACATCATCGTCCGCCCGCAGCTGCCCTCGGCGTCGAAGTAGGCGGCCATGGCCCGGTAGCGAGGGTTCTCGACCACCTGTCGCCCCTCACCCCGGGGATGCAGGCCGATCCCGACGAGGTCGAGCCCGAGGTGCAGGATGGCGGGGTCTACCACGGCGAGGTCGGCGGCGGTGACGGCGCACGCCTGGGCCGGGCCGGTGCGGGGCGGCGAGCTGACCTCGAGCTGGCCCCCGGGCTCGAAGGTCACGCGGCTGCCGCCGGGCAGATCAGCCAGGGCGGCGACGGCTCCGGACACGGCGGCGTGATCGACGGGAGACCACGGATCAGCCGCGGCCACCACCACCCGCTCCAGCTCGATGCCGATGCGACCGTGCTCGGCCGGGGCGAAGCACCGGGTCCGGACGAAGGACTCGACATCGGCTGCCCGCAGGCAGCGGTGAGGAGACGGCATCAGCGGGCGCTACCGGTAGCCGCACTGGGCGGTGACCCAGTCGTGGTTGCGGATGGGTGGCAGCCACAGGTCCAGGCTCGGACGGTTCACGGGCGCGCTCCTCGCAGTCGTAGGCGGAGTGGGTGATGAGGCGGTCCGGACCAGGCTAGGAGGACGACGACGGAGTAGCGCACCGGGCCAGGGCCCTCATCGGCCCCCAAAATGGCTCAGTCCCCCCGTAGGCGGTCCCACAGTCGTCCCGCCCGCACCGTCCAGGCCCAGCGCCGGGCACCGGTGAAGGCGCTCTCGGCGGCGAGCTGTCCCACCGACGTGGCCACCGTCGGGTAGACGTGGATCAGCGACGCCAGCTCCGAGAGCTTCATGCCCCGGTGGACGGCCAGGGCCAGCTCGTGGACCACCTCACCGGCGGACGGAGCCAGGATGTGGGCTCCCACCACCACCCCATCGGCGGCCACCACCATGACGCTGCCCTCGGCGTGCCCGTCGGCACGAGCACGGTCGGAGTGGGACAGGTCCAGGCGGTGCACCTCGACGTGGCCACGGCCGTCGCTCCGGGCCTCCTCGGCGGTCACCCCCACATGGGCCAGCTCGGGGTCGGTGAAGGTGCACCACGGCACCAGTTGGGCGACCGTGCCCCGGCCCGGGAAGAACATGTCGCGCACGGCCCGCACCGCCTCGTGGGCGGCCGAGTGGGTGAACAACAAGCGCCCGGCCACGTCGCCGGCGGCGTAGACCGACGGCACGGAGGTCCGCATGCGGTCATCGACCTCCACCCCCTTGGGCGTCGTGGCCACCCCGACGTCGTCCAGGCCCAGGCCGTCGACGTTGGGTGTGCGGCCCACGGCGACGAGGAGCTCATCGGCGTGCCAGCGCCGGGTCACGCCGGCCTCGGTGCCCTCCACCACCTTGCGGCCCCCCTCGACGACGACCCGTGCGATGTCGACGCCGGTGCGGATGTCGAGGCCCTCTTCGCCGAGGAGGCGGGCCAGGACGGCGACCAGCTCGGGTTGCTCCCGGGGGAGGATGGCCGGCATCTTCTCCAGCACCGTCACCCCGATCCCCAAGCGGTGCATGGCCTGGGCCAGCTCGATGGCGATGGGGCCGCCGCCGATCATGGTGATCGACGCCGGTGGCCGGGCCAGGGCGAAGACCGTCTCGTTGGTCAGGAAGCCGGCCTCGGCCAGACCTTCGATGGGCGGTGACGAAGGCCGGCTCCCCGTGCACAACAGCACGAAGCGGGTGGACAGGCGGCGATCGCCCACGGCCACGGTGTGGGGGTCGACCAGCCGGGCGCTACCGGAGATCACCTCCATCCCGAGCGCCTCGAAGCGATGTGGGCTGTCGTCGGTGGCGGCGATGTCGTCCTGGACGGCGCGCACCCGGGCCCAGACCGCGGCGGTGTCGATGTCGGGATCGACGGCTTCGAGACCGAAGCGGTGGGCGGTGCGCATGGCCTGGGCCACCCGGGCCGAGGCCAGCAGGGCCTTGCTCGGGACGCAGCCGGTCCACAGGCACTCGCCCCCCACCCGGTCCCGCTCGACGACGGCGACCCGGAGGGGCAGGGAGGCGGCCAGCTCGGCGGCCACCATGCCGCCGGAACCCATCCCCACCACGACGAGGTCGTAGGGGTGGCCCGGTCTCATCATCGGAGCCTACGCTCCCGGCCGTGACCGACCCACGTTTGGAAGACCACGCCGTGGGCGTGGAGCTGCAGCTCACCGAGTTGGTGGAGAAGCGGGAGCGGGCGCTGGTCCAGGGCCGCAGCGACCGGGCCGAGGCGCTGACGGTCGAGATCGAGGCGCTCCAGGCCGATCTGGCGGCCACGGCCGAGCGCATCGCCGGCGAGCACTTCGAGCTGCCCGACATCGTCGACGAGGAGCACCTCGACCCGCCCGGCGGGGCGGGGGCGGCGCCGTAGGGGTCAAACCGTAGGATCAGGGCCCATGGCCACCGCCTCGCCCTCACCCACGCCCAACCCCGATGCCATGAAGTACACCCTCGACCGTCGGTTGGCCGCGCCCATGAACGTGGCCAGCGCCGACGCCGCGGTCGCCCAGGGCAACGACTTCGCCGTCGCCGTCTTCGCCGCCGAAGGTGTGGCCTCGGTGTTCGGGACTGCCGACTTCGTCACCGTCACACGCCGACCGGGGGCCGACTGGGCGCCCATCACCGCCGCCGTCCAGGCTGCGGCGGCCGAGCACCTGTAGCCGTCCGGCCTTCGGAGAGCTCGCTCGGGCGCCAGGTGGAGGTGCGGGAGGTGAGCGCCGAGGTCACCTACGACCTGCGCCGCCGGGTGCTGCGCGAAGGTCATCCCGATGCCAGCGTGGCCTTCGCCGGCGACACCGAGCCGGGTGCGTTCCATCTCGCCGTGATCGACGAGGGAAGCGTGGTGGCCGTCGCTTCCGCTCATCCGGCCGGCACCGTCCATCGCCCCGGCCGGCGGTCCTGGCGGGTGCGGGGCATGGCGGTGGAACCCCTTCGCCAGGGGACGGGCCTGGGGGCGGTGCTGCTCGACGCGGTGGTGGCCCGGGCCCGGGTCCTCGGCGCCGAGGTGCTGTGGGCTGCCGGGCGGGACACGGCGCTCGGCTTCTACCAGCGCCGGGATTGGGTGGTGGAGGGGCAGGGCTACCTCGCCGCTGACGACCTCCCCCACCACACCGTCGTGCTCGACCTGGCCTCTGGCGGGCGGTGATTCGGGCAGCGGGGCGGTACCGTCGGTCGGCGTGGTCGACGGCGACGGGGTGGGGGGCGGCCACCTCTCGGTGGTACGGGGCTGTCGGATCCCGTTGGCCGAGCTGCGCTGGCGCTTCAGCCGCAGTGGCGGGCCCGGGGGCCAGCACGCCAACACCTCCGACACCCGAGTGGAGGTGATGTTCGACGTGGCCCACTCGCCGTCGCTCGCACCTGGGCAACGCCAGCGCCTGCTCGAGCGCTTGGGTCCCGAGGTACGGGCGGTGGCGTCCGACGAGCGGTCTCAGCTCCGCAACCGGGCCCTGGCTCTCGACCGCCTGGGGGCCCGGTTGGCGGGAGGCCTGGCCGTGGCCGCACCTCGGCGGGCGACCCGCCCCAGCAGGGGGTCGCAGCGGCGCCGGCTCGAGGCCAAGGGCCGCCGGGCCCAGACCAAGCGACTACGTCGCCCACCTGACGACTGACCGGTCCCAGGCCACGCCGTCACCCTCACGCCGCCCGCACCTCGGCGCCGTCCACCCGGCGTATGCGCACCACGTCGACGGTGCGGAAGCTGGCCAGGCGCACGCTCCAGCAGTCCACCACCCGCCGGCCGGCGTCGGTGCTGAAGAAGGTGGTGAGGGGCCCCTCGAGCTGGTAGGTGTCGGCCCCGACCACCAACTCGTTGTTCCCGTCGCAGATGGTCACCTCGTAGCCCATGGGGCCATCATGGATCCGGAGGCCTGGGGGCATCCAGAGGGAGAACCCTGTGGATTTCGAGGGGACGACAGGGCAGTGGGCGGGGGGTGGGCGATCCATCGCCGACATGGCGGTCATCGAGGCCGAGTTGGTGTCGCGTACGCCGGGCCTGGCCCGGCTGGTCGAGCACCACGGTCCCTGCAGGTTCAGGTCTCGGCGGGCAGCGGTGGCCGACCACTTCGAGGCCCTGGCCGCGGCCATCGTCCACCAACAGCTCGCCGGCCGGGCGGCAGCGGCGATCTGGGCCCGCGTGCGGGCCCTGGCACCCGGGGGCTTCGTCGCCCAGCACGTCGTCGCCTTGGAGCCGGCGGCGCTGCGGTCAGCCGGGCTCTCGGCGGCCAAGGCGGCGGCGATGGCCGACCTGGCGCAGCGGGTGGCCGACGGCTCGCTGGATCTGGCCCAGGTGGCCGGGCTCGACGACGAGGACGTCGTGGCCCGGCTGAGCCAGGTGCGCGGCATCGGGCGCTGGACGGCGCAGATGTTCTTGATCTTCAGCCTGGGAAGGCTCGACGTCTGGCCCACCGGTGACCTGGGCGTGCGCCGGGGCTACGCGGTGATCCACGGCCTGGCCCAGACACCGGGGCCGGCCGCCCTGGAGACCATGGGCGACGTCGCTCGCCCCTGGCGATCGGTGCTGGCCTGGTACTGCTGGCGGGCGCTGGAGGGCGTGCCCCTCGACCGCGTAGGAGGCTTGCCAGACCTACCTACTGGTCGGTAGGATGGGGGCATGGATCGAGACATCGACCTTCTCCACGAGCTCTCGCCCGTCGCCGAGCAGCTGCTCGAACGCCACCTGGACAACGCCCGGGAGTGGTTCCCCCACGAGCTCGTGCCCTGGAGCCTGGGTCGCGACTTCGAGGCCGGCGATGAGTGGGACCCGGCTTCGGCGCCCATGGACGAGGCAGTGCGCAGCGCCCTGTTCGTCAACCTCCTCACCGAGGACAACCTCCCGCACTACTTCCGCACCATCAACGGGCTCTTCGGGATCGACGAGGCGTGGGCCGCGTGGACCAGGCGCTGGACGGCCGAGGAGGGCCGCCACGCCATCGTCATCCGCGATTACCTGACCGTCACCCGCAGCGTCGACCCCGTGGCCCTCGAGCGGGGAAGGATGGGCCAGGTGAGCCGGGGTGAGGTGCCCCAACCGGAGACGGTGGTCGACGGCCTGGTCTACGTCAGTCTCCAGGAGCTGGCCACGCGCATCTCCCACGGCAACACGGGCCGCCTGCTGGCCGATCGCAAGGGGCGGGACATCATGGCCCGGGTGGCGGGCGACGAGAACCTCCACCACGTCTTCTACCGGGACGCCACCTCGGCCGTGCTCCACATCGACCCTTCTGCGGTGGTCCTGGCCGTCGATCGCCAGGTTCGGGGCTTCGCCATGCCCGGTACCGGCATCCCCGACTTCGGGTCCCACGCCCGGGCCATCGCCAACGCCGGCATCTACGACTTCGCCAACCACTACGAGCGGATCCTGCGCCCCGTCGTGCTCGAGCACTGGGGCCTGGAGTCGGTGGAAGGCCTCACTCCCGAAGCCGAGGAGGCACGCACGCGGGTGGTGGCCTACATCGCCCGGGTGGGCAAGGCCGGCCGGCGGGTCAACGAGCGGCGCCAGTACGCCAACGAGGAACGCCAGCGCCGCAGCCCCGCCATGGTCTGAGACCCCACGCCCTCACGCCCTGGCCCAGGGATGGTCGATCGCCACCCGGGGCCAGGGAGGGGCAGGAGCCGGCTGCATGTCTCCATGCCCGCCGGTCCCGCGACTACACCTCGCCGATGTCCGGTATCCGGCTGCGCACCGCGTCGAGTAGGCGGTGGTGGACGTCGTCGGGGTCGCCCACGCCGTCGACCCGCACCAGCAGGCCTTTGTCGTCGAACCAGCTCAGCAACGGCCCTGACTCCTGGTCGTAGGTGGCCAGGCGGCGGTGGATGGCCTCGTCGGTGTCGTCGGTGCGGCGGGTGACGGTGCCCCCGCACCTCTCGCACGTGGCCACCTCGGCTGCACCGGGCGCAGCCCGGGAGGTGGCGCCGCAGTCCTGACACACCCGTCGGGCGGCCAGGCGGGGCAGGACCACGCTGGTGGGCACGTCGAGCTCCACGGCCACGTCGGCGGCCCAGTCTCCCAACACCTCGAACAGCGCCTGGCCCTGGGCGAGGGTGCGGGGGAACCCGTCGAGGAGATAGCCGGCGGCACGGGCGTCGTCGGCGTCGAGGCGTTGGACGACGAGATCGAGGACCAGCTCGTCGGGGACCAGAGAACCGGCGTCGAAATAGGCGGCCGCCTGGCGGCCGAGCTCCGTACCCTCGGCTGCCTCCGCCCGGAACAGGTCGCCGGTCGAGACGTGGGGGACCGCCAGGCGCGCCGCCAGGCGTGCGCACTGCGTTCCCTTGCCCGCACCCTGTCGACCGAGGATGATCACCCGGGTTCTGTGCACCATCGATGTCCCCTGCCGGCGGTTCGGTCGAGGAACGGTAGCGGCCCTCGAGGGCTTCGCCCACAATCTGGCACGCCGGCTGGGTGATGGGCCAACATCGGGGGATGAAGCGGGCAGGTGGTGGGCGGCCTCGGCTGGGGGCGCTCCAGGCCGCCGCCGGGCGCCAGGGGGCGGATCGAGGACCGGCGCTGCTCGCCCTGGGAGCGGCCTTGCGCTCAGCGGGACGCCACGGCGAGGCCCTCGAGGCCCTGCAGGAGGCCCGCACCGTCCTGGGGAGCGGGCGCCTGGTGCGCAAGGTGGCCTCGTGCGACCGACTCCTCGGATTGACGCTGCACGACCTGGGCCGGCCCGAGGATGCCATCGACCGCCTCCAGGCAGCATGTCGGACCCGCGCCGACGCCGGCCCGATCGCCGCCCTGGCAGCCTGTGAGGCCGACCTGGCCCGGGTCCTACGCAGCCTGGGCCGCCCCGAGGAGGCCCTCGACCACCTCCGCCGGGCCGTCGGGGGCTTTCGGGAGGCTGGAAAGGAGGTCGAGGTGGCGGTGATCACCCACAACGCCGGGGTGGTCCTCTACGGCCTCAGTCGCCTCGAGCACTCCCTCGAAGCCCTCCAGGCCGCCCGGACGGGACTCCAGGCCGCGGCCCGCAAGCTCGACCTGGCCGCCTGCGACCACAACCTCGGGTTGGTGCTCCACGACCTCGGCCGCCCGGGCGAAGCCGCGGTCGGCCTGCGCCGCGCCCTGTCGACGTTCCACGAAGCCGGCCGTCGCCGGGAGGCGGCTTCGTGTGCCCACGCCCTGGCCACGTCACTCCACGCCGCCGGCGAGCACGAGGACGCCCGCACCGCCCTGGAGCGGGCCCGGCGGTGGTTCGTCGACCTCGGCGACGGCGTGGAGGTGGAGGCGTGTGACCACGCGCTGGGCCTGCTGCGTCGCCAGCTGGACGGGGCCGGCCATGTCGGGCGCAGCGTCGCCCGGGGCACCCAGCCCGCCCCCGCCTGACCGGGGTGGAGAGCCGCCACCTCGGTCCGGGGGCACAGGACCGTGGCGTCGGTCAGTGCCAGTCGCCTCGCGCTTCGAGGACCTCCTTGAGGACCGTCGGCCGGCCGGTCATGAGCCCGTCGACCCCCAGGTCGAGCAGGCGCTGCATCTCCCCGGGGTCATCCACGGTCCACACGTGAACCTGCAGGCCGCGTCGGTGGGCCTCCTCCACGAGGCGGGCATCGGTGACCGTCAACCCCCGTCTGACGACCGGCACCTGGGCGCAGGCTGCGGGGATCCTTCCGCTGGGCACGCCCCGAGCCGCCGCCCACAGCCGGGTCACCCCAACGGGTCCGAGCGAGCGGCACAGGCCCGGTCCCACCGCCCGGGCGAGGCGGACCAGCCGACGATCGGAGAACGATCCCACCGCCACACGGGAGGTGGCCCCCGTCCGTCGCAGCACCTCGGCGAGGGGGGCGATGGCGGCATCGTGCTTCGGGTCCACGTTGATGCGCACCTCGGGCCACGCACCGAGGAGGTCGTCCAGCCGGGGGACGGGGTGGCCGTCGACGACCCGAGCCCGGCGCACGACTGACCAGGGGAGGTCCTCGATGCGCCCACTGTGGTCGGTCATCCGGTCGAGGTCGTCGTCGTGGAAGGCCACCAGCACGCCGTCGGCGGTGGTGTGGACATCGGTCTCCAGGTACCGGTAGCCGAGCGAGACGGCGTGCTCGAAGGCGGCCATGGTGTTCTCCGGTCGCTCGGCGCCCCCGCCCTGGTGGGCGAAGGCGAGAGGACCGGGGTGGTCCAGGAACGGCCAGGGCGAGGCAGGCATGGCGTGGGTCACGCTACCGCTCGAGGCCCGAGCGGCCGGGGGCCGCCAAGAGGTCGGTACGGTGATCCCGATGGATCCCACAGCTCGCTTCGTCGCTCTGGCCCAACAACCCGAGGCGGTGATGCCGCTCGATGAGCTCGCCCTGCTCATCGCCGCCCACGCCCGTGGTGACCTCGACGTGGCCGCCGAGTTGGCCCGCCTCGACGAGCTGGCCGCCGGAGTCGGCGAGCGCAGCGTCGAGGCTCTCTGCCACCACCTCTTCGTGGACCAGGGCTTCGTCGGTAACCACGATGACTACTACGACCCCGCCAACTCCTACCTCGACCAGGTGCTGGAGCGGCGCACGGGGATCCCCATCACCTTGGCCGTGGTGATGATCGAGGTGGGCCGGCGCGCCGGGGTGGCGCTGGCCGGGGTCTCCATGCCCGGCCACTTCCTGGTGCGCAGCATGGGCGAGGACACGGTTTCCTTGCGCTTGATCGATCCATTCGACGGCGGAGCCACGCTCGACCGTGAGGCCTGTGAGGCCCGCGTGCGCAAGCTCTTGGGCCCTGCCGTCGTCTTCGAGGCCGCCTTCGTCGAACCGGTCGGCACCGCGACCATCGTGGCCCGCATGCTGGCCAACCTCGACGCCATCGCCGTCGCCCGGGCCGACCGGGCCATGCTCGACTGGGTCGTCCGCCTGCGGGCAGCCATGCCCGGCTCGCCCGCGGTGCTACAACGCCGGCTGGCCGGGTCGCTGGCCGCGTCGTGCCAGTTCGACCAGGCCGCCGACGTGTTGGAGCGGCTGGCCTCGAGCGAGGCCGAAGCCGAGCCTGGGGAGACCCTGGCCACCGCCCGTCGCCTGCGTGCCCGCCTCAACTAACGCAGTGACCACCGGGGCGCCCGTGCGTCGCACCCTGTTGCGAACCTTCAGCGCGCTGCGCGTCGCCAACTACCGGCGCTACGCCGTGGGCCAGGCCGTGTCCCTCAGCGGCACCTGGATGCAACGGGTGGCCCAGGCCTGGCTCGTGCTGGAGCTGGGCGGGTCGGGGACCGACGTGGGGGTGGTCACGGGCCTGCAGTTCCTGCCGCTGCTCCTCCTTGGTGCCTGGGGCGGCGTGGTCGTGGACCGGGTCGACAAGCGGCGTTTGTTGGTGGCCACCCAGTCGGCATCGGCAGTCCTGGCCCTGGTGCTCGGTGTCCTCACCGCCACCGGCACCGTGCGCCTGTGGATGGTGATGGTCCTGGCCACCGGGCTGGGCTTCGCCCACCTCCTCGACGTCCCCGCCCGCCAGAGCTTCGTGATCGAGATGGTGGGCCCCGGCGAGCTCACCAACGCCGTCACGCTCAACAGCGTGACCGTCAACGCCGCCCGGATGCTCGGTCCGGCCCTGGCGGGTGTGCTGATCGCCACCACCGGCATCGCCGTGTGCTTCCTGCTCAACGCCGCCTCCTACCTGGTGGTGATCGTCGCCTTCGCCGGCATGCGGTCCGAGGACCTGCAACCCAGCAACCGGATGGCACGCGGGCCGGGCCAGCTGCGCCAGGGCCTGGCCTACGCCTGGCGGGAGCCGGCGCTGCGTGCGCCGCTGGTGCTCATGGCCGTGGTGGGGGGGCTGGCCTATGAGTTCCAGGTCATCCTGCCGTTGCTGGCCCGCTTCTCCTTCGACGGCGGGGCCGGCACCTACGGGGCCATGACCGCAGCCATGGGCCTGGGTGCGGTGGTCGCCGGCCTGGTCCTCGCCGGGCGCCACCGGACCGGACCCCGTTCGCTGGCGCGCTCGGCCTACGTCTTCGGTGGCCTGATCCTGGTGACTGCCGCCGCCCCCACCCTGGAGCTGGCCATGGTCGCCCTCGTGGGCGTGGGCGCGGCGAGCATCGCCTTCCTGGCCCTGGGCAACTCCGCCCTGCAGCTCGCCGCCGCTCCGGAGATGCGGGGCCGGGTCATGGCCCTGTGGTCGATCGCCTTTCTGGGCACCACCCCCATCGGCGGCCCGTTGGTGGGCTGGGTGGGCGGGCAGCTGGGGCCACGCGCCGGCCTGGCCCTCGGGGGACTGGCCACCATCGTCGCCGCGGCCCTCCTCGCCCGGGGCGACCTCGCCTCCGGCGGCGTCGAGACCGCACCGGTGCCCACCCCGGCATGAGCGGCCCCGTCACCGCCTTCGTGCTCGGTGGCGCCGGCAACATGGGGGCCATCCACCTGGGCATGCTGCGGGCCCTGCTGGAGCGGGGGGTCACGCCCGACGTGGTGGTGGGGTGCTCGGCCGGGGCCCTCAACGGAGGCGCCATCGCCTCGGCCCCGACCCTGGAGACCCTCGAGCGCCTCGAGGCCCTCTGGCTCGGCCTCTCCCGCACCGACGTGTGGCCCACCGGGACCGCGACCGGCATGGTGCGCCTGCTCCGGCGGGGTTCGGCCCTCAACGGCAACGAGGGCCTGCGTGAGGTCGTCGAGCGCTTCCTGCCCGACAGCACCTTCGCCGACCTGGCGGTGCCCTTCGCCTGCGTGGCCACATCGCTCGACACCGGACGGGAGCGCTGGTTCGACACCGGCTCGCTGACCGAGGCGGTCCTGGCCTCCTCGGCCCTACCGGTGCTGCTGCCCCCGGTCGAGATCGACGGCGAGGCCTTCGTCGACGGCGCCACCGTCAACGTGGTCCCTCTGGCCAAGGCCCTGGAGATGGGGGCCACGCGCCTGTTCATCCTCCAGCTCAAGGACCTCGATCTCACGCCCCGGCGACCCCGCCGCCCGCTCGACGTCCTTCAGCGGTGCTTCGCCATCTCCCGCAACTTCCGCTTCGTCCACGAGCTGGCCACGCTGCCCCCCGGGGTGGAAGCCCACGTGCTCCCAGCGGCACCCTGGCCCCGCCTGCGCTACGACGGCTTCAGCCGCACCTCCGAGATCGCCGAGGGCACCCACGCCGTCGCCGCCGCCTACCTCGAAGCCCACGGCATCGGCACGGCGCCGGGCCCGCCGGGGAGAGCCTGAGCGACCGGTAGGGTGCGCTGGTGGCCGACTCGCCGGTGAACCTCAGCGCTTCGGGACCCCCGGAGACGATCCTCGGGCCCGAGCCTGAAGAGGCGGTCGCAGCCCTGGAGGCAGCGCTGGGAGCGCCCGAGGAGCGACGGCGCGAGGCGGTGTCGGCTGTGGTGGCCCGCTTCCCCCGCTTCCTCGACGGGTGGGCGCAGCTCGGCTCCTTGGCTCGCGACGACGTGGAGGCCTACGCCTGTTTCCGGGTGGGCTACCACCGTGGCCTCGACCGCCTCCGCCAGTCGGGCTGGCGCGGATCGGGCTTCGTGCGCTGGCGCCACCCCACCAACCGGGGCTTCCTGCGGGCTGTCCAGGGACTCACCCGCCAGGCGGTCGCCATCGGCGAGGTCGACGAGGTCGAGCGCGGTCGTCAGTTCCTCTCCCAGCTCGACCCCGAGCTCGGCGTGGTGGAGCCTGGCGCCTGAGCCCGTGGCTGGTCGGGCCCGGGTCGCGCTGGCGATCGTGGCGCTGCTGGCCGGCGCGTGCGGGGGTGATGAGCCGAACGGCGCCGAGTTGGTCCGTCCGGCGCCGTCGGTGACGGCGGCGCCGGTCCCGAGAAGCGCTACGTCGACGTCGGCCGATCCCAGCACCACGGTGGGCCCCGGTGCCATCTCGCCCACCCCGCCGCAGGCCGCCGAGGTGGTGCTGGGCCCCGACGGGCTGGGGGTGGTGAACTTCGGGGAGGAGGCCGATCAGGTGGTGGCCGAGCTCACCGCCCTGCTGGGCCGCCCCAGCGACGACCGTCCGCTCGGGTCGTGCCCCAGCGGGGAGGTCGAGCGCCTGGTCGAGTTCGCCGAGTTGGCCGTGCTCGTCGGTCGGCGCCAGGGCACCCCCCGCTTCGTAGCCTGGGACCTGGGGCCGCCGTCGGGGGCTCTGCCGGCGTTGACCACAGCCGAGGGCGTGGGCGTGGGGACCACGCTCGTTGCCCTTCGGGCCGCGTACGGCGATCGGCTCGAGGTCAGAGGCGACGACCCCTTCGGTCCCAGCTTCGAGGTACGGGTCCCCGCTCCCGGGCGCCTCACCGGGACCCTCACGGGCACGACGTCGAGCGACACGGTGGCGACGCTGGGCGGCGGGGCTGCCACCTGTGCAGCGTGACCACGCCCGGCGACGGGACCACGGACCAGGCCTGTAGAGTGGCGGGGACGAGCGGGTCAATGGGACCTGCTCGCTGTGCAGAGACGAGAAGGCAATGGCAACCGGAACCGTAAAGTTCTTCAACGCAGAGAAGGGCTACGGCTTCATCTCACGTGAACAGGGCGAGGACGTGTTCGTCCACTACTCCAACATCCAGGGAAGCGGCTACCGGTCCCTCGAAGAGGGCCAGCACGTGGAGTTCGACGTGGCCCCGGGGCGCAAGGGCGAGGAAGCCCAGAACGTCCGAGCCATCTGAGCTCCGGCGACTTCCAAGAGCCGCCGGCGTTCGCCCGGCGGCTCTCTCGCGTGTAGGCAGCTCCTCGGTGCCCGAGTCCGGAGCCAGCGAGGCAGGGTCAGGCAACCGCCAAAGGCAACAGGGAAGGACACGACATGGGGGCGCAACGAACGAGCTTCGCCAAGTTGCAGCGCGACAGGGCCAAGAAGGCCAAGGCCGCCGCCAAGCGTGAGGGGCGCCAGGACCGCGCCGGCGGCGTCGACGAGGAGGGGACCGTAGCGCCCGTCATCGACCTCGCCGATGGGACCCACGAGCTGTCGGCTCCCGAGCTGCTCGAGCTCATCGAGCAGATCCATCGCCAGTTCGACACCAAGCAGATCAGCTACGACGAGTTCGAGGAGAAGAAGGCCGCGCTCCTCGCCCGCCTGCCGATCGACTGATCCCTCTCGCCGGGTGAGCGGGTTCGGCCTCGCCTCTGCGGGTAGACGCGTAGGTGACGTCGACAACAGGAGGTAGCCCCATGGACACCATCAGCGAGAGCATCGAGGTGGACGTGCCCGTGCGCAGCGTCTACGACCAGTGGACGCAGTTCGAGTCCTTCCCCGAGTTCATGGGCGGGGTGCAGGAGGTCAAGCAGATCACCGCCACCCGTACGCTGTGGCGGACCGAGATCGCCGGGGTCGAGCGGGAGTTCCACGCCGAGATCACCGAGCAGGTCCCGGACCGTCTCATCGCCTGGCGGTCGGTCGACGGCCCCGATCAGGGTGGCGTGGTGACCTTCGCCCCCACCGAGGGCAACGGCACCCGTGTCACCCTCGAGTTGGACTACGAGCCCGAGGGCCTGGCCGAGAAGGCGGGGGACAAGCTCGGGATCATCTCGCGCCGGATCAAGGGCGACCTCAAGAGTTTCAAGGAGTTCATCGAGAACCGACAGGTCGAGACCGGGGCCTGGCGCGGCGAGGTCTGATCCGGCTCGCCTTCGGCGGCCCCTCAGAGGGTGACGCCGAACCTGGCCGCCATGCGGGTGGCCTCACCGGGGCTCAGGCGGCTGCACCAGCCACCAGGACGGTGGTCGTCGGGCAGGCCGGTGACGTCGACGACGGCCTCTTTGGGCGCAGGTGACCACTGGAGGCCCTTGAGGATCTCGCTGGCGCCGGGATCGCCCTCGGGATGGCGCAGCAGGAACCCGGCCCAGCGGTAGTAGCGATGCTGGTGGTCCTCGGGGGTCATCGTGGTGTCCAGCGCACGGCCTGGGTCGACATGGTGTAGCAGCGGGGGCACTGAGGCCGGACCCACGCCTCGCCCTCCCAGGAGCAATGCTCGCAACGCCACACCGCCCGGCCGTTGACCGAGCCGGCGAGCGGCTCCGGCAGCGGCGCACCCGGTGGGGTGTCGGTGGGGCAGTCGGCGGGTTCGGGCGCGCCGAGCAGGCGACGGAGCTCGTCGGCCACCTCCGCCGCCGAGCTGGTGGGTCGACCGCCGGCCTCGCTCTCGATGCTCACCGCCCCGAGCGTACGGCGCACACCGCCAGCTCGGGAGCCCTAACGTCGGCTGGTGTGTGCGGCCGCTACACCTCCATCACGCCGGTGGAGGAGCTGGCCGGGTACTTCGGCGTGGAGGAGGTGGTGGCCGACGACCTCGGGCCGCGCTACAACGTGGCGCCCACCGACGCCATCTACGCCGTGGCCCGACGGGGGGACGGGTTGCGCCTCGGCGCGCTGCGCTGGGGACTGGTCCCGCCCTGGGCCGACGACGTCCGGGTGGGTGCGCGCCTGATCAACGCCCGGGCCGAGTCGGTGGCCGACAAGCCGGCCTTCCGCCAGGCCTTCGCCCGTCGCCGCTGCCTCTTGCCCGCGGACGGCTTCTACGAGTGGCAGCGCGCCGAGGCCGCCTCGTCGGGCCAGCCGTGGTACGTGCGGCGGGGCGACGGCCAACCCCTGGCCCTGGCCGGGCTGTGGGAGACGTGGCGACCACAGGGGCGGGACGAAGACCGCGTCGTGTCCGCCACCATCGTCACCACCGTCGCCAACCGGACGCTGGCGCCCATCCACCACCGCATGCCGGTCGTGCTGGCGGCCGACGCCTGGCCTTTCTGGCTCGATCCGGCCAACCACGACATCGACGCGCTGTTGCGCTTGTTGGTCCCCGCACCCGAGGACATGTTGTCGCCCGTGGCGGTGAAGCCCCTGGTCAACCGGGTCACCAACGACGGGCCGGCCCTCGTCGAGGCCATCACCCGGCAGGGGACCACCCAGGGATAGCCTGAGGCCGTGAGAGGGCGCCTGGGCGGTGAGACGCACCGCCGCACAGGACAGGACCGGATCCTGGCCGTGCCCAACCTCATCACCACCGTTCGACTCCTGGCCATTCCAGTGTTCGTCTGGCTGCTGTTCGCCCGTGAGAACCGGGCCGCCGCCGCCGCGCTGCTGGGGGTGCTCGGGGCCACCGACTGGGTCGACGGCTTCGTCGCCCGCCGCTGGGACCAGGTGACCGACCTGGGCAAGATCCTCGACCCCGTCGCCGACCGGCTGCTGTTGGCCACCGCCGTGGTCAGCATCCTCATCGACGGGTCGGTGCCGCTGGTCGTGGCCGTCCTCGCTCTGGTGCGGGAGTCACTGGTGGCCGTGGCCGCCGTGGCGTTGACCGCCCTCGGCGCCCGGCGCATCGACGTCACCCTCCTCGGCAAGGCCGGGACGTTCTGCCTGCTCACGTCCTTCCCACTGTTCCTGGCCTCGGCCTCGACGCTGTCCTGGGCCGAGGTGGCCGAGGTGGCGGCCTGGGCGTTCGTGGTCCCCGGCCTGGTCCTCGGCTACGTGTCGCTCGCCACCTACGTCCCCCTGGCCCTCCAGGCCCTGGCGGACCGGCAGGTAGGTTCGGCGTCGTGAAGGCGGTGATCATGGCCGGGGGTGAGGGCACGCGGCTGCGTCCCCTCACCTCCAACCAGCCCAAGCCCATGATGCCGCTCGTCAACCGCCCGATGATGGAGCACATCGTGACGCTGCTCCAGCGCCACGGCTTCGACGACATCGTGGTCACGGTGGCCTTCCTGGCCAACAACATCCGCTCGTACTTCGGGGACGGGTCGGAGTTCGGCGTGCGCATGGTCTACGCCACCGAGGAGACGCCGCTGGGAACCGCCGGCTCGGTCCGCAACGCCATGGACGAGCTCGACGAGCGCTTCCTCGTGATCTCGGGTGACGTGCTCACCGACATCGACATCTCCAAGGTCATGGCCTTCCACGACCAGCGGGGCGCGGTGGCCACCATCGGGCTCACCGCGGTCGACAACCCGCTCGAGTTCGGCATCGTCATCACCAACGACGACGGCTCCATCGAGCGGTTCCTGGAGAAGCCCACCTGGGGCCAGGTCTTCAGCGACACGGTCAACAACGGGATCTTCGTGCTCGAGCCCGAGGTCTTCGACTTCATCCCCCCCGGGCGCCCGGTCGACTTCTCCGCCGAGGTGTTCCCTGCCCTTCTGGAGCAGGGCAAGCCGCTCTACGGCTACGTCTGCGACGGCTACTGGGAGGACGTGGGGACCCTCGAGGCCTACATGCGGGCCCATGCCGACGCGCTCGACGGCAACGTCGAGCTGGACGTGCCCGGCTTCCGCATGGCGGGAGGCGTGTGGCTGGGCGAAGGGGCTGAGGTCGAGCCGGGCGCCGAGATCGTCGGCCCCGCCGCCATCGGTGACAACTCCCGGGTCCTGGCCGGTGCCCGCCTGGGCCGCTACACCGTGCTCGGCTCCAACGTGATGGTCCGGGGCGAGGCCGACCTCGAGCGGGTGGTGGTCCACGACAACGCCTACGTGGGCACCGGGGTGCGGGCCCGGGGCACGGTGATCGGGCGCTCCTGTGACCTGCGGGCAGGGGCCCGTTGCGAGGACGGCGTGGTGATCGGCGACGAGTGCTTCGTGGGCGAGCAGGCCGTGCTCACGGCCGGGGTCAAGATCTACCCCCACAAGACGGTCGAGGCGGGCGCGGTCGTCAACTCCTCGTTGGTCTGGGAGAGCCGGGGCACCCGCAGCCTCTTCGGTCGCCACGGGGTGGCCGGACTGGCCAACGTCGACATCACCCCGGAGCTGGCCACTCGGGTGGCCATGGCCTACGCCACCACGCTCAAGAAGGGCACCACCGTCACCACCTCCCGTGACTCCAGCCGCTCGGCCCGCATGCTCAAGCGGGCGGTCATGGCCGGGCTCAACGGCGCCGGCGTCAACGTCAACGACCTCGAGGTGGCCTCGGTCCCGGTCACCCGGTTCGAGGTGCGCTCCCAGCCCTCCCAGGGGGGCATCACCGTGCGGTTGGTGCCCGGCGACGCCCAGTCGGTCGTGCTGCGCTTCTTCGACGACAACGGCATCGACATCTCCACCGACCTGGCCCGCAAGATCGAGCGGGTGTACTACCGGGAGGACTTCCGGCGGGTGTTTCCGGGCGACATCGGCGACATCGACTTCCCCCCCCGATCACTCGAGCTCTACACCGCCGCCCTCATGGCGTCCTTCGACGTCGCTGCGGTCCGGGGGCGGGGCTTCAAGGTGGTGGCCGACTACGCCTACGGCACCACCGCGTTCGTCATGCCCAACGTCTTGGCCAAGCTGGGGGCCGAGGTGCTGGTCGTCAACCCCTACGCCACCACGCCGGGTGCCATCGCCTTCAACCGCGACGGCCACGCCGCCAACGTCAGCGCCCTGGTCCGCTCGTCGGGCTCGCAGCTCGGTGTCGTCATCGACCCCGACGGCGAGCACGTCACCTTCGTCGATGACGAGGGCCACGTCCTGTCCGACCTCGAAGCCAGCCTGGCCATGGTCCAACTCGTGGCCTCCACGGCCGAGCCGGGCTGTCGCATAGCCCTACCCATCACCGCCAGCGCCGAGGCCGAGCGCATCGCCCGGGGCCTGGGCGCCGAGGTGGTGTGGACCAAGGTGGCCGCCTCGGCCCTGACGGAAGCGGCCATGGGACCTGGTCTGAGCCTGGCCGCCAGCCTCGACGGCGGCTTCGCCTTCCCTGCCTTCCTCCCCGCCTTCGACGCAGTGGCCGCCTTCGCCAACATGCTCGAGCTCCTGGCCCGCACCGGGACCCACCTGTCCAAGGTGGTGGCGACCCTGCCGGCCACGCACGTGGTGCACCGGGCGGTGCGCACCCCTTGGGAGCACAAGGGGGTGGTGATGCGCACCCTGGTGGAGGAGATCGACAGGCCGCTGGTGCTCCTCGATGGGGTCAAGGTGCTCTACGACGACGGGTGGGCGCTCGCCCTGCCCGACCCCGAGGAGCCCCTCACCCACGTGTGGGCGGAAGGGCGCAGCGATGTCGAAGCCGAGCGTCGGGCCGGGGAGTACGACGACCGCATCCGGGCGATCCTGCCCGGGGGGCCGAGCAGGGGTCCGAGGTGAGCGCCCGGCATCCAGTAACGTCCCCTCGGTGAACGTGCCCGACGACCTGCGCTACTCGCCCGACCACGAGTGGGTGCGCATCGAGTCCAACCGGGCGCGCGTGGGCATCACCGAGTATGCCCAGGACGCCCTGGGCGACGTGGTGTTCGTGCAGGTCCCGTCGGTGGGCGCCGCCGTCACCGCCGGCTCGTCGGTCGGTGAGGTGGAGTCGACCAAGTCCGTGTCGGAGGTGTACGCGCCCCTCACCGGCACCGTGGTCGAGGTCAACGACGAGCTGGGCGACGCTCCCGAACGTCTCAACGACGATCCCTATGGTGGCGGGTGGATATGTGTGATCGACCCGGCTGATCCAACCGAGCTCGACCGGCTCCTCGATGCCGACGGCTATCGAGAGCTCATCGGCGGCTGAGCTCGCCAAGTCGGCGGCCAGCGGCGAGGAGGGCACATGGACGACGTCTTCTGCAACCAGTGCGGGCACGCGAACCCCGAGAACGCCAACTTCTGCTCCTCGTGCGGCGCCCCCCTCGACGTCCGGGGCCAGGACCACACCATCACCCTCGCCCCTGTCGACCCCGAGACCGGGCCCCCCTCCGACGAGATCTCCGTGGCGGTCGACGAGCTCCCCGAGGGATCGGGAATGCTGGTGGTCAAGCGGGGCCCGGGCGCGGGCTCGAAGTTCGTCCTCGACCGGCCGGTGGTGTCGGCCGGACGGCACCCTCAAAGCGACATCTTCCTTGACGACGTGACCGTGTCCCGCCGCCACGCCGAGCTGGTGGCCCGACCCGGCGGCTACATGCTGCGCGACGCGGGCTCGCTGAACGGCACCTACCTGAACCGTGAACGCATCGACGAGGCCGCCGTCAACAACGGTGACGAGATCCAGATCGGGCGCTTCAAGCTCGTGTTCCTCGACACGTCCAACCCACCCGGCCCGGAGTGAGCTCCACCATGCCGGAATCGGAGTCGCTGTCGATCGGCGAGATGCTCGATCTGCTCAAGGCGGAGTTCCCCGACGTCACCATCTCCAAGATCCGCTTCCTGGAGAGCCAGGGCCTCCTCGACCCCGAGCGCACGGCGTCGGGGTACCGCAAGTTCTACCGGGCCGACGTGGATCGCCTGCGCTGGATCCTGCGCCAGCAACGGGAGAACTTCCTGCCCCTCAAGGTCATAAAGGGCCGCTTGGAGGCCGAGGGCGACGCCGTCTTCGGCGCCGGCGCCGCCGAGCCCGGACCTGGGGCCACCGCCGCCCCCGCGGCCCCTGCACCGGCACCGGCACCGGCACCGGCACCGACGAGCGAACCGTCGCCGTCCCCCTCTCCACGGCCGGCGCCACCCCAGGGCCGCCCCCCCGACCCCGGCGCAGCGCCGGCGACGCCGTCGACGCCCACCGAGCCCGGGCGCGGGGCGGTGGAGGAGGTCGCCGCCGCCCCGACCAGCTTCAGCCGCGACGAGCTGGCCCGGGCCAGCGGGCTGAGCCCCAGCGAGCTGGCCCAGCTGGAGCGCCATGGCTTGGTGGCGGGGACGTCGGTCGGCAGCCAGCTCAGCTACGACACCGAGGCCCTCGAGGTGGCCCGGGTGGCCGCCGCCTTCTCCCATCACGGCGTCGAGCCCCGCCACCTGCGCATGTACAAGAACTCCGCCGAGCGGGAGGCGGGGTTCTACGAGCAGGTGGTGCTGCCCCTGGTCAAGCAACGGAACCCCGCTGCCCGCCAGCAGGCCATCGATACCCTCACGGCGTTGAGCGAGCTGGGTGACGCCCTGCGCCGGAGCCTCCTGCGCCAAGCCCTGCGTGACATCGGCGCAGAACACAAGCGGCCCCGTCGGAACTGACCCCGGGGAGCCTCGACACCGACCAGCCGGACCGGCCTGGCTCCCGTGTAGCACCAGGACCGAGGCGGTAGGGTGCCTGGCGTGGTGCAGATGGAGCTCCTAGGGGTGCGCCTGGAGCTACCGGCCAACGCCCCGGTCGTGTTGTTGCGAGAGCACGGAGGCGGGCGCCGGGTGCTGCCCATCTACATCGGCCAGGAGGAGGCCAAGGCCATCGCCCTGGCCCTGGACGGTGTCACCACACCGAGACCCATGACCCACGACCTCATGCGTGACCTCCTCGTGGCCGTGGGCGCGTCGGTGCGGCGCATCGTGTTGACCGAGCTGCGGGAGAGCACCTTCTTCGCCGAGGTGGAGCTGGTGGTGGCCGGCCAGGTGCACCGGGTCTCGAGCCGCCCGTCGGACGCCATCGCCCTGGCGGTGCGGGTGGAGGCCGCCATCTTCGCCAGCGACGAGGTCCTCAACGAAGGGGCCGCCACCACCACGGAGGGTGGCCGTCCCGAGGAGCAGGACCAGATCGTCGACGAGTTCCGCCAGTTCATCGAGCACGTCAACCCCGAGGACTTCAGCAGCTGACGACGGGCGCAAGCGGCACTTGCCTGCCCTGTCGTCACGGCCAGCAGTGCCGCGGAAGGCGGCTCCCAGCCCTGGTCGTTCGAGGCGAGCGCAGCGAGCCTGGCTGGTCATTGAGGCGGGGGCAGCGAGCAGCTAGGATCACAAGGGCGTAATTCCATCGAGCCAACGACACTGCCGCCGGTCGCCGGCGACCCGACGAGAGGTGCTGGGATGGACGAGCAAGGCTACCGAGGTCCCCAGGTGTGCTCCATCGTGGGCATCAGCTACCGCCAGCTCGACTACTGGGCCCGCACCGACCTGCTCCGCCCCTCGATCGCCGACGCCCAGGGCAGTGGATCCCAGCGCCGCTACTCCTACCGCGATCTCCTCGAGTTGCGGGTCATCAAGAACCTGCTCGACGCCGGGATCTCGCTGCGCTCGGCCCGCAAGGCCATCGAGTACCTTCGCACCCACGTGGGCGCCGACATCGCCAGCGCCAACCTCGTCCTCGACGGTGCCACCTCGGTGCTGGTGCGTACCGGCGAGGAGATCGTCGACCTGCTCCGCCAGGGCCAGGGCGTGCTCAACATCGTGCCCCTGGCCGGGGTCAAGGGTGAGGTCGACGCCGGCATCCTCGAGCTGCGGCCCCCCGGCACGGCTGACCCGGCACCGGGCGATGTCGGGGGAGATGGCGAGGAGGGGCCGGCCACGGCTGCCCGGTAGCCTCGCCGCGGTGACGACCCTGGCCACGTCACCCCTCGACGCCTGTCACCGGCGCCTGGGGGCCAAGATGGTCCCCTTCGGTGGGTGGACGATGCCCCTGGCCTATCCCGACGGCACGCTGGCCGAGCACCGGGCCTGTCGATCCGGTGGCGTCGTGTTCGACGTGAGCCACCTGGGCACGGTAAGGGTCGTGGGCCCTCAGGCCGAGGAGACCCTCCAGTCGGCCCTGGCCAACGACCTGAGACGGATCGCGCCGGGCCGGGCCCAGTACTCCCTCCTGCTCGACCCCGGCGACGCCTCGGTGCTCGACGACGTCATCGTGTGGTGGGTGGCGCCGCAGCGCTTCGACGTGATGCCCAACGCCTCGAACACGGCCCGGGTGCGGGCTGCCATCGGCGGTGACGACGTGACCGGGCAGCGGGCGGTCCTCGCCGTGCAGGGCCCCCGGGCCCGTTCCGCCCTGGCCCGGGTGTGGCCCGCAGCCGCCACCGTGGCCCGCTTCACCGTGGCCGGGCTGGCGTGGGAGGGGTCCGACGCCGTGGTGGCGGGCACGGGCTACACCGGCGAGGACGGTGTGGAGATCGCCGTGCCCGCCACCACCGCCGTCAGCTTGTGGGAGGCGCTCCTCGAGACCGGTCTGGCCCCGGCTGGCCTGGGCGCCCGTGACACCTTGCGCCTGGAGGCCGGGCTGGCCCTGCACGGGCACGAGCTGGGACCGGGCATCACCCCGCTCCAGGCCGGGCTCGGCTGGGCGGTGGGCTGGGACAAGCCCGACTTCGCCGGGCGGGCACCACTGGTGGCCGAGCGCCGGGCAGGACCCAAACGCCGGTTGCGAGCCGTGGAGGTCGACGGGCGCCGCCCGCCCCGCGCCGGCCACGAGGTCCGCCACGGTGGGGAAGTCGTGGGCCGGGTCACGAGCGGGAACTTCTCGCCCACCCTGGGCCGGGGCATCGCCCTCGCCTTCGTTCCCCCGGAGTTGGCCGTGGGCGACGCCGTGGAGGTCGTCTTGGCCTCGGGGCCCGTGCCCGGTCGCCTCGTCGAGCCGCCCTTCGTGGCCCGCGCCGCCGCCTGAGCCATGGCCGGCTACGTCCCCCACACCGATGCCGAGGTCGAGGTGATGCTCGGCTTCCTCGGCCTGGCATCGCTCGACGAGCTCTTCTCGGTGGTGCCCGACACCCTGCGCCTGGCCGCTCGTCCCCACGACGGGGGCGCAGCGCGTTTCCTCGAGATGGCCGAGGGGCTGGGCGAGCCCGATGTGCTGGCCGAGATGGAGCGGCTGGCGGCGGCCAACACCGCCTGCACCGGCCCGGGCGTCCCCGTCGACCGGGGCCTGGTGTGCTTCGCCGGCGGTGGCGCCTACGACCACGAGATCCCCGAGGCGGTGCGCGCCCTGGGCTCACGCTCGGAGTACGTCACCGCCTACACCCCCTACCAGCCCGAGGTGGCCCAGGGCGTGCTCCAGGCGCTGTTCGAGTACCAGACGATGGTGGCGCGCCTGAGCGGGTTGGCCGTGGCCAACGCCTCGCTCTACGACGGGGCCAGTGCCTGTGTCGAGGCGGCCAACCTGGCTGCCGCCGTCACCGGGCGTGGTGGCGTGTGGTTGAGCCGGGGCGTGCACCCCCACTGGCGCTCGACCATGGACACCTTCGCCGCCGGCAGCGGCCTGTCGCTGGTCGACGCCCCGTTGCACGACGGCCTGACCACCTGGGCCGTCCCCCCAGCCGAGCCACCTGGGGCGCTGGTGGTGCAGTACCCGAACTACCTGGGGTGCCTGGAGGACCTCGACGCCGCCCGCCGGGCCGCCGATGCGTCGGGCGCGCTGCTGGTGGTGGCCCTCGACCCCGTGGCCGCGGGGTTGTTGCGCCCACCAGGGGAGTCCGGTGCCGACGTGGTCGTGGGCGAGGGCCAACCCCTCGGCACCCCGCTGTCGTTCGGCGGCCCGTACCTCGGTCTCTTCGCCTGCCGGCTCGATCACGTGCGGCGCCTGCCCGGGCGCCTGGTGGGCGAGACCGTCGACGTCGAGGGCCGTCGGGCCTACGTCTCCACCCTGCGCACCCGCGAACAGGACATCCGCCGGGAGCGGGCCTCCTCCAACGTGTGCACCAACCAGACCCTCATCGCTGTGGCCTGCGCCATCCAGATGGCGTGGCTGGGGACCAGCGGCCTGCGAGAGCTGGCCCTGCGCTGCGCCCGGGCCACCCGCTACACCCGAGAGTCGCTCCTCGCCATCGAGGGGGTCGAGCCCCTCGTCGGCGCCCCCACCCTGCGGGAGTTCGCCGTGCGCGTGCCCGTGGACCCCGCTGTCGTCGTCGATCGCATGGTCGACGAGGGGTTCCTGGCCGGGATCGCCCTTGACGATGAGGCTGGGGTCGGTGGTGGGGCCGGCACCGGACCGGGGCTGTTGGTCGCCGCCACCGAACGGCGCACCCGGCGCCAGATCGACGCCTACGCCACCGCCATGGCCAAGGTGGTCCGGTGACGCCCGAGCCGTCGACGCCCGAGCCGCAGCCGGCGACCCCGTCGCCGCTCGCCGGGGGCCGAGCAGCCAGCGCACCGCTGTTGGGCCGGGCCGAGGAGCCCACCGTCTTCGAGTTGTCGTCGCCGGGGCGGCGGGCGTGGTCGTTCGCCGAGGCCGACCTTCCCTTCTGGGACGCCGCCGACCTGGTGCCCGCCGGGCACCTGGCGGGCGAACCCGTCCCCCTCCCCGAGCTGTCCGAGCGCGACCTGGTGGCCCACCACACCCGCCTGACGCAGCGCCAGTACGCCGTCGATGTGGGCGCCTACCCCCTCGGATCGTGCACCATGAAGTACAACCCCAAGCTGGCCGACGCCGCCGCTTCCCTGCCGGGACTGGCCCGGGTCCACCCCGCCACACCCTCGTCGTGCACCCAGGGATGGCTCGAGCTCCTGGTGGCGCTGGGCGAGGCGCTGGCCGAGGTCACGGGCATGGCGGCGGTGTCCCTGCAACCACCCGCCGGTGCCGCCGGCGAGCTGACCGGCCTGCTCATCATGCGGGCCTGGCACCGGGGTCGGGGCGACGGCGGGCGCACCAAGATCGTCATCCCCGACTCCGCCCATGGCACCAACCCCGCATCGGTGACGCTGGCGGGCTACCAGGCGGTGACCGTGGCCAGCGACGAGCGGGGCTGCGTCGACCTCGACTCGCTCCGTACGGTGCTCGACGACGACGTGGCCGGGATCATGTTGACCAACCCCAACACCCTGGGGCTGTTCGAGGAGGACATCGTCGAGATCGCCGGAGCCGTACACGAGGTGGGCGGGCTCGTCTACTACGACGGCGCCAACCTCAACGCCATCCTGGGGGTCACCCGCCCCGGCGACATGGGCTTCGACATCGTGCACCTGAACCTGCACAAGACCTTCGCCGTGCCCCACGGCGGGGGAGGCCCCGGGGCCGGCCCGGTGGCGGTCACCGAGGCCCTGGCCCCCTTCCTGCCCGGCCCGCTCCCCGCCGTGGCCGGTGACGGCACCTACGGGTGGGAGACGCCGGCGCGGTCGATCGGGCGGGTGCACGGCTGGCACGGCAACGCCCTGGCCCTGGCCCGGGCCTACGCGTACGTGCTGGCGCTCGGCGGCGACGGCCTGCGCCGGGTGGCCGAGATCGCCGTGCTCAACGCCAATTGGCTGCGCCGGCGCCTCGCCGGCACCTACGACGTCCCCCACGACCGCCCCTGCATGCACGAGTGCGTGGTGTCGGCGGCCAGCCTGGCCCGGGCCCGCGGCGTGCGGGCTCTCGATGTGGCCAAGCGTCTCCTGGAGGAGGGTTTCCACGCCCCCACGGTGTCGTTCCCCCTGGTGGTGAAGGAGGCGTTGATGATCGAGCCGACCGAGACCGAGAGCCCCCAGACGCTGGCCGCTCTGGCCGATGCCCTGGTGCGCATCGCCGAGGGCGCGTCCTCCGACGACCGTCTCGCTCCTCGGACCACCCCGGTGGGCAGGGTCGACGAGGTCCGAGCCGCCCGGCGGCTGGTGGCCACCTTCGACGCCCGACCGCCCGGCGCCCGTGCACCCGGGCCAGACGGCGAGCGGTAGCGTGGTTGCGTGGGCCTGACCCTCGGCGACCTCCGCCAGCCGGACTTCGGTGGCCGGGTCTGGGGCTACGACCGCGACGAGGTCGACCGGCTCCTGGCTGCGGTGGTCACGTCGATCGAGCGCATGCAGCGCCGGCGCCAGCGCGACGCCGCGGCCATCGACAAGGCCACCGCCGCCGTGGGTGAGGCCAACGCCCGGGCCGAGCGGGCCGAGCGGGAGCGCGACGAGCTGGCCGCCCGCCTCGAGACGGCCCTCCACTCGAGCGCAGACGGACACGACGGCGACGACAACCGCGACGCCCTCGCCGAAGCCGAGCGCCAGGTGGCCGAGGCCAGGCAGCGGGCCGAGCGAGCCGAACGCCAGGTCCTGGGCTTGCGCCAGGAGCTCTCCGAGCAGCGGGAGCGGTTCGGGCGCATCGACGAGGGGGACTACGCCGGCTACGACCACCTGCCCCTGGCCCAGCGGGCGGCCCGGGCCCTGCTGCGAGACGCCCGGGCCCGAGCGGCCGCCATCGTGGCCGAGGCCGAGGGACGGTCGGCCACTCCCTAGCTCCCCGGTCAGCCCAACAGGTCGGGTTCCTCGTGCACGATCCACTCGTAGAGGCCCTGGAAGCCCAGCCAACCGGTGTGGTGGCCCCCCACCTGGCCAGCGGCCAGCGTGGCCACCTCGGTGTCGATGCTGACCGGCTCGCCCGCGGCCTCGGCCAGGAGCTGGGCGTGGCAGCTGCGGTCCATGGCGATGAACCACCAGGCCGCCTCGTCCACGCTGTGGCCCACGCTGAGCAAGCCGTGGTTGCGCAGGATGACGGCCTTGGCCTCGCCCAGGGTGTGGGCGATGCGCTTGCCCTCCTCGACGTCGAGCACCACGCCGGTGTAGTCGTCGAACAGGGCGTGATCCTCGTAGAAGGCGCAGGCGTCCTGGGTGATGGGGTCGAGCAGGCGCCCGAGCGACGACCAGGCCTTGCCGGCCACCGAGTGGGCATGGGCGGCAGCGACGCAGTCGGGGCGGGCGGCGTGGACCTGGGAGTGGATGGCGAAGGCGGCGACGTTGACGGGCGCGTCGCCCTCCACCACCCGGCCCGCCTCGTCCACCAGCACCAGGTCGGAGACCCGTAGGCGACCGAACCAGCGGGCGTAGGGGTTCACCCAGAAGTGATCGGGCCGCCCCGGGTCCCTGGCGGTGATGTGGCCGGCCACGCCCTCGCAGTAGCCCAGGCGGGCAAAGATGCGCAATGCCGCCGCCAGCCGCTGCTTGCGGTGGAGGCGCTCGGCGCCCTCGTCGTCGAAGGTGGGTGGTGGCACGTCTCTGGTCGCCGGCATGTCCCCAGGTTAGGAGGTCGGCGAAAGCGCCCCGGGCAACGTACGCCGGTCGGCCTACCATGGCGGTCGTGCCCGTCGTCACCCCCATCACGGCCAGCGAGGCCGAGCTGGCCGCGGTGCGCTACGACGCGGCCGGGCTGGTGCCTGCCATCGTGCAGGACGCGCACAGCGGCGAGGTGCTCATGATGGCGTGGATGAACGCCGCCACCCTGCGCCGCACCCTCGACAGCGGTCGCACCGTGTTCTGGAGCCGGTCCCGTCAGGAGGAGTGGGCCAAGGGCGACACGTCCGGCGATCGCCAGTGGGTCCGCCGGGCCTACTACGACTGCGACGGCGACACCCTGCTGTTCGTCGTGGACCAGGAGGGCAGAGGCGCCTGTCACACCGGCGATCGCACCTGCTTCTCCCGCCGCTTCGGCGCCGGCTGACGGCGTCGCTGTCGTGCCCCGACCGAGCCGGGAGGACTTCCGGGCGCTGGCCCGTACCCACACCGTGGTGCCGGTGTGGCGGGAGGTGCTGGGCGACCTGATCACCCCGGTGGCGGCCTTTGCCCGGGTGGTGGGCGAGGGCCCCGGCTTCCTCCTCGAGTCGGTGGAACAGGGGGTGCGCTGGTCCCGCTTCTCCTTCATCGGCCGCAACCCGCTGGCCACCCTCGTCGCCCGCCACGGACGCATCGAGCTCGAGGGCACGTTGCCCTCGTCCGTCCCGCTCGACCGCGGTGTCCTGTCGGCCATCGAGGCCGTCTTGGACGCCTACCGCTCACCCGCCCTGGTGGAGCTGCCCCCCCTCCACGGGGGCCTGGTCGGCTACCTGGGCTACGACGTGGTGCGCGAGGTGGAGCACCTGCCCGACGCACCCGGCGACGACCAGGGCGTGCCCGACGCGCTGCTCAGCGTCATCGGCCAGCTGGCGGTGTTCGACCACTGGCGTCAACGGGTGACCCTCATCGACAACGTCATCGTGGGCCCCGACGCCACCGACGACGAGCTCGACGCCGCCTACGACGGCGCCGTCGATCGCGTCGACGCCTTGGCGGTCGACGGCGCCCGGCCGACGTCGGAACCGGTCGTCGACCCTCCCGATCCCGGCGATGCCCTCCCCGAGGTGCGTTCCACCATGGCGCCCGGGGTCTTCTGCAAGGCGGTGGAGGTGGCCAAGGAGCACATCCTCGACGGGGACGTCTTCCAGGTGGTGCTGTCGCAGCGCTTCGACCTCGCCCTCGACGCCGAGCCCTTCGACCTCTACCGGGTGCTGCGCCAGGTCAACCCCAGCCCCTACATGTACTTCCTGCGCCATCCCGAGGTGAGCATCGTGGGGTCGTCACCCGAGAAGATGGTCCAGCTCCTCGACGGGCGCATCCTGTCCCGGCCCATCGCCGGCACCCGGCCCCGGGGCGATGGCGACCTCGACGACCGCCGCCTGGCCGCCGAGCTGGTGGAGCACCCCAAGGAGGTGGCCGAGCACGTCATGCTCGTCGACCTGGCCCGCAACGACGTGGGCCGGGTGGCCACGTGGGGGACGGTGGAGGTCGACGAGCTCATGGCCCTGGAGCGCTACAGCCACGTCATGCACCTCACCTCTCAGGTGTCGGGTCGGCTGCGGCCCGGGCTCGGCCCCGTCGACGTGTTGCGGGCCACGCTGCCCGCCGGGACCATGTCGGGCGCGCCGAAGGTGCGGGCCATGCAGATCATCGACGAGCTCGAGCCCACCCGGCGCGGCCCCTACGCCGGTCTGGTCGGCTACCTCGACTTCTCTGGCAACCTCGACACCGCCATCGCCATTCGCACCATGGTGGTGGCCGGGGAGCGGGCCTCGGTGCAGGCCGGGGCCGGCATCGTGGCCGACAGCGACCCCGAAGCCGAGGAGCAGGAGTCCCGGAACAAGGCCGCCGCCCTGTTGGCCGCCGTTCCCGCCGCCCGGCGCATGACCGCCCGCCGCCGCCAGGCATCGACACCCACGCCGACCCCCACGTCGACGCCGAGACAACCGGAGGCACGCTGATGGTCGCCACCGACGAAGCCATCGCCCTGCGCCGGGGCATCGCCGCCCACGAGCTCGCTCGCGACGTGCTGCGGGCGTGGGGGCCCGACGCCGTCTCGTTCCTGCAGGGCCAGCTCAGCCAGGACGTGGCCGCCGTCACCGTGGGCGGGTCGGCGTTCTCCCTGGTGCTCCAGCCCCAGGGCAAGGTCGACGCCCTGGTGCGCTTGACCCGGGTGGGCGACGACGAGGTCGTCCTCGACACCGACGCCGGGTGGGGCCACGCCGTGTTGGAGCGCCTGGAGCGGTTCAAGCTACGGGTGCGCTGCGACCTCGAAGCGCTGGCCTGGCGGTGCCTGGCGGTGCGGGGGGCCGGCGCCGCGGAACTGCCTGACCCGCCCCCAGGCACGTGGCGGGTCCTGGCCGAGACACCGGGTGTACCCGGCTTCGACCTGCTCGGGCCCGACCCCGCCGTGCCCCCGGGCGCCCTGGTGGTGGGCCCCGACGCCTACGAGGCGCTGCGCATCGAAGCCGGTGTCCCTCGCATGGGCGCCGAGCTGGACGCCTCCACCATCCCCGCCGCCGCCGGGGTGGTGGAGCGCACGGTGAGCTTCACCAAGGGGTGCTTCACCGGCCAGGAGCTGGTGGCCCGCATCGACGCACGGGGGGGCAACGTCCCCCGCCGGCTGCGCGGTGTGGTGGTGGCCACCAACGTCCTGCCGCCCGTGGGGGCCACGGTGGAGGTCGGCGGCCGGGAGGTGGGCGCCCTCACCAGCGTGGGGGAGTCGATCGAGCGCCGGGCGCCGGTGGCGCTGGCCTACGTCCGCCGCGACGTCGAGGTGCCGTCCGAGGCCCGCCTGTGCTGGGACGGTGGGGAGTCGACCGGCCGCGTCGAGGCGCTGCCCCTGGTCCCGTGAGGCACCGGTCCGCCCTGGTGGCGGCGGCCCTGACGACCACGCTGGTCGTGGCCGCCTGTAGCGGGGGGGACCCCTTCGAGCCCTTGGCCGTGCCCGAGCCCCATCCCGGCGCCTCCACCACCACGACGGCGCCGCCCGACTTCAGCGGGGTGGCCCTGGCGCCCGTCGAGGGCACGACCACCACCTCGGAGGTGGTGGTGGGGCCCGGCCCGGCCACGCTGGCCGGGCGGGTCGAGGGCCCCGACGGCCCGGTGGCGGGGGCGACGGTGCGCCTCGAGCGCCTGGTGGGCGACGCCGTCGCCACCCGCGACGTCACCACCGCCGCCGACGGCGCCTGGCGGGCGTCGAGTGTCCTCGGGGGCCGGTACCGGATACGGGCGTGGCTGGCGCCCGAGCTGGCGGCCATCGAACCCCAGATCCTGTTCGTGGCCGCAGGGGGAGCCCCCGACATCGTGTCGACGGTCGAGCGCTTCCAGTCCACCCTCGTCGATCTTGCCGTGGCCCCCGACCCTCCACCGGTGGGCCGGCGAACCAACGTGGCCGTACGGGTCTCGTCCCAGGCCGTCGACGACGACGGCGTGATCCGGGTGGCGCCCCGTCCCGGCGTGGAGGTGACCCTCGCCGGCGGGGGCAGCTGGGCTCTCGAGGGGACCGGCCTGGCCGCCACTGATGCCGCCGGGCGCGCCGTCTTCACCCTGGTCTGCCTCTCACCCGGGCCCCAACCGCTCATGGTCACGATCCCGCCCGGCGAGGCGTTCCCCCTGGCCCCGCCCGAGTGCGTGGTCCCGCCCCCGCCCGACACCGGGGCGCCCGACACCGTGGCACCCCCGCGGGCGCCGGCCCGGGGGCCCTCGAGCTCGACGACATCGGGGTGAACCACTACCAGGTCCTGGGTGTGGCCGAGGACGCCCCGGCGTCGGAGATCCGCCGGGCCTATGTCCGCCTCGCCCGGCACCACCACCCCGACTTCTTCGTCGATCGAGAGGGCCCTGAGCGGCTGGAGGCCGAACGGCGCATGCGGGCCATCAACCAGGCCTGGAGCGTGCTCGGCGACCAGGGTCGCCGCCGGGCCTACGACCGGGCCCAGGGCACGGCCGGGAGGAGCGCGGGCGGCGCCGACGGGAGCGGTGCTCGCCCCTTCGAGCCCTTCGAAGCCGACGACGACGACGTCGACCCCCGGGACCTGCCCGACGAGCCCTACCACCGGGGCCCGGGCAGGGACGGCCGTCTCGGGCGGGCCGCCACCTTGGCCCCGGTGGCGGCCTTCGGGACGGCGGTGGCTCTCGGAGCACTGGGTCTGGTGGTGGGCTCGGCCGCCATGTTGGCCATGGCGGTGGCTGCCTTGGTGGTGGCCTGCCTGGGCTTTGTGGTCCTGCCCCTGGTGGCGCTGTCCCGGGCCAGCCGCGACGACTAGGCCGGTAGAGTTCACCGGTGGCCACCTACCTCGACCGCATCGTGGTCGCCCACCGTGCGGCGGCCGCAGCCGACGAGCGCCCCTTCGAGGCGCTGCGAGAGGCGGCTCTGGCCGCTCCGCCGGTCCGCCCCTTCGCCGCCGCCCTGGCCGCAGCCGACCGGACGGCCGTCATCGCCGAGATCAAGCGGCGGTCACCGTCGCGGGGAGCCCTTGCTCCCGACCTGGTGGCGGCCGAGCTGGCCGCGCGCTACCAGGCCGGCGGGGCGACCGCCCTGTCGGTGCTGACCGACGCCGAGTTCTTCGGCGGGTCGCCGGCCGACCTGGCCGAGGCTCGGGCCGCGTGCTCCCTTCCGGTCCTGCGCAAGGACTTCACCGTCGACGGCCGCGACGTCCTCGACGCCCGCATCATGGGCGCCGACGCCGTGTTGCTCATCGTGGCCGCCCTCGACGACGACGAGCTGGCCGGCCTGCTGGCCCTGGCCCACGACGTCGGTCTCGATGCCCTCGTCGAGGTCCACGACGAGGCGGAGGCCGACCGGGCCCTGGCCGCCGGTGCCTCGCTGGTGGGGGTCAACCAGCGGGACCTGACCACCTTCGCCGTCGATGGGGACCGGGCCCGGGCCCTGGCGCCGCGCCTCGCCGGCGCTGCGCTGCGGGTGGCCGAGTCCGGCATCGCCGGGCCCCACGACGTGCGGGCCCTGGGCCGGGCCGGCTACGACGCCGTGCTGGTGGGAGAGTGGTTGGTCACCAACGCCGATCCGGCATCGGCGCTGGGCCGCCTCGTCGGCGCACGGGCATGACCTTCGTCAAGATCTGTGGGACCACCAGCGAGGAGGACGCCCTGCTGGCGGTGGCCATGGGGGCCGACGCGGTCGGGTTCATCTTCGCTCCCTCGCCCCGCCAGGTGGCGGCCCAGTTGGTGCGCGACATCGTGCGGCGGTTGCCGCCCGAGGTGCTCACCGTCGGGGTGTTCCGCGACGAGGCCCCCGAGCGGGTGGTGGAGATCGTCAACGCCACCGGTCTGCGGGCAGCCCAGCTCCACGGCCGGGAGACCGCCGAGCAGACCCAGTGGGTGCGGACCCGTGTCCCGGTGGTGATCAAGGCCTTCACCGCCGGGCACCCGGCCATCGCCCGGGCCGCCGACCACGGGGCCGACCTGGTGCTCATCGACAGCGCCAGTCCGGGCTCGGGCAAGGTCTTCGACTGGTCGATGGCCGAGGACGCGCCGGCCGGCCAACGCCTGGTGCTGGCGGGCGGCCTCGCTCCCGACAACGTGGCCGAGGCCATCGCCCGGGTCCGACCCTTCGGTGTCGACGTGGTCAGCGGGGTCGAGGTCGAGCCCGGGCGCAAGGACGCCCGGTTGGTGCGGGCCTTCGTCTCCGCCGCCAAGGAGGCGGGGCGCCCGGCCTGGGAGGCAGCCGCCGACGCCCCCTACGACTGGGACTGGGATCGGATATGACGTCGCTGCACCCGACACCGGGCATGGGGGAACCGAGCACCAGCGGGCGCTTCGGTCACTTCGGTGGTCGCTTCGTGCCCGAGGCACTGCTTCCCGCCTGCCTCGAGCTGGAGGACGCGTTCCGGTCGGCTTGGGCCGACCCCGCGTTCCGGTCCGAGCTCGACGCCCTGTTGCGCGACTACGCCGGACGGCCCTCACCGCTCACCGAGGCCCGCAACCTCTCCCGGCAACTCGGGGTGCGGGTCCTGCTCAAGCGTGACGAGCTCAACCACACCGGCTCCCACAAGATCAACAACGTGCTGGGCCAGGCCCTGCTCGCCCAGCGCATGGGCAAGCACCGCCTGGTCGCCGAGACCGGGGCCGGCCAACACGGTGTGGCCACGGCCACCGCCGCCGCCCTCTTCGGCTTCGAGTGCATCATCTACATGGGCGAGGTCGACACCGAGCGCCAGTCCCTCAACGTCTTTCGCATGAACCTGCTCGGCGCCGAGGTACGTCCCGTGTCCTCGGGCAGCCGCACCCTGAAAGACGCGGTCAACGAGGCCATGCGCGACTGGGTGTCGTCGGTGGAGACCACACATTTCTGCCTCGGGTCGGTCATGGGCCCCCACCCCTACCCGTGGATGGTCCGCGAGCTCCAGCGGGTGATCGGTGACGAGGCGGTGGTCCAGTGCCGGGCGCTGCTCGACGGGGGCGTCCCCGACGTGGTGGTGGCTTGCGTGGGTGGAGGGTCCAACGCCGCAGGGATCTTCGCCGGCTTCGTCGACACCACCGCCCGCCTGGTCGGGGTCCAGCCCGAGGGCGGTGCCGCCATCGGTCGCGGTCTGCCCGGGGTCGTCCACGGCTCGGCCAGCATGCTGCTCCAGGACGAGCACGGCCAGGTCAGCGAGGCCCACTCGGTCTCCGCCGGCCTCGACTATCCCGGCGTGGGTCCCGAGCACGCCCACCTGGCCGCCGGTGGGCGGGCCGAGTACCCGAGCGTGGGCGACGCCGAGGTGCTCGAGGCCTTCCAGCTCCTCGGCCGCACCGAGGGCATCATCCCGGCCCTCGAGCCGGCCCACGCCCTGGCCTGGGTGGCGCGCGAGGCGGGCAGGGCCATCCCCGCCGGCGCCACCGTGGTCGTCAACCTCTGCGGCCGGGGCGACAAGGACGTGGCCCACGTGGCGGCCCTGCTCGGCCGGCCCACCGACGCAGGATGAGCGCCACCCTCGAGCGGGCCTTGCGCGCCCGGCGGGACGAGGGCGCCAAGCTGCTGGTGCCCTACGTCACCGGGGGCCTCGACGAGGACTGGACGCAGGTGCTGGCCGCGGTGGTCGCCGCCGGGGCCGACGCCGTGGAGGTCGGCATCCCCTTCTCCGACCCGGTCATGGACGGCCCCACCATCCAGGAGGCCTCGACTCGGGCCCTGGCCCGGGGCACCACCCCGGCGTCGATCCTCGCCGACGTGCGCCGGGCCCAGGTGGACGTGCCGGTGATCGTCATGACCTACTACAACCTGGCGTACCGCATGGGCGACCTGCGCTTCGCCCGATCGCTGGCCGCCGCCGGGGTGTCCGGCGCCATCCTGCCCGACCTGCCCCTGGAGGAGTCGGCGGTCTGGGAGGCCGAGGCCGCGGCCGCCGGCGTCGAGACCATCCTCCTGGCCGCCCCCGTGACCCCCGACGACCGCCTGGCTCTCATCGCCGAGCGCTCGCGCGGCTTCGTCTACGGCGTGAGCCGCATGGGCATCACCGGCGAGCGCGCCGACCTGGCCACGTCGGCCGGTCTCATGGCCAAGCGCCTCAAGGCTGTCACCGACCGGCCCGTGCTGATCGGCTTTGGCATCTCCACCCCGGCCCAGGCGGTGGAGGTGTGCATGGAGGCCGACGGGGTGGTCGTAGCCTCGGCCTTGCTGCGGGCCCTGCTCGACGGTGGTGGCCCCGAGGCAGCGGCCGACTTCGTGGGCGCCATGCGCGCCGCGCTCGACGCCGGGTAGGCGTCGGCGCCGGGAAGGGTAGGGCGACGACATGCCTGACGACGCCAACCTGTCCGAGCTGCTCGATGACGACAAGCTTCCCGCCGAGTACCCGCCCGACAAGCCCCTGGGCGTGGACGAGGAGGCGCTGACGGTCAGTGGCCAGCAGCGTGACGAGCCCCTGGAGGAGCGACTGCAGCGCGAGGAGCCCGAGGTGGCCGCGGCGGCCGGGTTCGTGGACGATCCGGTCGGGCCGCTGGTGGCGCCCGGGGGCGACGAGGGCCTCGACCTGATCGGGGAGAGCGTGGCCACGGAGGTCGGTGACCCCACCGCCTGGGACGACCTCGACGCCGGCGACATCGCCAGCGGCGACACCACCACCAGGGACGTGGCCACCGAGCGGGTCGAGCCCCGCTCCGCCGAGGAGGAGGCCATGCACCTCACCGAGGACCCGCCCATGGGCGACGGCGACGGCTACGTCTGAGCACTGGCGCCGAGCGGGCGCGCTACGGTGGTCCGCGTCCTGGCCGCGCTCGCGGCCTAGCTTGGCGGCAGCGGGCCCGTGGGCCCATGCACCGTTCCCCATCGACCGGGCCCAGGCTCGGCCACGTCCCGGAGGCCCTCACCATGAACAGAACCGAGCTCATCGACGCCGTCAGCAACCGGTCGGGCGTCTCGTCTCGCGACGTGGACGCCACCCTCAAGGGCCTCTTCGAGGTGGTGGCCGGCGTGGTGGCCCAGGGCGACGAGAAGATCTCCCTCCCCGGCTTCATCTCCTTCGAGCAGGTCGACCGGGCGGCCCGCACCGGCCGCAACCCCCAGACAGGCGAGAGCATCGACGTTCCCGCGGCCAAGGCGGTCAAGATCTCGGCCGGCTCCAAGCTCAAGGCCATCGCCGCCGGCAGGGAGCAGGCCCCCTAGGCCGGGGGAACCGGTCGCCTACCGCGCGTCGTCCAAGGGGGGACGGACGAGCGAGGGAGCGGCCATGGCGTCGACGAGTTTCGATCTGGAGAGGGGCGTCGCCGGGGGGCCACGGTGGTCCCGGCGGCGGCTGGTGGCGGCTGGTCTCGCCGTCTTCGTCCTGGCCGGGGCCGCCGTGGCGGTCGTCGACGACGGGATGTACGCCGTCGGCGACGGTCTGGCGGGCTCCGTCGGTCCCGAGGCGGGCTCGGCTGCGGTCTCCGGCTCCGGGGGCGACGTCGTCACCGGCCCGGCCGGTAGCTCTGCTCCGGTGGGCAGCGACGAGGCTGCCGCGTCGGCCGACCTGGCCCGCCCGGCGCCGTCGGGCGTAGCGGTCGCACCTCCTGTGGTCCCCGGTGGCGAACCCCGGGTCGTCAAGCACGCGGAGATGGCCATCGAGGTGCAAGGGCCGATTCCCCAGGCCTTCGACCGGGTGGCCGACGTAGCCCGGGGCCAGGGTGGCTTCGTGGTCAGCTCCTCGACGTCCAGCTTCGAAGAAGGGCCGGGCCGGGCCGACCTGACGCTACGCGTGCCGGCCGAGCGCTTCGACGCCACCCGGGCCGCGCTGTCCGAGGTCGGCGAGGTGCGCTCGGTGCAGGTCGCAGGTGACGACGTCACCGCTCAGCTGGTCGACCTCGACGCCCGGCTACGGTCGCTGCGAGCTGAGGAGGAGGCCCTGAACGGCCTGCTCGCCCAAGCCGGCGACGTGGGAGAGGTCCTGGCCGTACGCCAGCAGGTGTCGGCCACACGTATGGAGATCGAGCAGCTCGCCGCCCAACAGGCATCCCTCGAGGACCTGGCCGCGTTCTCCACCCTGCGCGTCGCCCTCACGCAACCGGGGGCGGCGTTTGCGGGCGGGCCCGAGCCGGTGGCGGGCCTGGATCGCAGCTTGGCCCGTGCCCTCGAGGGGGCTGTCGCCGTGGTGGGGGGCATGGTGGTGGTGGCGGGCTACGCCGGGCCGTTCCTGGTGCTGGGACTGCTGGCCTGGGCGGGGCAGAAGGTGGCCCGCCTGCGCCGGCGGCCGGCCTAGAGCTCCGGTCGCCACCGGACCAGCGCCGGGCTGGCGCCACGCGGTGCCCAGAAGGCCCCTGGGCTAGCGCGCCCGCTGGTACCGGCAGACCTGCACCCCCGTGGCCGTCGTGGCCGCGGACACGAGCTCGAAGCGCCGCGCCGCGCCGTCGGTCGGGAAGATGCCCTTGCCGCCGCCGAGGAGGATCGGCTCGATCATGAGGTTCAGCTCGTCGACGACGTCGGCCTCGAGCAACGACCGCACGAGACGGGCGCTGCCCATGACGTTCACGTCGCCACCCGGTCGCTCGCGCAGCGCGGTCACGGCCGCGGTGAGGTCGCCACCGCGGATCAGTGAGGTCGGCGCCCACGTCAGGTCGGCCTCGGAGAGCGTGTCGGAGACGACGTGCTTTTCGACGGCGTTGATCCAGTCGGCGAAGGGGTCACCGGCCCGCCCGGGCCACGCACCGGCCATGACCTGCCACGTGCGCCGGCCGTAGAGCAGCGCGTCGGTCCGCTGGGCCATCTCGTCGATGCTCGACCCCATGACCTCGGGGTCGAAGAACGGCATGGACCACCCGCCGTGGCGGAAGCCCCCGTCGGTGTCCTCGTCGGGGCCGCCGGGGGCCTGCACCACACCGTCGAGGCTGATGAACTCGCTGATGACGATTCGCATGCCGTGTCGACGATGGCACAGGCCCCAGCTCATCGCGTGATCTATCGTCGACCCATGGTGCTCGAGCCGGGCGACGAAGCCCCCGACTTCACCCTGCTCGACCAGGAGGGCAATCCCTTCACGCTGAGCACGTCGCTCGAGGAGCGCAAGGTACGGCACTTCGTGTACTTCTACCCCAAGGCCGACACCCCCGGCTGCACCACCCAGGCGTGTGGCCTGCGTGACGTCCTGGCCGACGTGGGCGACACGGTCGTGCTCGGCATCAGCCCCGATCCGCCGGCTGACCTGGCCGCCTTCGACGAGAAGTTCGGCCTCGGCTTCCCGTTGCTGTCGGACCCGGCCCACCTCGTGGCCGACGAGTACGGGGTATGGGGTGACAAGACCATGTACGGGCGTACGTACCAGGGCGTCATCCGCTCCGCCTTCCTGATCGACTTGATCGACGGCCAGGCCAGGATCTCCCAGGCCTGGCCCAAGATCTCGCCCAGGGACACGCCCAAGAAGCTCCTCAGGGCAATGGCCGCGTGATGGCCGATCCCACCGACTGGCTACCGCACCGGCCGCCCTTCCTGCTCCTCGACGAGGTCCACGACGTCGAACCCGGTCGTTCGGCGCGCGGGAGCTGGCGCCTCACCGGCGACGAGCCCTTCTTCGCCGGCCACTTCCCGGGACGGCCCACGCTGCCGGGGGTGCTCATGATCGAGTCGCTGGCCCAGGTCGGAGCGGTTGCGGTGCTGTCCGACGAGCGCTTCACCGGTCACCTGGTGCTCTTCGGCGGCATCGACGGTGCCCGGTTCCGGCGCCAGGTGGAGCCGGGCGACACCCTCGAGCTCGAGGTCGAGCTGGGCCGGATGTCGCCCCGTGCGGGCAAAGGCCAGGGCTGGGCCACGGTGGGAGGCCAGCCGGCCTGCGAGGCCAGCCTGTTGTTCATCCTGACCAGCTGACCCTCGCCGTCACTCGCTTGGCTGCGTTGCGGCGAACCGGCCTCAGGAGTCGACGGGGGCCAGGACCAGGCAGCCGTTGTGGCCGCCGAAGCCGAAGCTGTTCGACAGGGTGGGGCCGGGCTCCCAGGGGCGGGAGGCGCCGAAGACGGCGTCGATGGCCATGTCGGGGTCGAGGGTGGTCAGGCCGGCGGTGGGCGGGATCACACCACGATCGATCGACAGCAGCACGGCGCTGGCCTCCAGGGCGCCGGCCGCGCCCAGGGCATGGCCGGTGACCCCCTTGGTGGAGGTGACCGGTGGGCCCGATGAACCGAAGACCTTGGCGATGGCCTGGGCCTCGGCCGCGTCGTTGAGCGGTGTCGAGGTGCCGTGCCCGTTGATCTGGCGGATGTCGCTCGTCGCCACCCCGGCGTCGGCCAGGGCCAGCTCCATGCACCGCACCGCGCCGCCCCCCCCGGGGTCGGGGGCGGTGATGTGGTGGGCGTCAGCGGTGCTGGCCGAGCCCAGGATCTCGCCGTAGATGCGCGCCCCCCGGGCCCGGGCGGCGTCGAGCGCCTCGATCACCAGCACGGCGCCGCCCTCGGCGATGACGAAACCGTCGCGGCCGACGTCGAAGGGTCGGGACAACCCCGAGCTGGACAGGGCGGTCATGTTGGTGAAGCCGGCGATGCCGGCGGGGGTGAGCGCCGCCTCGGTGCCCCCGGTCAGGGCCGCGTCGATGATGCCCGCGGCCACCAGTCGAGCGGCGTTGCCGATGGCATGGGTTCCGGCCGCACAGGCCGTGACCGGGGTCTCGCACGGCCCCCGCCACCCGAAGCGCATGGAGACGGTGGCCGCCCCGGCGTTGGCCATCATCATGGGCACCAGGAAGGGCGACACGCGGTCGGGCCCCTTGGTGTGACAGATGACGATCTGCTTCTCGAGGGTCTCCAACCCGCCCACCCCGCTGCCGATGATCACGCCACAGCGATCGGGGTCGGCGCCCACCGGTCCGGCATCGTCGAGGGCCATGGCCGCGGCCGCCACCGCGAACTGGGCGAAGCGGTCGGTGCGTCGGGCCTCCTTGGGACCGAGCCAAGGGCTCGGGTCGAAGTCGCCGATGCGGCGCTCTCCCCGGGGCGGCTCGGCCAGGAGGCCGTCCCAGAAGGCGTCGGGGCCGACGCCACACGAGGCGACCACCCCGATACCGGTGACGACCACCCGTCGGCCGTTCATGCGCGGACCCGCCGTGGCTGGGTCACGGCGTCAGCTTCGCCTCGACCATCTTGTACGCCTGGCCCACGGTCTCGATGCCATCGAGGTCCTCTTCGGGGACCTCTATGTCGAAGGCCTCTTCCAGGGCCATGACCAGCTCCACCAGGTCGAGGCTGTCGGCGTCGAGGTCGGAGCTGAAGCTGGCGTCCATGGTCACCTGGTCGGGGGTCACCTGCAGCACCTCCACGGCGCAGTCCCGGAACTTGTCGAACGTGTCATCGGCCATGTGGCTCTCCCTGGTCGGTCGGCACCTTGGCCGAGGTCGTGATCGTGGTGATGGTGGTCGTCATGCCGGCCCCTCGAGGCCGAAGCCCGCCCGACCTCGCGGTCGGACGGAACCGTCGAGTATCGCCGGACAACGCACTCGGGGCTCAATGCCCCATGCCGAGCCCACCGTCGACCGGCAGCAGGGCGCCGGTGACGTAGGACGCTTCGTCGGACGCGAGGAAGGCCACCGCCGCAGCCACCTCGTCGGGAGTGGCGAAGCGCTCGAGAGGCACGGCAGCCAGCAGCTCCGCCCGGCGGGCCTCAGTGAGCGCGGCGGTCATGTCCGTCTCGATCGGCCCCGGCGCCACCACGTTGGCGGTGATGCCCCGCGAGCCCAGCTCCCGGGCCAGCGACCGGGCCAAGCCGACCAGCCCTGCCTTGGATGCGGCGTAGTTGGCCTGTCCGGCGGCGCCGGTCATCCCCACCACCGACGACACGAAGATCAGGCGTCCCCACCGCGCCCGCATCATCGTTCGACAGGCCCGTTTGGCCACCCGGAAGGCGCCCACCAGGTTGGCGTCGACCACCTCGGTGAAGGCCTCCTCGCTCATGCGCATGAGCAGGGTGTCGCGGTTGGTGCCGGCGTTGGAGACCACCACCTCCACGGGACCGAGGCGCTCCTCCACCTCGTCGAAGGCGGCGTCGACCTCCTTGGCGGAGGTGACGTCGCAGCGGACGTGGAGGAGCCGGTCGTCACCGGCCGTCGACGCCCGGTGCGTGACCGCCACCCGCTCTCCGAGGTCGGCGAAGTGGCGGGCACAGGCCAGGCCGATACCCCGGTTGCCCCCGGTGACCAGCACGACGCGGCCCCTCGTACGACGTTCGGAGGCGCTCACGGTCCCCATCGTAGGACGGTGCTGGCCCAGGTCATACCCGCGCCGAAGCCGACCAGCAGGATGATGTCGCCCTTGGAGAGGCGCCCGGTGGTGGCCGCGTCACCCAGGGCCAGGGGGATGGAGGCAGCCGAGGTGTTCCCGGTGCGGTCGAGGACCGATGCCGTGCGCTCCATGGGGATCCCCAGGCGCTCGCAGGCGGCGAGGATGATGCGGGTGTTGGCCTGGTGGGGCACGAGCAGGTCGACGTCGTCGGCCGTGAGCCCGGCCCTGGCCAAGGCGGCCTCGGAGGACTCCACCATCACCCGCACGGCCCGGCGGAAGACCTCCTTGCCCTCCATGCGGATGTAGCCCCCGACGTCGGCCTGGAGCAGGTGGCGCAGGCTGCCGTCGGAGCCCAGGTCCCAGCCCAGGAGCTGGCCCGGACCCTCGACGGCGTCGAGGACCACGGCCCCGGCCCCGTCACCGAAGAGCACCGCCGTGCCGCGGTCTTGTTGGTCGGTGACCCGGCTCATGACGTCTGCCCCCACGACCAGGACCCGGCGGGCCCCCATGGCGGTCATGCCCGCCCCGGCCACCAGGGCGTAGACAAAGCCCGAGCAGGCGGCGTTGACGTCGAAGGCACCGCAGCGCAGCCCGAGGGCGTCCTGGACCGTGGACGCCGTCGCCGGCAGTTGCTGGTCGGGGGTGGAGGTGGCCACCACCAGCAGCTCCACCGATGCCGGGGACGCCTCGGCCGCGACCAGAGCCTGGCGGGCGGCGGCGGCGGCGAGCTCGCCGGTGGTGCCCCCGATGCGGCGCTCGCGGATGCCGGTGCGCTCGGTGATCCACCGATCGCTGGTGTCGAGGCGGGCCTCCAGGTCGGCGTTGGTCACCGTGGTGTCGGGCAGGGCGACGCCCCAGCCGACCACGGCGACCCCGCTCACCTTCGATGCGGATCCGGACTGCGTCACGCGGTGCGCAACCAGGCGATGGGCTGGCTGGGCAGGAGCTGCTCGCCGTCGTGGGCGATGATGCCCATGACCACGCCGGAGAAGCGGGAGCGGATCTCCTCGGTGCCGACGGTGCCCAGGACCTCGCCCACCTCGACCCGGCTGCCGGCCAGGTTCTCCCGCCAGCGTTCGGCGGGTGAGAACACCCCGGCGGCGGGGCTGACCACGAGGCGCTCGGACATGTGCAGGTGCTCGCCCTCGGGTGCGGCGGGCGGGGGCGCCGGCGCCGGTGGCACCGCCTCGGCCAGCCGATCGACATCCTCGGGCGTCGAGACCGAGGCTGTCCCGAGGTCGGGCAGCGTCCGTCGGGCCAGGCGGCACAGGATGCCGCCCGGGCCCACCTCGACCAGGGTGGTGGCTCCGTCCTCGGCCAGGCGCTCGATGCTCTGGCGCCAGCGCACGGGACTGCACAGTTGGGCGTGCAAGAGCCCGGCCCAGGCCCCGGCCTGGTGGTGGGGGGCGGCGTCGACGTTGGCGACCACCGGCACGCCGGGCGCAGCCAGGACGGCGGTGGCCAGGGCCTCGTCCAGGGCGTCCTCGGCGGGGGCCATGAGCGGCGTGTGGAACGCCCCGCTCACGGCCATGGGCAGGATCCGGCGGGCGCCGAGGGCCCTGGCGGCCTCGCCCGCCGAGGTGACGGCGTCGGGCGCCCCGGAGATCACGACCTGACCCGGCGCGTTCAGGTTGGCCACCCACACGTCGCCTCCGGACTGACGGCAGGCCTGCTCGACGCTGTCGTCGTCGAGGCCGAGCACGGCGGCCATGGTCCCCGGACGGGTGTCGGCGGCGCGTTGCATGGCCTGGCCGCGGGCCCGCACCAGGACCAGGCCGTCGGCCAGGGAGAGGGTGGCGGCGGCGGTGAGGGCGCTGTACTCCCCGAGGCTGTGCCCGGCACACGCCGACGGAGCCACGCCCGCCCTGCGCAGCGCATCGAGCGCCACCAGGCTGGTCAGATAGGTGGCCAGCTGGGCGTTGCCGGTGGAGACCAGCTCGTCGGCATCGGCGTCGAGCAGCAGGTGGGCCAGGTGGGCGCCGAGGAGCTCCGACGCTTCGTCGACCACCGACCACGAAGGGTGGCCGAGCCAGGGCCGACCCATGCCCGGTTGCTGCGATCCCTGCCCTGGAAACATGAACGCGAGCACTCTCGCCCCTCTCCGCTGGTGTGAGAAGGTCTGACCCGCCGGGTGCTACGGAGGTTTCATTCCTGGTCGCCGGTGATGGCCACGGCGCGCCGGTG
>JAHWJI010000019.1 GCA_019348495.1 Actinomycetota bacterium | reverse complement strand
GGGCCGCCGGTTCCTACCTGGAGGAGAGCCTGGCGCTGTTCCGGCAGGTCGGCGACCCATGGGGGCTGGCCAGGGTGCAGCACTACCTGGGGGAGCTGGAGCGTGCCCGCGGGAACTACGCCCGCGCAGGCGCGCTGTACGAGGAGAGCGCTGCCCTGTACGGCGAGCTCGGCCACCAGAACACGCGGGCCAGCGTGCTCCACAACCTGGGCTACGTCGCCCAGCGCCTGGGCGACGGCGTCGCCGACCGGGTCGAGGGGCTGCCCGTCAGGCGTCTCACGGCGGGCGTCTTCCGGTCTGCGGATCAGGACCACCATTGTCACCGCCGCCGTCGCCGCCCGAGGTTCAGCGAGGATGCGGCGGCCACCTCGGCGCCGCTGGCGACTACGGACCTGCCCCCTGCTGCCAGGACCGGGACGAGTCGGGCTGCGAAAGACGTCGTCATCGACGGCCTTGCTGCCTTCGCCCGGCGCTGGGGCACCGACCGGGCCGTGGGCTTCTTCAGTCGGGTATGCCCGAGGCTGTTCGACCTGGGTGCCCTCGCCTACTGGCAGGCCTCCCGTGAGGAACTGGGCCGGTCGGCCATCGATCGCATCACCAAGGTGACGCAGTGCGTGCTGGAGCTCGGCGAAGACCACCTGCGGGTGGGCAAGGCCGAGGGACGCCCGGCATCGGTCCAGGGACGGCTCCTCCGGCTGCGTCTGGAGGAGGAGCGCATCGTCCTCGAAGACGAGCGGGCCCTCGGCCGCCTCGGGCGGGGGCTGGAGCAGCTACGGCGTCAGCGGAACCTCACCCAGACCGACCTGGCCCGCCTCGGCCGGGTCTCCCCCAGCGCCATCTCACAGGCAGAGGGTGGCCGCCGCGGTCTCTCCCTCGACACCCTGCTCACCCTCGCCGATGGCCTGGGGGTGGGTCTGGACGAGCTGCTGGCCAGCACGCCCCTCCCCGGCTACGTGCTCGGCCGTCTCCACCGCGGCTCCGCCGGTACCCAGACCCCACTGCTGGACGATCCCAAGGCGGGGTTGCGCACCTACCTCGTCCGGCTGGGGCCGGCCGAGACGGCAACCCCGGAGATCACGCAAAAGGGCCCGGAGCTGGTGCTCGTCGCGTCCGGTCTCGTACAGGTCACCATCGGTGACGACACACCGGTGATGCGCGCTGGTGACGTGGCCCTGGCGACGCGAGTACCCATCTCGCGGTGGCGAAACCTCGTAGGTGAACCGGCGTTGATCTTCTGGGTGCTACGTGACTGACGGTGTGGCGCTTGGAGCCATCCACCCGTCTGTCCCATCCCCTCTCTAGGGTTGGGCCGGATGGATGCGACCGGGCTGCTCGACGGGCTCACCGAGCGCCAGGCGGAGGCGGTCACCAGCACCGGTGCACCGCTGTGCATCCTCGCCGGCGCCGGCTCGGGCAAGACCCGGGTGCTCACCCGCCGCATCGCCTACCGTGCGGCCACCGGCAGTGCGGAGCCCCGTCACGTGCTCGCCCTGACCTTCACCCGCAAGGCGGCTGCGGAGCTCGGTCGGCGACTCGAGGCTCTCGGCGTGCGCGATCGCGTGGCTGCCGGCACCTTCCACGCCCTCGCCTACGCCCAGCTCCGGCAGTGGTGGGCCGACAACGACCGCCGGCCGCCGACACTGCTCGAACGCAAGGCCGGGATGCTCGCCCGCCTGGCCGGTGGTGCAGGCGGTGCTCGGGTGCAGCCCGCCGACATGGCCGCGGAGATCGAGTGGGCCAAGGCCCGGATGGTCGTGCCCGAACGCTACGCCGAGGCCGCCGACCAGGCCGGTCGCCAGCCACCTTTGCCGGCAACGGCCATGGCCTCGCTCTACCGTCGCTACGAGGACGAGAAGCGCCGGCGAGGCCAGCTGGATTTCGACGACCTGATCCTCGACTGCGTCTCGGCCCTGACGGGCGACCCCGCGTTCGCAGCCGCCCAGCGCTGGCGCTACCGCCACCTCTTCGTCGACGAGTTCCAGGACGTCAACCCGGTGCAGGCCGCCCTGCTGGCCTGCTGGCGTGGGCCCGCCCCCGACACCAGCACCGACCTCTGCGTCGTGGGCGATCCCAACCAGGCCATCTACTCCTGGAACGGGGCCGACCCCAGCCAACTCCAGCTCTTCTCGCGCCGTGAACCGGGCGCCACCGTCGTCGTCCTCGACGACAACTTCCGCTCGACGCCGCAGATCCTCGCCGTCGCAGGAGCCGTGATCTCCGCAGGCCCCGGGCCCGGGGGAGTGTTGCGGGCCCGTCGCCCCGAAGGCCCATTGCCGTGGATCCGCAGCTTCGACACCGACGTCGACGAGGCACGGGGCATCGCCCGGGCCATGCGCGACCGCCACCGCCCCGGTTCTGCCTGGTCCGACCTCGCCGTGCTCACCCGCACCAACGCCCAGCTCGTGGCCTTCGAGCGTGCGCTCGGCGCCGCCGGCATCCCGTTCCGGGTCAGAGGTGGGGGGGCGTTCCTCTCCCGCCCCGAGGTCAAAGCCGCCCTGGCCGGGCTGGGCCCACCCCACGGCCCGGTGGCCACCGGCCTGGCCGACGTGGCCATGTCCCTGCGCACGCCCGCCCTCGAGCCCGCGGCGCACCTCGACCTGGAGGATGTCGGTCCGGTCCCCGAGCCCGACGGCCCCGCCGCCGAGCGCCTGGCCGTGCTCGAGGAGCTGGTGCGCCTGGGCCACGACTACCTCGCCCACGAGCCCGACGGCAGCGTGGCCGGCTTCGTTGCCTGGCTCGGGGCCACCCTGCGCTCCGAGCCGCCCCGCGCCTCGCAGGACACGGTGGAGCTGGCCACCTTCCACAGCGCCAAGGGCCTGGAGTGGCCGGTGGTGTTCCTGGCCGGCCTCGAGCGTGGGCTGGTCCCCATCTCCTTCGCCAAGAGCGACGCGGCCAGGGACGAGGAGCGGCGGCTGCTCTATGTCGCCGTCACCCGGGCCGAGCGGGAGCTGCACTGCTCCTGGGCTCGGGAGCGCACCGTCGGCGCCCGGGTGATGAAGCGACAACCGTCGCCCTGGTTGGAGGAGATCGAGGCGGCCCGGGGCGCGCTGGCCGCCGGATCAGCGCCCTCCGGCCCGGCCGAGTGGCGCTCCCGGCTGGCGGCGGAGCGAGCCCGCCTTCGGGGTGCCAGGGGCGGCCAGGCCAACAACAGGCGACGGGGCCAGCTCCAGGTGGGCGGCGACGCCGATCCCGAGCTGCTGGCTGCGCTCAAGGCCTGGCGCGCCGGTGCGGCCAAGGCAGGGGGCGTCCCCGCCTTCGTCGTGTTCCACGACGCCACGCTGGCCACCCTGGCCGAGGCTCGACCGTCGAACCGAAAGGACCTGCTGGCCGTGCCCGGGCTGGGGCCCGTCAAGGCCGAGCGCTACGGGCAGGCGCTATTGGAGGTGCTGGCCGCCCACCCGACGTCGAAATCGAAGCCAGAGGCTTGACAGGCGGCGCCGGCGGCGCGACGAAAGGGACATGACCCACTACCTCTGGCCCGGTGACCCCGGTTGGCCGATGCCAGAGGCCGACCGCGCCGCCGAGCCCGACGTCTCGGACCCTGCCGGTGAGATCGACCTCGACGCCGTGTGCCTCCACGCCGACCGGCATCTCCTCGACGACCTGTCCCCGCTGGAACGTACCGTCGTCTGCGCCCGGTTCGGGCTGGACGGCACGCCCGAACGCTCGATGAAGCAGCTCCACCGCGAGTTGGGCCTCACCCGTCATCAGGTGCGCGAGCTCCTCGAATCAGGTCTGGCCAAGCTGCGCGCCCACCTGGCCGCCTGACCGGGAGCCGTCTCCCCGGGCGTCGGGCTCGGCGAACTCGGCCACGACAGGCGCGTGGTCCGAGGGCAGCTTCCCCTTCCTTGCGTTGCGGTCGATCAACACCCACGACAGGCGATCGGCCAGTGGCCGGCTGGCGTAGACCAGGTCGATGCGCATGCCCAGGTGCTTGTGGAAGTTGCCTGCCCGGTAGTCCCACCACGAGAACAGCCCGTGCTCCTGGTGACGTTGGCGGAACACGTCCACCAGGCCCCACCGGGCGACCTCGGCCAAGGCGGTGCGCTCCGCCTGGCTGACATGAGTGCCACCGTGGCAGGCGGCCGGGTCCCACACGTCGCGGTCATCAGGAGCGACGTTGAAGTCACCGCACAGGACGACGTCCTCGTCGGGGCGGGCCAGCGTCTCCAGATGGAGTCGCAGACGAGCCAGCCAGCTGAGCTTGTGGTGGTACATCGGGTGGCCGAGCGCCCGACCGTTGGGCACGTAGACCGTCATCACCCGGACACCTTCGCAGGTGGCGCTGAGGAGCCGCGCCTCGTCGTCGGGTTCGATGCCGGGAGCGAAGCCGTCGACGACCTGGTCGATCCCCGACCGACTGAGGATGGCCACTCCGTTCCAGCGACCCTCGCCGTGGTGCACCGCCTCGTAGCCGAGGGCGGCGAAGGCCATGGTCGGGAAGGCGTCGTCGGCCAGCTTCGTCTCCTGGAGGCAGACGATGTCGGGTGCCACCTCGACCAGCCACTGCTCGACCCGGCCGAGCCGAGCTTTGAGCGAGTTCACGTTCCAGGTCGCGATGCGCATCGGCCGAAGGTACCGGCCCGGCGGTGACGCCGAGGGGCTCAGGGCCCTTCGGTCGACTCCCCGGCCTCTACGACGTCCGAGGTGGCCGGGCTGGCGGACGCCTTTTTCGCCGACGCCTTTCTTGCCGGCACCTTCTTGGCCGCTGCCTTCTTCGCCGCTGCCTTCTTCGCCGGCACCTTCTTGGCCGCTGCCTTCTTCGCCGGCGCCTTCTTCGCCGGCGCCTTCTTCTTCGTCGCTGCCCTCTTGGCCGCCACCGTCTTCTTGGCCGCCACCGTCTCGGTGGTGGGGGCCCCTTCGGCGGGGGCCTCTGCCCTCTTCGACGTGGCCTTCTTGGCCACCGACCTCTTGGCGGCCGGTGCCTTCTTGACTGCTGCCTTCTTGGCTGCTGCCTTCTTGGCTGCTGCCTTCGTGGCGGTTGGCTTCTTGGCGGCTGGCTTCTTGGCGGCTGCTCTCTTCCGGGCCGGCACCGTGGCCACGCCGGCCTCCTGGGTCGGCTCCGTCGGCTCGGTCGGCTCGACCACGTCATCCTCGGACCGTGCGGTCTCGATGGCCGCCTCAGTCGCTGCCGCGACGGCAGCCGCTGGAGTTGGTGCCCCGGCCGCCCGCTTCCTGGCGCCGCGCTTGCTCACCACGGTAGGGCCGGCAGGCTCCTCCTCGGTCCCCCCGGCGTGCGGCTGATGGGCCACGCCCGGGGCCTCGGCCAGCGGTGCAAGGTCCGACGCTCGCGCCGCCGTGCGGGTCCGGCGAGTGCGCGAGGGCCGGTCCTCCGCCGGCACCACCTCGAGGGGTGCCGCCGCCTCGATGGGCGCCGCCGCATCGTCGGCTTCGGGGTGCGCAGCCGCGGCGACCTTGCCCCTCCGCACCCGACGTGCCACCGGAGCGGCAGCCTCCCCATCGCCCGCAGCAGGCTCGGGCCCCGGGCCCCGGTCGCCGTCGAGGACCTCGAAACCGGGGATGGCCAGGTCGATCCCGCGGCGCGGCGCGTCGATGGACTGCACCACGAAGGTGCGGACCTCGCCCCGCTGCAGCAGGTCACGGGCACTGCGGGGCGCAGGATCGCCCATGAACTTCAACGCCAGGTAGCAGCGAACACCGCCGACCTGAACGAAGGCGCCATGGCTGGTGAAGGTCAGCACCTCTCCCTCCACCTTCTGGCCCGGTCCATGCTCGGCGATGAACTCGATGAAGGGGAGGGGATCGTTCACCGCCTGAGGCGAGGGCGACGGTGCTCGACGGCGCGAGGTGCTGTGTGGCTCCCGCTCGGCCTCGACTGCTCCCGAGGCGGGGGCAACCGCGGATGGTGTGGACTTGGACGCCCGCACCGGCTCACGTCGAGCAGGTCGCGGCGGCGGCTTGGTGGGCACCGGGGGCGGGCCCGTGGCCGTGGCCGACAAGACCCGCCTCGACCCACCTGAGCGGCCCGACGCCGAGAGCCGGCCTCGACGCTCTGCGCCCCGGGTGGACATCCGGCTCCTCGGTCCCCGCACCGGGGTGCGCTCGGTGAAGATCCACCCCACCTCCGGCACCGGCTTCCCGCCGATGAGGCGGCCCTCGTCGAAGAGCCAGTCGTACTCGCCGTGGAACTCCTGGAACGAGTCGTTGGAAAAGACGGTGGCCCCGGCCCGATCGGCGATCTCGAGCAGGAACTTGTCGCCTCTGCCGATCGTCCCCGCCGGGGGCGTCACCAACTCGTTGGCCGCCAGCGCCTCCTCGTAGATCTGCTTCTCCGACGCGTCGATCCGGTGACCGAAGGTGGCGTCGACCACGACCGTCCAGGTCTCGAAGGTCCGCTCCTTCACCAACGCCCGCACGGCCTCGTCCAACTGGGCCAGGCTGGGCAGGCTGCGCCCCTCGGTGGCGATGTTGGACCCGTCGATGACCAGATGGCGGGAAACGTCAGCCATGGTCGACCATCTCTCTCTCCTCTCCATGGTGGGTCCGCGTGCCGGCCCGGTCGTCGACCGGCGCCGGCACCATCGGCGACCTCCGTCCCTCGGGTCGAGGAGCCACGGATGGAACCCACGGTGCGCCCGCCCTGTTCGTCGCCGAGCGCTACGAGGCGGGAAGCCGCAGCGCCAGCTCTTTCGGCATCCTGCGTTCCCTCTTCTAGAGAGGAAGGCAGGTGTCACACAAACCCTACCGGGCGCCGGCACCCAACGGGTGGAGGGGCGCCCGGCCCCTCAGTCGACCCCCTCGAAGGCCCGGTCGAGGAGCTCCTCCTGCTCGCGGAGGTGGAGCTTGAAGCTGCCGGTAGCCGGACTTCCGTACCCGTGGCGACTGGCGTGGCCCAGCTTGCACCCACCGCCGACGATCCGGTGAAGGCGGCCGTGCACGTAGGGCCACGGGCCCATGTTCTCGGGCTCCTCTTGGAGCCAGTACACCGAGTCGGCCCCCCGGTAGCGCTCCAGCAGCTCGCTCAACGCATCCTGGGGCCAGGGGTAGAGCTGCTCGACGCGCACCACGGCCACCGGCGCCTTGGCCTCGTCCCGTCGCAGCATGGCGTCGTAGGCGACCTTCCCCGAGCACAGGATCACCCGCCGGACCGAGGCAGGGTCGTCGGCGCCGGGATCGTCGAGGAGCTCCCGGAAGGAGCCGTGGCTGAGCTCGTCGACCGAGGAGCGGGACTCGCGCGCCCGCAAGAGGTACTTCGGAGTGAAGACCACCAGCGGCTTGCGGCCAGCCCGACGCACCTGGCGCCGCAGCAGGTGGAAGTACTGGGCCGCGGTGGTGGCGTTGACCACCTGCATGTTGTCGTCGGCGCACAGGGTCAAGAATCGCTCGATGCGACCCGAGGAGTGCTCCGGCCCCTGGCCGTCGTAGCCGTGGGGCAGGAGGAGCACGAGCCCGGAGCGCTGGCCCCACTTCTCCTCTGCCGCGGCGAGGAACTGGTCGACCACGATCTGGCCGCCGTTCACGAAGTCGCCGAACTGCGCCTCCCAACAGACCAGCGCCTCGGTGTGCACCACCGAGTAGCCGTACTCGAAGCCCATGGCCGCGTACTCCGAGAGCGACGAGTCATAGACCCAGAACTTGCCCTGGTCGGGACCGATCTCGGTCAGGGGGACGTGCTCGGCCCCGGTCCGGTGGTCGAACAGGACGGAGTGGCGATGGGAGAACGTGCCTCGCCGGGTGTCCTGGCCGGTGAGGCGGATGTCGGTGCCCTCGGCCAGGAGGGACCCCAGCGCCAGGGCCTCAGCCGCGGCCCAGTCGACCTTGCCCGTCTCCCACAGCTGACGGCGGGCCTCGAACTGTCGGGCCAGCTTGGGGTGGACCTCGAAGCCCTCGGGCAGCTGCTCCAGGGCGTCGAGCACGACATCGAGCTGGGCTCGAGCGACAGCGGTGGGCCCGTCGTGGGCCGCGTTGGTGCGCCGAGGAGGACGAGGCTCGCCACGGCCGGGGGTCTTCAGCGCCCGCGTCTCGTCGAAGGCTTGTTGGAGCCGGTCGGAGAAGTCGCCGAGCGCCTCCTCCGCCTCCTCGAGGGTGATGTCCGCCCGCTTCACGAGCAGCTCGACGTAGAGCTTTCGCACCGATCGGCGCTGCTCGATGCGGCGGTACAGCAGCGGCTGGGTGTAGCTCGGGTCGTCACCCTCGTTGTGGCCGAAACGCCGGTAGCACCACATGTCGATGACCACGTCGCGGTTGAACGCCTGGCGGTACTCGAACGCCAGGCGCGCCACACGTACGCACGCCTCCGGGTCGTCTCCGTTGACGTGGAAGATCGGCGCCTGGACCATCTTGGCCACGTCGGTGGCGTAGACCGACGAGCGCCCGAACTCGGGCGCGGTGGTGAAGCCCAGCTGGTTGTCGATGACCAGATGGACCGTGCCGCCGGTGCGGTAGCCCCGCAGGTCGGACAGGTTGAGCGTCTCGGCCACCACCCCCTGGCCGGCGAAGGCGGCGTCGCCGTGGACCAACAGCGGCAGGATCGAGTAGGAGGTGGGCTGATCCACGAGGTCCTGATGGGCTCTGGCCATGCCCTCGACCACCGGGTCGACGGCTTCGAGGTGCGAGGGGTTGGCGGCCAGCTCGACGTCGATGTCCACGCCTCGGCGGCTACGGAAGCGCCCTCGGGCGCCCAGGTGGTACTTCACGTCGCCCGATCCCTGCACCATGTCCGGATCGATGATCCCCTCGAACTCCCCGAATATCTGGTCGAGGGGCTTGCCCACGATGTTGGCCAGCACGTTGAGGCGACCCCGATGGGCCATGCCCATGACCACCCGCTGCAGACCGGCGTCGGCGGCGGCGTCGAGCACGGCGTCGAGCAGGGGGATGGCCGACTCCGCTCCTTCTATGCCGAAGCGCTTGGCCCCGACGTACTTGGTGGCCAAGAAGCGCTCGAAGGCCTCGGCGGCGTTGAGCCGGCCGAGGACGTGGCGTTGCTCGTCGGCACCCAGGGCGACGCTGACCCCTTCGACGTGCTGTTGGATCCAGCGCTTCTGCTCAGGTTCTTGGATGTGCATGTACTCGATGCCCACGGTGCGGCAGTAGGCGTCGCGCAGGAGGCGCAGGATCTTGCCCAACGCCAGCCGGTGCGTGCCGGCCAGGCCCCCGGTGAGGAACTCCCGGTCGAGGTCCCAGATGGTCAGGCCGTAGCTGGCGGGATCCAGCTCGGGGTGCATGTGCGGTTCCTTGACCGCCAGCGGGTCGAGGTCGGCGATGAGGTGGCCCCGGACCCGGTGCATGTTGATGACCCGGTTCACCTGCATCTGCTTCTCGAGGTGGGTGTCGGGGACGGCGACGGGGTTGACGTCGCGGTGCCACTGCACCGCCTCGTAGGGGATGCCGAGGGAGCGGAAGATGTGGTCGTAGAAGCGCTCGGCACCGAGCAGCAACTCGTGGACGCGCTGGAGGAACAGGCCCGACTCCGCGCCCTGGATGATGCGGTGGTCGTAGGTCGAGCTGAGGGTGACGACCTTGGAGACCCCGAGCTCGGCCAACGCCCGAGGATCGGCCGCCTGGTACTCCGCTGGGTGGTCGATGGCGCCCACGCCCACGATCAGGCCCTGGCCCCGCACCAGTCGGGGCACCGAGGCCACGGTGCCGATGGTGCCGGGGTTGGTGAGCGTGACGGTGGTCCCGGCCAGATCGTCGGCGCTGAGCCGGTTGGAGCGAACCTTGCGGATCACATCCTGGTAGGCGGCATGGAAGGCCCGGAAGTCGAGGGTGTCGGCGTCGACGATGCACGGGACGATGAGGCTGCGACTGCCGTCGGGCTTCTCCACGTCGACGGCGAGACCAAGGCCCACGTGCTCGTGTCGCACCACGCCCGGCTCCCCGTCGACCTCGGCGTAGGCCGCGTTCATGGCCGGCAGGGCTTCGAGGGCCCGCAGCACGGCGTAGGCGATGAGGTGGGTGAAGCTGACCTTGCCGCCTCGGGTGCGTCCGAGGTAGCCGTTGATCACCTGGCGGTTGACCTCCAGGAGCTTGGCCGGCACCATGCGGAAGCTCGTGGCGGTGGGCACCTCCAGGCTCGCCTCCATGGTGCGGGCGATGCGGGCAGCCACCCCTCGCAGGCGATCGATCCCCTGCACTGGTGGTCCGGACGTGTCGAGGGGCACCGCCGCCTCGACCGGCCCCGGGTGCACCTCGGTGACCGGGAGCGCACGCACAGACGACCGAGTCGAGGCGCCGTCGCTCCGGTAGTCGGCGAAGAACTCCTGCCAGCGCTCCCCCACTGACGCCGGGTCCTCGAGGTAGCGCTCGTACATCTCGTCGACGAGCCAGGCGTTGGGGCCGAACGCGCTGTTCGCCCCGGGCTGCTCCACAGCTCCAGGCTACCGGGGACGGTTCGACGACCCGTCGTCCCGCTCCTCGGCCCCTAAGTGCCAGATGTCCCTACTGCGCTCATGGCAGGCAAGCGCGACAATGGTGACGAGCGGGCACCTTCCGCAACCGACCCCCCCAAGGCACGAGTCGACCGGCACCCCCCACCAGCACGGGTGCCGGTCGGCGAGTGCCACCCGGCTCGAGGCGTGGCCGTCGGCGCCGCGCCCGACCGGTACCGTCGGGGCCATGGCAGCCCAGTACATCTACACCACCCGTCACCTCGGCCGGTTCCATCCCCCCGACCGTCAGGTGCTCGAGGACATCTCCCTGTCGTTCTACCCGGGTGCCAAGATCGGGGTGATCGGCGCCAACGGGTCCGGGAAGTCGTCGCTGCTTCGCATCATGGCCGGTGAGGACCACGGCTACAGCGGTGAGGCCCGTCTCACCCCGGGCTTCTCGGTGGGCCACCTCCCCCAGGAGCCGCGCCTCGACGAGGACAAGGACGTGCTGGCCAACGTGATGGACGGCGTCGCCGCGACCAGGGCGGTGCTCGACCGCTACGAGGCGGTGTGCGCCGCCTTCGGCGAACCCGACGCCGACCTCGACGCCTTGTTGAGCGAGCAGGCCGAGCTCCAGGACCGCATCGACGCCAGCGGGGCGTGGGACCTCGAGCGCAACGTCGAGGTGGCCATGGACGCCCTCGGTGTCCCCGCCGGTGACGCCGCCGTCGCCAACCTCTCGGGTGGCGAGCGACGCCGGGTGGCGCTGTGCCGGTTGTTGTTGAGCCAACCCGACCTGCTCCTGCTCGACGAGCCCACCAACCACCTCGATGCCGAGGCCGTGGCCTGGCTCGAGCGCTTCCTGGGCGACTACCGGGGCACCGTGGTCGCCGTCACCCACGACCGGTACTTCCTGGACAACGTGGCCGGCTGGATCCTCGAGCTCGACCGGGGCCGGGGCTACCCTTTCGAGGGCAACTACTCCGGATGGCTGGAGCAGAAGTCGGCCCGCCTGGCCGGCGAGGAGCGTCAAGACTCGGCCCGGCGGCGGACCCTCGAGCGGGAGCTGGAATGGGTGCGCATGTCCCCCCGGGCCCGCCAGTCCAAGGGCAAGGCCCGACTGCGCAGCTACGACCAGCTCCTGGCCGAGGCGTCTGCGGGGAAACGGGCGACTGACGTCTTGGAGATCACCATCCCCCCCGGCGCCCGCCTCGGTGACCTGGTGGTTGAAGCCGACCACGTGCGCAAGGGCTACGGGGAACGGGTTCTGATCGACGACCTGACCTTCTCGCTCCCCCCGGCCGGCATCGTGGGAGTCATCGGCGCCAACGGCGCCGGCAAGACCACCCTGTTCCGGATGGTGGCCGGCGCGGCGGGGACCACCGTCGCCGGCTCGGCCGGAGCCAACGGCGCGGAGGTGCCCGACGCCGGAACGCTGCGGGTGGGCCCGACCGTCGAGCTGGCCTACGTCGACCAGTCACGAGCGTCGCTCGACGCCGACCACAGCGTCTACCAAGAGATCACCGGCGGGGTCGACCAGCTCAAGGTCGGCGGACGCGACGTGCACGGCCGGGCCTACGTCGCCTCCTTCGGCTTCAAGGGCTCCGACCAGCAGAAGCGCGTGGGGGTGCTCTCCGGGGGGGAGCGGAACCGGTTGCACCTGGCCAAGCAACTCCTCTCCGGCGCCAACCTCCTGCTCCTCGACGAGCCCACCAACGACCTCGACGTCGACACCCTCCGGGCGTTGGAGGACGCGCTGGTCGCCTTCGCCGGCTGCGCCGTGGTCATCACCCACGACCGCTGGTTCCTCGACCGTGTGGCGACGCACATCCTCGCCTTCGAAGGTGACGGCGCCGTGCACTGGTCCGAGGGCGGCTTCAGCGACTACGAGGCCGAACGCCGCCGGCGAGGGCTCGGTGAGACGCCGGTGCGGGGCGGCTACAAGCCGCTGGCCCGCAGCTGAGAAGAGCCGGGCTGGGGTGCACGGCGGAAGCACCCCATGCCCGGTGCCGAGAGGATCCCACCAGATCGGGCGCTCGTCAAGACGGCGTCTCGAGCTCAGCCTGGGCCCAGGCGGTGAAGTCCGATGCCCGAGCCGGATACCCGAAAAGGGTGGGAAGCGAGGTCGAGCTCATCGAGGTGTTGCCTATCCGGCGACGGGCTGGGCCCGGGGCGCCGAGGGGCCAGCCAACTCGGTCCCAGGAGGGATCCAGCGACGGTCACCCGGTGGCCCCGTCAGTCGCCAGCCCCGGTGGGCCTTGTCGAGGTGGTGGCGCCTACAGAGCCAGCACAGGCGGGCGAGCTCGGTGCGGAAGCTCGAGTGCCAATCGTGGATGTGGTCGATTTCCAGGCCCCTGGTGGCGCCACAGCCAGGCACCTCGCAGCGGTAGCCCCGGGCCTCCAGGGCACTGCGCTGGTGGGTCGAGACCGAGCGCCCGAGGTGGGCCACGGAGAAGACGTCGACGCCGTTGGTCACCACGGCTGCCCCAAAGGCGTCGGCCATGAGCGAGCGGGCGGTGGCCACCGGCACCGGGCCCACGCCGGCGATCTCACAGCGCTCGTCGGCCTCGGCCCAGCCCCGCTTGAGCGCCTCGTGGTCGATGAGGACGATGACCTAGGTGTCGGGTCGCCGGGAGCTCGTGCGGCGTGAGGCACCGGCTTCCGGCAGTGGATCCCTGGTGCGAAGGGCAACGCTCTCATCGCCAGGACGAGCCAGCTCGTCGCCGACGCCCGAGGGCGCTGCGGGTCCGCCCCCGTTCCCATCCTCGCTGCCCCGCCCGTCGCCCGCACGCCCCTCTTGGACGGCAACCCGAGCGACATCGTCGGCCCCCACTGAGCGCCGGACCAGCTCGACCAGGGCATCGGCGCCGTAGGCTTCGCCGGGCTGGTGGCGCCCCGCCCGGCGGGCCAGCTGGAAGATCGACTCCCGCAGCGGGGCCAGGGCGGCTTCGAGCTCGGCTCCCATCTCAGGGGTGTTGCGCACGGCGAGGTTCCACGAGCCGTCAGCACCGATCCAGGTGCGAAGAGAGCGTTGGTCGTGGAGGCGCTTTGCTCGCTCGGCGCCGTCCTCGGCGCTTGCCCGCACCCGGGCGGCCGCCTCCCGTAGCTCGCGCAGCTCCCGGCGGCGGGCGATCTGCAACAGGCGGGCCTCGGCGTCGGGATCGGTGCCGCTGGATCCGGCGGCACCACAGATCGCTGCGGCCTGTTGGTCGGACAGCTCACCGGCGGCCAGGGCGGCGTCGGTCTCGGGCAAGTCGGACAGGGCCTTGGACGCCTCCAGGCAGGCTCGGCTGCGACCGGTGGTGGTGCCCGACTGATGGGCCATCCAATCGGCGGCCGAGCGCTCGCCGTTGTCGCGCCAGGTCCGAGACTGCTCCACCCGAGCGGCCAGGCGGCACTTGGCCCCGGTGGCCAAGCGCTCCAGGGCGTCGAAGCTCGACCAGACGCCGCACACCTAGGGCAGGGGGATGGCCAGGGGATCGAGCGAACGGCACAACTCGGCCAGACCCTGGCGCAGGCCCTCCACCTTCGCCCCGACCGTCGCTTCATTTCCGGTACGCACGTTCGTCACACTACTCCCGGGGTGAGACAATCAGGACCCTGGGCCGGGCTCACCACGGAAGTCGGCTACATCGTTCGCGACGTCGAAGTGGTGATCGATCAGCGCCGACGTGGCTCCCCACCGCGAGACCAGCCACGCAGGTCCGGGCCGGCCGGTACCCGACTGGGACCTCGCCGCCTTCACCCCCGCCGGGGGCCTGCGCTCGACGGCGCCTGACTTGGTCCGGTTCCTCGGGGCCAACCTCGACCCCGGGACCAGCGATCTTGCGGTCCCGCTGGAGGACGTTCACCGCCCGCGCCGCTCGATCGGTGCCCACGAGGACGTTGGACTTGGGTGGCATCTCCGGGAGGAGGGGGCCAGCACCATCGCCTGGCACAACGGTGGGACCGGCGGATTCGGGGGCTTCCTGGCCATGCTTCGCGAGCACGGGGCCGGCGTTGTCGTCCTGTACAACTCACCACCGTCGCCGGCGGTCGACGCGGCCGGCTTCGGGCTCCTCTGCGACATGTTTGGTTGAGCCTCCCGTCCCCGTCTGCGCCGCCGTCGTCCGCCCGGTGGGGCGGGCCCGACCGGATCGGAGGTGGGAACCGCCAGGATGGAGGGGTGAGGGACACCGACACGACGCCGGCCGACCTCGCCGTGGGCACCTTCAGTGACGAACCCCCCTGGCTGGTCATCCCCGCCGAGCTGCGCTGGCGCATCGGCCTGGACCGAATCCGGGCCCGGACGCGAGCCGAGGTGCCCGAGCTGGTCCGCCGCCGGGCGGTGCCACCCCTCGGCCGCCTGGTCTCCACCGCCCGCCACCTCGGTCTGCCGGTGGCCACCTGGGCGCTGACCGAACGCCGGCGCAGCCGGGAGGTCTCCAGAGCCGGGCTGTCGCGACGACTGCGACGGGCAGCCGAGCGGCTGGGCCCGACCTACATCAAGCTGGCCCAGATCATCTCCGCCGGCGAGGGCCTCTTCCCCGAGGAGCTGGTCTCCGAGCTCAAGCGCTGCCGGGACCGGGTCCCCCCCGAGTCGTGGGAGGACGTGAGGACCGTGGTCGAAGAGGAGCTCGGCCGCCCCCTCGAGGACGTCTTCGCCTCCTTCGAGCGCACCCCTCTGGCCGCGGCGTCCATCGCCCAGGTCCACGCCGCCACCCTGGTGTCGGGCGAGGAGGTGGTGGTCAAGGTCCAGCGCCCGCAGGTGGCGGGCCTGGTCCGGCGCGACCTGGCCATGATGTCGTGGCTCGCCCCCACCCTGGTCGGGCGCATCCCTGTGGCATCGCTGGCCAACCCTCCGGCTCTGGTCGAGCTGTTCGCCGACACCATCAACGAGGAGCTCGACTTCCGCCTCGAGGCCGAGAACATGCTCGACATCGCCCGCATGCTGGCCGACCTGGGGCAGCGTCGGTTCGTGGTCCCCCGGCCCCACCCCGAGCTGGTCACCCGCCGGCTGTTGGTGATGGAGCGACTCTCGGGCTTCGCCTTCGACGATGTCGTGGGCATGCACGGCGCCGGCATCGACACCGAGTCCGTGGTGCGCACGGGCATGATCGCCTTCTTGGAGGGCGCCATGCTCTGGGGCATCTTCCACGGCGACCTCCACGGCGGCAACCTCTTCGTCCAGCCCGACGGACGCACCGCCCTGCTCGACTACGGCATCACCGGGCGCCTCGACGAGCCCCGCCGCCTGGCCTTCCTGCGCCTGTTGATGGCCAGCATCACCAACGACGTGGCCGCCCAGCTGGTGGCGCTGCGCGACCTCGGCGCCCTGCCCGCCGACGCCGACCTCCAGGCGGTGATCCACGACCTGGGCCTCGACCAGCCGGCCGTGGATCCCACCACCATGACCGGCGACGAGCTGGTGGCCGAGCTGCGCCGGATGGTCAAGGCGCTCCTCGGCTACGGCGCCCGCCTGCCCAAGGAGCTCATGTTGTTCGTGAAGAACATGATCTTCCTCGACGGGGCCATCGCCACTCTTGCCCCCGACCTCGACCTCTTCGCCGAGATCGCCAACGTGGCCACCCACTTCGCCACCACCCATGGCGAGCGGTTGAGCCGCGACATCGGTCTGGCTGCCGACGACATCGAAGTCGACCTGGCCGGGGTGAAAGCCGGCTTCGGCGTGGCCCCCGAGACAGAGGGGCTGACCTACCGCGAGCTCCAGGAGCGACGCGACCTCATCCGCAGCCGCCTGGGCGAGCGCGCTCCTGGAGACCACCGGCGTAGGCTGCGCCCACGGCACCGCCGTCAGTAGCCGGTCCCGATCTGCCAACCTGGTGGCCGATGTCGACTCGAACCCGCGTCCTGCTCCTCGTCGCCGGCGTCCCCGTGGTGCTCCTGGTCCTGCTGGTGAGCGCCTGGGCGGTCGACACCCAGCGCGGTGGTGACCAGGTCGTGCGCAACGTGGAGCTGGCCGGAAGGGCCGTCGGGGGGCTGGAGCGCAGTCAGCTCGGAACCGTCGTGGCCGACGTGGCCGAGCGCTATCCCGCCGCCGTCGTCAGGGTGGAGACGTCCGCCGGCGACGTCATCACCAGTGGCGAGGAGCTGGGCCTGGCCCTCGACCAGCAGGCCACCATCGACGCCGCCCTCGAGGTGGGACGGAGCGGATCGGTCCTCCTACGGCCCTTCGCCTGGCTGGCGTCGCTGGTCTCGCCCCGTGAGGCTGGGGTGGTCGTAGCCACCGACCTGGCCAAGGTGCGCACGGTCCTGGCCGAGAAGGACCCCACCGGCCGCCAGGCGCCGGTGGAGCCTGCGATCAGTGGGGCCGACGGCCAGATCACCGTCGTGCCCGGCATCCCAGGCGTGGGACTGGTGCCGGCCGAGGTGGCGGCCGCCATCCCACCGGCAGCCAGGAGCGGTGAGCTACCCATCGTGGTACAGGCCGAGCCGGGCGCCATCGACCCCCAGTTCACCATGGCCGACGCCGAGGCCCTGGCCGAGGAGGCCCGGGCCCTGACCGACGCCGGCCTGGCCGTCGAGTCCGGCGGCACCGGGGCCCAGGTCCCCCCCGAGACGCTGCGGACGTGGCTGAGCTCCACCCCCACCCCCGAGGGCCTCACGCTCGACTTCGACGAGGCGACCGCCTTCGCCGACCTGGGCGAGTTGCTCACCGACGCCGGCGAGCGACCCGTGGACGCGGGCTTCCGGGTCGAAGGTGGCACCGTCGTCGCCGTGGCCGGAAGGACGGGGACGGCGTGCTGCGAGGACTCGGCGGCCCAGTTGGTGATCGACGCCCTGACCGCGGGCAGCGGTGGCCCCGTCGAGCTGCCCCTGAAGGTGGTCGAGCCCGAACGCACCCTGGCCGAGGCTCAGGCCCTCGGCATCAACCAGCCCATCGCCAGCTTCACCACCAACTTCGAGGCTGGTCAGTCCCGGGTGATCAACATCCACCTCATGGCCAAGCTGACCCAGGGCGTGGTCATCGAGCCGGGTGAGCGGTTCTCGGTCAACGGGCACGTGGGCATGCGCACCAAGGCCAAGGGCTTCGCGCCGGGCGGCTTCATCAACAACGGGGTCCTCGAGGAGGCCATCGGCGGTGGGGTCTCTCAGTACGCCACCACCTTGTTCAACGCCGCCTTCTTCGGCGGGCTCGACATTCCCGAGTACCAGAGCCACTCGCTGTACATCTCCCGCTACCCCTACGGTCGAGAGGCCACGCTGTCGTTCCCCAAGCCCGACCTCGTCCTCGAGAACTCCACCCCTTACGGGGTCCTCTTGTGGCCCACCTTCACCGACTCGAGCATCACCGTGACCCTGTACTCCACGCCCTACGCCACCGGTGAGCAGACGGGCCAGACCAAGAGCCAGGCCGGCAACTGCACCCGGGTGACCACCGAACGCACCCGCACCTACGTCGACGGGCGTACCAGGGTGGACACGGTCTTCGCCACCTATCGCCCCGCCGAGGGCGTCGACTGTTGAGCAGGCCGCCCTCGACCGCGCCGGGGGTGGAGGACGAGCCTTAGGATCCGACCCGTGCGCAGCCCCGACGTGGTGGTGGTCGGCGCCGGGCCGGCGGGGGTGGCCGCCAGCGTGGAGCTGGCCCGGGCCGGCCGCCAGGTGCTGCTGGTGGACAAGTCCCGCTTCCCCCGGGACAAGTGCTGTGGTGACGGGTTGACCACCGGAGCCCTGCGCCAGCTCCAGGCGCTGGGCCTCGAACCGCACTCGCTGGCGTCGTGGCAACCGGTCGACGACGTGATCCTCCACGGTCCCGCCGGCCACGACCTGTGCCTGCCCCTGCCCCGCGGTCGAGGCACCTTCGCCGCCGTGGTCCCCCGCCTGGAGCTCGACGCCGCCCTGGTCGAGCTGGCCCGCGCCGCCGGCGTCGACGTGGCCGAGGGCCACGCCTGCACCGGGGCCGAGGTGGGGGGCGACCGGATCACGCTGGAGGTGGGGACCATGGGAGCGGTGAGCGCCCGCTACGCCATCGGGGCCGACGGGATGTGGTCGCCGCTGCGCAAGCACCTGGGGGCCACCCGCCAGGCCCGGCCCGACCCCCGGGGTCGCCCGGGCCGCCTGGGCGAATGGCACGCCTTCCGCCAGTACTTCACCGGGGTGGGGCCGCAGGCGGCCGCTGCCCTGCACGTGTGGTTCGAGGGTGATCTGCTGCCCGGCTACCTCTGGTCGTTCCCCCTGCCGGGGGGGCGGGCCAACGTGGGCTTCGGCATCGAACGGGGACGCCTGCCCACCCGGGCCATGAAGGCGCTGTGGCCCGAGCTGTTGGCCCGACCCCACGTCCGGGCCGTGCTCGGCGCCAAGGCCGCACCCGAAGCCCCCCACCGGGCCTGGCCCATCCCCTCCCGGCTGCACGACGTCCCCCTCGTCGCCGGAGGTGGCCGGGCCCTCTTCGTCGGCGACGCCGCCGCCGCCTGCGACCCCCTCACCGGGGAGGGGATCGCCCAGGCCCTGCTCACCGGTTCCCTAGCTGCCCGTTCCGTCACCAGGGCCGGCCCCTTCCAACCCGCCGCCGCCGCCCACCGCTACCAGGAGAGCCTGCGCCGTGAGCTGCTGGCCGACATGGCCGTGTCGCGGGCCATGGCCGTGGCCCTGCGCCACCGCAAGGGGGTGAGGGTGGGCCTGCGCGTCGCCGGCGCCAGCGCCTGGTCGCGCCGGCACTTCGCCCGCTGGTTGTTCGAGGACTACCCCCGGGCCCTGCTCGCCACCCCGCAGCGCTGGCCGGAGCACTCCCTCGTGGGCGACGGTGCCTTCGCCGCCCCGGCCACCACCCCCTGACCGGCGTGCCCGTCCGGTCCCCACCATGATGGCCCGGTGCTGCACCGTCGTGATCTGCTGCGTCGCCTGCCGGCGAGTGCCGCCGGCGTGCTCCTCGCCCCCCATCGCCCACCCGCGGCCCCGGTGAGGGACGAGGAAGGAGCGGTCTTCGTCCACGGTGTGGCCAGCGGCGACCCCACCGCCGAGGCGGTGGTGCTGTGGACCCGGGTCTCGGGCGCCCGCGGCCGCGGTGACGTCGACGTGCGCTGGACGGTGGCGTCCGATCCCGAGCTGCGCCAGGTCGTGGCCGGCGGCGACACCCGGGCCCGGGCCGAGCGCGACTGGACCGTCCATGTCGACGTGGGAGGCCTGGCGCCGGCCTCGACCTGGTGGTACGGCTTCGAAGCCCTCGGCCAGCGATCACCCACCGGGCGCACCCGCACGGCCGCCGGTCCCGACGACGACCGCGAGCTGCGCCTCGGCGTGGTCTCGTGCGCCTCCTACGCCGCCGGTCACTTCACCGCCTACCGCCACCTGGCCGAGCGCGACCTCGACCTGGTCGTGCACCTCGGTGACGCCATCTACGAGACCGAGGACGGCCCCTCGGTCCGACGACACCTCCCGTCGAACGACCCGGTGACGCTGGGCGACTACCGGCTGCGCCACGCCCAGTACCGCCGCGACCCCGACCTCCAGGTGCTGAGCCAGCGTGTCCCCCTCGTTGCGGTGTGGGACGACCACGAGGTGGCGGCCGACGCCTGGGAGGGCGGGGCCGCCGGCCACAACCCGGCCACCCAGGGCCCGTGGAGCGAGCGCCGTGCCGCCGCCCTGCAGGCCTACCTCGAGTGGGTCCCGCTGCGGCGTCCCGATCCCTCGGCCCCCGAGCGCGTCTGGCGGTCGCTGCCCCTCGGGGCCAACGGCGAGCTGGTGCTCGTCGACACCCGCCACGACGGGCGCGACCGCCAGGTCGGCTCCCACCTCGCCGACCCCGGCGCCGCCCTGGCCGACCCCCAGCGGCGCATCATGTCGCCGGAGCAGGAGGCGTGGCTGGCCCGACGCCTGGAGAGCGCGGCGGGGGCGTGGCGGATCGTGGCCAACCAGGTGGTGCTCTCCCCGTTGCGCTACCAGCTGCCCGAGTCCGTCGGCCCGGTGGCCAATCCGCTCGGGTTGGTGGTGGCCGGTACGGTGATGAACCCCGATCAGTGGGACGGCTACCCGGCGGCGCGCCGGCGGCTGCTCGAGGTCATCGAGGACGACGCCGTCGGTCCCGTCGTCGTGCTGACCGGTGACATCCACTCCTCGTGGGCCTTCGACGTGCCCTCCCAGGCCGAGCCCGGGGCCCCGTCGGTGGCGGTGGAGCTGGTGGCGCCCAGCGTGACCTCAGCCAGCTTCGCCCAGATCCTGGGCCCCGATTCGGAGCTGGTGGCCCAGGGTCTCGCCGCCGTCGTCCAAGACCAGCTGCCCCACGTCCGCTGGACCGACATCCGCCGCCATGGCTACGTCGTGATCGGGGTCAGTCCCGAACGGGTCCAGGGCGACTGGTGGCACGTCGAGTCCGTCGACGACGTCGCCTCCGGTGAGCACCACGGCGCCTCGTGGTCAGTCGTCAACGGCGATCCCCGACTCCGACCGGCGCCGGCGCCGCTGGAGGACCGGCTCCTGCCGCCGCCCCTGCCCGTCCCGCCGCCGTCCGTGCCGGCGTCCGGCCGCCCCCCGGGCGGCACCCAAGGTCTCCCCCGCGCCCTGCAGGTGCTGGGAGCTGTGGTCCTGACCGGCGGTGGCGCCCTCCTGGCCCTCCGCCGCCGCGGCCGGCGCGGCTGAGCCCGGGCGGACCGGCCACCACCAGCTCGGCGACCGGCGACGTGCACCTCGACTCGCCGTGGTCGATGCTGGGGCTGTGCACGCCCGGGGCGAGGAGTACGACCTCCGCTTCACCGAGCGGGCCGCCGCCGGCCAGGACGTGCACGGGGAGGCGGACTTCGTCGCCGGCTTCAGGCCTGCCACCGTGCTCGACGCCGGCTGCGGGACGGGGCGGGTCGCCGTCGAGCTGGCCCGTCGGGGCGTCGCCGTGGTCGGCGTCGACATCGACCCCGAGATGCTCGCCGCGGCTCGGGCCAAGGCTCCGGCGCTCGACTGGCGTCTGGGCGACCTGGCCGGCGTCGAGCTCCCCGAGGCATGCTTCGACGTCGTGGTGATGGCGGGCAACGTCATGATCTTCGTGGAGCCGGGAACCGAGGCGTCGGTGGTGGCCAACCTCGCCCCCACCGTGGTGCCCGACGGACTCCTGGTGGCGGGCTTCCAGCTCCGACCCGAGCGCATCTCGGTGGCCGGCTACGACCGTTGTTGCGCCGACGCCGGCCTCGAGCTGGTCGAGCGGTGGTCCACCTGGGACCGCCGGCCGTGGTCGACCGAGGACGACTACGTCGTTTCGGTCCACCGCCGAACAGGCTGACGCATCGGGAACACCGACGTCAGGTCGGTGGGCCCAGGACGAGACAGCCGTTGTGGCCCCCGAAGGCGAAGGAGTTGGAGAGCACCGGAGCGGGCTCGAACGGGCGGGGTCGGCCGGCCACCACGTCGATCGACATCGCCGGGTCGAGGCGACGGTGGCCGGCGGTGGGGGGGATCGAGCGGCGATCGATGGTCAGCGCGGCGGCGGCGGCCTCCAGGGCCCCGGCAGCCCCGAAGGGGTGGCCGACGACGCCCTTGATCGACGTGACCGGTGGGCCGGGGGTGCCGAACAGGGCGGTGATGGCCGCCGCCTCGGCTGCGTCGTTGAGGGGCGTGGACGTGCCGTGGGCGTTGACGTGGGCGACGTCGCCGGGAGTGAGGCCGGCGTCGTCGAGGGCCAGGCGCATGCACGCCAGCGCCCCCGCCCCCGCCTCGGCCGGCGCCGTGAGGTGGTGGGCATCGGCGTTGCTGGCCGCACCCAGGACCACGGCGTAGACGTGCGCGCCCCGCTCCCGGGCGGCGCCGAGGTCCTCGAGCACCAGCATGGCCGCCCCCTCGGAGGCGAGGAAGCCGTCGCGCCCGGCGTCGAAGGGCCGGGACAGGCCGGTGGGCGTCAGGGCGGTCATGTTGGCGAACGCGGCCATGCCCACGGGCGAGGGGTGGGCTTCGCTCGCCCCCGCCAGCACGACGTCGCAGCGCCCGTGCTCGATCCACCGGGCGCCGTTGGCGAGGCCGTGGGTCCCGGCCGCGCAGGCCGTGGTGACCGTCTCGCACGGCCCCTTCCAACCCAGGCGCATCGACACCGCCGCCGACCCCGCGTTGGGCATGAGCATGGGGATGAGGAACGGCGAGACCCGTTTGGCCCCCCGGGTCTCGAGGACCCGCAGCTGCTCGTCGTAGCTGGCCAGCCCGCCGACGCCGGTGGCCACCAGCACGCCGCCCCGGTCGTGATCGAGGACACCCGGGCCGTCGCCGTCGCCGCCCGGGCCCAGGCCGGCGTCGTCGAGGGCCATGGTGGCGGCGGCCACGGCGAGTTGGGTGAAGCGGTCGAGGCGCCGCGCCTCCTTGGGACCGAACCACGGCGCCGGGTCGAAGCCCTCGATGCGCAGCGGTTGGCTCCGGGCGCCGGGCTCGCTCGTCAGACCCTCCCAGAAGGCGTCCACCCCCGTGCCGCAGGGAGCCAGGATGCCGATACCGGTGACGGCCACAACCCGAGGCGCCATGGCGGTCGGCAGCCTAGCGGCAGTCACGCCTGCGCTCACACCGCCCCGAGCGCCGACTGCGTAGGCTCTGGCCATGGTCAGTACGTTCTCCAGGCGGCAGGTGGAGCGGATCTCCCACACGCTGGCCGTGCTCGGTGAGCCTCACCGGCTCCAGATGCTGCGCTGGCTGCGGCGGGGCCCCCGCACCGCAGGGTTCCTGGCCGACGCCATCGGCGTCTCCCCCTCGCTCGCCTCCCACCACCTGTCGGTGCTGGTCGAATCCGGTCTGGTCAACCGGCGCCAGGTCGGGACCTTCGTCTGCTACTCCGCAGATCGGGCCAAGGTCAAGGCCCTGCACCAGGAGCTGGGCCGCCTGGCCGGCGCCCTCCTGCCCGACGACCAACCGAGCGAAGCCTCCGCCCCCTGCTGACACCAGCGGGGACGGGCCCGCGGTCAGGTGGCGCCGCGCAGCAGGGCGATGGCCAGCACCAACAGCACGCCCCAGGCGATGAACCACAACGTGGCCGCCACGATCAGTGCGAGCAGGCAGCCTTGGGGGAGCTCGCGGAGGTGGGGCACCCGGGGGAAGATACCGAAAACCCCGCTGTCGCTGTCGCCGACCCGGGCGCCAGACAGGTTGCGGTAGCTGGTCCGACTGGCGGCCAGATCGTTCCCTCTGGGCGCCTGGGGCCCGGGGACGATGCCCGAGGACATCAGGCTCACGTACAGCCCTACGGCCAGCAACACGGCCAGGATGATCACCAGCACGACCCACATGGGGCAGCGAGTCCTCCCACAGGGACGCGACCGACGAGAGACGATCACCCTACCGGAGACGGTGAGCCCCTCCTCGGCCGACGAAGGGCGCGACCACCCACACCCAGAGGGCTCAGGCCGCGGTCCGGCGCCGCAAGCGACCCCTTAGGCTGGCTCGAGTGCGACCCGGCCTCCATGACGACATCCCCGCACCGTGAACCCGCGCACCCTCGCCCGAATCACGGTCGCCCTCCTGTCGCTGTCCGCCCTCATGCCCGTGGTCGTCACGGCCATCGTGGCCTCCACCTTGCTCTATCCCCCGCCCCTCGACGAGCTGCCCGACCCACGGCCTCCGGGGGGGAGCCAGCTCAGCCGGGTCTACGACGTCAACGGTCGGGAGATCGCCATCTTCCGAGAGTTCGACCAGCGGGTCCCGTTGGAGGCGGGTGCCGTCCCCGAGCACCTGAAGCAGGCCGTCATCTCCATGGAGGACCAGAGCTTCTACGCCAACAGCGGGGTCGACTTCCGAGGGGCGCTGCGGGCGCTCATCGCCAATGTCCGGGGCCAGGAGATCACCCAGGGCGGCTCGACCATCACCCAGCAGTACGTCAAGAACGCCTACGTGGGCACCGAGCGGACCCTGGAGCGCAAGCTGAAGGAGGCCGTGCTCGCCCGCCAGCTCGACCGCCTGGTCGACAAGGACGAGATCCTCTTCAAGTACCTCGACGCCGTCTACCTCGGGGGTGACGCCATCGGGGTGGGGGCGGCGTCGATGTCGTACTTCCGCAAGCCGGTGAGCGACCTCACGCTGTCGGAGTCGGCCCTGCTGGCCGGGCTCATCCCCGCCCCGAGCGACTTCGAGCCCCGGGGCAGCCCCGAGGAGGCCGAGGAGCGCCGAGTCCTGGTCCTCGACACCATGCTCGACCAGGGTCACATCACCGAAGCGGAGCACGAGGAGGCCGTCGACCAGAGGCTCTGGTTGACCACCGACGGCCCCGCGCCCCGAGGATCCACTCTCGTCTACCCCACCGCCAAGGGGCCGACCGAGTACCCCTACTTCGTCGACTACGTGCGCCGCTACCTGGAGGCGCAGTACGGCCAGGCCGTCTACGCCGGGGGCCTGGAGATCCACACCACCCTCGACCCTCGCCTCCAGGAGATCGCCGAGCGCACCGTGAGCGAGGCTCTCGCCGGGACCCAGCCCCCCATCGAGATGGCCCTGGTGTCGGTGGAGCCGGGCAGCGGCTTCGTGCAGGCCATGGTGGGAGGGCGCGACTTCAACGCCACCGCCGGCCAGGTGAACCTGGCCCTGGGCAAGTGCCACCAGGCGCCCGAGGAGGTCAGGAACGTTGTCGACGTGGCCGCCAGTTGCTGGAGCGACGACGCCATCTCGGTCGAGGGGGGCGGCAGCGGACGCCAGCCGGGATCGTCGTGGAAGCCCTTCGTGCTGGCCGCTGCCCTGGAGCAGGGCATGTCCGACTCCACGGTCTACTCCGCCCCGAGCACCTACCGCATCCCCAAGTGCGTGGGCGACGAAAACTGCACCATCAACAACTACGAGGGGTCGGCCGGCGGGTCGGCCTCGCTGCGCACGGCCACGGAGCGTTCCTACAACACCGTCTACGCCCAGGTCATCCAGGACGTCGGCATCCCCGAGGTCGGCGCCATGGCCAAGAAGCTGGGGATCTCCTCGGCCTGGGTGGCCAGCCCCGAGCGCCACAACCTCGAGTACGCGCTCGGCTCCCAGGAGGTCTCGCCCCTCGACATGGCCTCGGCCTTCGGGGTCTTCGCCGCCAGCGGCGAGCGCTTCCCCGCCACCCCCGTGCTGTGGGTCAACGACGCCAACGGCGACATCGTCGAGGACAATCGCCAGCGTCAGCCCGAGCGGGTCCTGCCCGCCACCGTGGCCTACACCGTGACCGACATCCTCAAGGGGGTCATCTCCGGGGGCACCGGGACCGCCGCCGACATCGGACGCCCGGCGGCGGGCAAGACCGGCACCGCCCAGGAGTGGCGCGACGCCTGGTTCGTGGGCTACACCCCCACGCTGTCGACGGCGGTGTGGATCGGTGACAAGACCAAGCCCACCTCGCTGTTCAACATCAAGGGTGTCTCCCGGGTCACCGGCGGCTCCATCCCGGCCGAGACCTGGAAGGTGTTCATGACCCAGGCCCTGGAAGGGGTGCCGCCCACCGACTTCGAGCAGCCGCCGCCCCCGCCGCCCCCGCCGCTCCCGCCGGCTCCGCCGCCCACCGTCTTCGTCCCGCCGCCGGCGCCCGCCACCCCTAGCACCGTGGCCACCACCACCACCCTGCCCTCGTTCTCCCCGCCCACGACCCAGCCCCGCCCCACCACCACGATGATCGTCCCCCGGAACTCCGGTGGCGGCGGTCGGCGGACGACGACCACCCGAGCCGCTCAGACGACGACCACCACCACCCCCGACGACGGCGGCGGCGGGGACACGACCTCGACCATCAAGCCGCGGAACCCCTAGCAGGCTCGCTTCGCTCGCCGTCAAGAGCGTGGTGCCGCCTTCGGCGGCGCTCTTCACCGCTCCGACAGAGCAAGCCTCGCTTCGCTCGGCGCCCTGTCGGCCGCCCGGTGCCGGGCCTGCTCGGTGAGCGCGTCGAACAGCGCCTGTTGGGCCGGGTCGTGGGCTGCGGTGACCTCCGGGTGCCACTGCACGGCCACCAACCAGCCCCCGTTCCCGTCGGGCTCGAGGGCCTCGACCAGGCCGTCGTCGCTCCAGGCCACCGCCCGCAGGCCCTCGCCCAACCGGTCGATCCCCTGGTGGTGCACCGAGGTGCACGCCCCCAGGCGGGACGAGCCCACCACCGCGGCCAGCCTGGAGTCGCCGACCACCCGCACCCCGTGGGTGACCACCACGCCCGAGGTGGGGTCGCCGTGGGCGCCGCGTCCCAGTGGTCCGGGCAGGTGCTGGTACAAGCTGCCCCCCCGGGCCACGTTGACGACCTGGGCGCCCCGGCAGATGGCGAGGGTGGGTAGACCGCTCTCCAGGGCGAAGGCGGCCAGGTCGAGCTCGAGGTCGTCGCGGTCGGGGTCCACCCCGTAGATGCGCTCGTCACGCTCGTCGTGCCCGGTGGCGTAGCGCCGGGGATCGACGTCGCCCCCGCCGGCCAGCAGCAACCCGGCGAAGGGGGCGAGCACCTCCTCGGCGGGGTCGGGGTCGGGGCTGGTGAGCAGCACCGGCCGGGCCCCGGCCCGGCGTAGGGCGGCCACATAGGTGTCGGCGACGGCGTACGCGCCCTGCCCCCAGCCCTCGATGCGACCACCCTGGACCCGGGCCGTGGGCACCGCCACCAAGGGGCGCACGTCGCTCGCCATCAGGTCACCATCGCCCGGCGCGGGCCGACCGGGCGGTCGGTGCGCAGCTCCTCGACCAGGGCGTCGACCACGTCGACCATGCCCGCCCCGGCCGCCACCAGCGCCCGCTGACGGACGTAGCTGGGGCCGTCGTCGACCAGGGCCCGGACCTGGCCCAGCTCGTCACCGCAGCCCAGGCGCCGGGCCACAGGTGCGAGCTCGTCGACCAGCTCGGCCAGCTCGGCCCGCAAGGGTCGCAGGTTCCCGTCCTCGTCGACGATGAGCTCGGCCTCCATCCCGTATCGCGCTGCTTTCCACTTGTTCTCCCGCACCACCCAGGCGCTGGGCGCCGCCACCGGGTGACCCCGGTCGTAGGCCGTGTCCATCCACTCGACCAGGCACTGGGTCAACGCCGCCACCGAAGCCACCTCGCTCAGGCGGGGCAGACCGTCGCACACCCGCAGCTCCACCGTACCGAAGTCGGGGTGGGGCCGGATGTCCCACCACACCTCCCGGATGGACGTGATGGCCTTGGAGCGCAACAGCGTGGTCATGAAGCGCTCGAACTCCCCCCAGTCGGCCATCTGGTGGGGCAGGCCGGCCATGGGCAGCCCTTCGAAGACCTTGGAGCGACACGAGGCCAACCCGGTGTCCTGGCCCACCCAGTAGGGGCTGGACGCCGACAGGGCGAGCAGGTGCGGCAGGTAGGCCAGCAGGCCGTTGGCGATGGCGATGGCCTTCTCGGCTGTGCGCACGCCCACGTGGACGTGGATGCCGAAGATCTGCAGGCGCCGGGCCAGCCACTGCATCTCGTCGACGAGCTGGTGGTACCGGGGGTTGGGGCTGACCTGCTGGGTGGCCCAGTGGGTGAAGGGGTGGCTGCCCGAGCACATCAGGGCCAGGCCCCGGGGGGCGCACAGGCCGGAGAGCGTGGCCAGCGTGGCCTCCAGGTCGGCCCTGGCCTCGGCCACCGTCGTGCACACCCCGGTGATGATCTCCACGGTCGACTCGAACAGCTCGTGCTTGGCCTTGGGGTGCTCGCCGCCGGGATGGCCCCGGCCCATGGCCGCCAGCACCTCGCTGGCGGCGCTGTGGAGCTCCCTGGTGACCAGGTCGACGACCTCCAGCTCCATCTCCACGCCGAGGCTCGAGCGCTCCGAGGCATTGAAGTCGATGTGCACGATCCCCCTCTGCCACGGGCGCTTCCCGCGGCCCCCGACGGTAGTGCGAGGGGCACTGAAATGGCGGGTCGGAGACCCCACAAGGTGACCGGGGGCCCGGATGCGCGGTCCTGGCTGTAGATGCGCGAGGCTGCACCCATGGGATCAGTGGTGCGAGCGGTGGTGCAGGGCGCAGCGGCCGGCGCGGTGGCGACGGTCCCCATGAGCGGCGTCATGCTGGCGGCCCAGCGCCTGGGTGTCATGGGGACCCAGCCCCCCGAGCGGGTGACGGAGGAAGCGCTGGGCCGCGCCGGTGCCGACGACACCTCCGAGGAGACACAGAACCTGACCGCCTCGGTGGCGCACGTGGCCTTTGGCGCCGCCGGCGGCGCCACCTTCGCCCTGCTCCGGCGCCGGTTCGTCCCCCCCGTGCCGGGCGCCGCCCAGGGGGTGCTCTTCGGACTCGGGGTCTGGGCGCTGAGCTACAAGGGGTGGATGCCCGCCCTGGGGATCCTTCCCCCGGCGGAGCGCGACCGGCCGGGGCGCCAACGCACCATGATCGCCGCCCACCTCCTCTACGGAGGCGTGCTGGGGGCGGTCGAGTCCCGCCTCGCAGGCCCGGCGGCGACGGGCTGAGCCCCTCGGAGGTGGCCTAGGTTCGGGGCCGCCGTGAGCCACTACTTCGACCCGGAGCCGTCGGTCCCCTCCCAGCCCCGCCAGGTGACCCTGGTCCTGCCCGACCTGACCGTCGAGCTCACCACCGACCGGGGCGTCTTCGCTGGCCATGCGGTGGATCCCGGGACCCGCTTCCTCCTCCTCGAAGCACCCCCGCCACCAGCGCGGGGTGAGCTGCTCGACCTCGGTTGCGGTTACGGTCCCATCGCCGTGACGCTGGCCCTTCGTTCGCCGGGCGCCACCGTGTGGGCCGTCGACGTGAACCACCGGGCTCTGGAGCTGACCACGGCCAACGCCCGCGCCGGCGGCGCCGTCAACGTGCGTGCGTGCGAGCCCGACGCCGTCCCCCCCGACGTGCGCTTCGCCGCCATCTGGGCCAACCCACCGGTGCGCATCGGCAAGCCCGCCCTCCAGGCGTTGCTGTCGCACTGGCTGGGACGCCTCGCCCCCGGGGGCCGGGCCTGGCTGGTGGTGCACAAGCACCTCGGCGCCGACTCCCTCCTGCGCTGGCTGGGCCAGGAGGGCTTCGCCACCGAGCGTCGTCGCTCGCGACGGGGCTACCGGCTCCTCGAGGTCCAGGCCCGGGCCACGGCGTGACGGGCGCCGGGGCGGCCGATCGAAGCGCCAGGAGCCTGGGCGACACCGAGATCAAGCGCCTGCACCGCCACTGGCGCCAGCAGACCTCGGGCCGCCTGGCCCTGCTGCTCGACTCGGTCCAGACACCGTTCAACGTGGGGGCGATCGTCCGCCTGGCCGCGGCCGAGCGGGCGGAGCACCTCTACCTGGCCGGGGCCAGCCCCACGCCCGAGCACGCCAAGTCCCGCAAGACGTCGTTGGGCACGCAGCGCTACCTGCCCTGGAGCACCTACGAAGCCAGCGAGGACGCCCTCGCCGCCGCCCGCAGCGACGGCTTCTTCCTCCTCGGCCTGGAGCTGGCCGAGGGCTCGCTGCCCCTTCACGACGTGGCCCTGCCCGCCGACGTCTGCGTCGTCATCGGCCACGAGGACCGGGGGCTGTCGCCCGCCACCCTGCGCCACTGCGACGCCGTCGCCTTCATCCCCCAGCTCGGTCGGGTCGGTTCGCTCAACGTGGCCCACGCCGCCGCCATCGCCGTCTACGAGATCCGCCGCCGGGAGTGGACGTCGTCGGGCTGAGGCCCTCCGCCCGCACCATGCAGGCCCCGGCTCCAGGCAGGGGACCCGTGCGCCAGTCGAGAGAGCACCTCACGCCCGCAGGGGATCAACGGCGACCCGGAGTCGGCCCGGCGGGCGGGGCACTGCGGCCAGGGCGCGCTCCAAGCTGGCGTGATCGCTGGCTCGGACCAACCAGCGCCCGTCGGCGGGGCCGAGGACCTCGACCTCCGCCCGCTCCGCCAGCTCCTTCACGAAGGCCGCCGCCGGCGCCCCCGACACCAGGGCCAGCGCCGTCGCCGGGGGAAAGCCCAGGGCCTGGCGGCGCGCCGACTCGGCTTCGGCCACCCGGGACGGATCGGCGTGCAGGGCGGCCTGGACCACCTCATGGCCAGGCAGGCGGGTCTGGAGCACCATGCGAGCGCCGGTGGCCTTTCCCCCCAGCAGGCGAGCCGCCCGGGCCAACAGGGCCAGGGCCTGCTCCGCGGCCCGGTAGCGCGGTGCCAACAGCTCGGCGTCGAGGTCGAGGAAGGCCACCACCGCCGGTTGCAACCGGCGGTGCAGGACCGCCTCGGTGCCCACCACCACGGCGGCCCCCCCGAGTCCGTCGCCGGGCCCGTCGTCGTTGGGGCGGTCGCCGGTGACCCCGGCCACCGCCACGCCGATCAGGCGCTCCAGGTCCTCGCGGACCCGCTTCACGCCGGGACGAAGGGCCTTGAGGCGGCCCGCCCCGCAGCGCAGGCACACCACCGGGCGCACCGCCGCACATCGCCGGCAGACGAGATCGAAGCCGTCGGCGATGCCGACGGCCGCCGCGCACACCTCGCAGCGGGCCAGCTCGGCGCAAGAGGCGCAGACCAACATGGCGGCCCGGCCCTTGCGGTTGAGCACGCAGACCACCTGCGGGCCCGGCCCTCGCCGGCCGCCACCGGCGGCGCGCCGCAGCAGCTCCACCAGGCGGGGTGAGTACAGGTCGGCCCGCAGGGGCTCCTCCCGGCGACGGTCGACCACGTCGACCACAGGCCACCCCGCCCGCTCCTCGATGCGCGACAGGCTGAGCAGTGGCCCCCACCCGAGCGCCTCCAGCGACGGACAGGGTGAGATCCACGTGCACGTCGCCCCCGCCCTGCGGGCTCGCTCCCCGGCCACCTCCCGGGCGCTCCAGGTCGGCGACGCCTGCTCCTGGTGGGCCTCGTCGTGCTCGTCGAGCACGACCACGGCCGCCAGGTCCACCACCGGTGCCCAGGCCCCGGCCCGGGCGCCCACCACCACCTGGGCTCCGGCTGCAGCCCGGGCCCACCCGTGGGGCATGAGGGCGCTGGCCAAGCCCTGCCCTCGAAGCGTCGCCGCCATCGCAGCTGCGCCGGCCTGAGAGGGCACCACCACCAGGGTGGGTCCCCGCCGGATCGCCTGGAGCACCACGGGGACCACGTCGGTGGCCGGCGGGAGGCGGACCACGGCTCGAGGAAGGGCCAGGGCCTCTCGGGCCAACTCTTCCACCGCGCCCCCCGATCCCGCCGGTGTGAGCCCCACCGGAGGGGCAGGGGCGGGCAGCGCGTGCACGGCGGTGACCGGAGAGGCGGTGCGCAGGAAGTGGACCCGGCGCCCGGCCCATCGCCGCGCAGCCCAGCCGGCCAGGTCGATCAGCTCGGGGGCAGGTCCCATGCCGCTGACCCGGGCGACGGGCCGCAGGGCACGACCCTCCCTGGCGACCACGTCGTCGGCCACCACCCAGCCCCGCACCCGTCGTCCGTGCAGGCCCACCCGCACGATGGTGCCCACGGCGACGCGGTCGGCCAGTGCCTCGGGGACCAGGTAGTCAAAGGCCCGGTCGATGGCGGGGACGTCGGGCAGGACCCCGACGATGCGCTCCCCCAGAGCCAGGACCTACAGGTCCAGGGCGGAGGCCAGCTCCTCCAGGCGGGGGGTGGCCTCCCAGGTGAACTCCTTGGCCGAGCGCCCGAAGTGGCCGTAGCTGGCCGTGCGCCGGAAGATGGGCCGGCGCAGGTCGAGGTCGCGCACGATGGCGGCCGGCCGCAGGTCGAACAGCTCGCGGACCACGTCGGAGATGCGCACGGGATCCACCGTCTCGGTGCCGAAGGTCTCCACCAGCAACGAGACCGGATGGGCCACCCCTATGGCGTAGGCCACCTGCACCTCGCAGCGACGGGCGGCGCCGGCGGCCACCACGTGCTTGGCCACCCAGCGGGCGGCGTAGGCGGCCGAGCGGTCGACCTTGGTCGGGTCCTTGCCCGAGAAGGCGCCGCCGCCGTGGCGGGCCATTCCCCCGTAGGTGTCGACGATGATCTTGCGCCCGGTGAGGCCGGTGTCGGCGGCGGGCCCGCCCAGCTCGAAGGTGCCGGTGGGGTTGACCAGGACCTCGATGTCGTCGTCGAAGCCGGCAGGCAGGAGCGGGTGGATGACGTGCTCCTCGAGATCGGGCTTGATGAGGGTCTCGGTGTCGAGGCCGGGCTGGTGCTGGGTGGACACCACCACCGTGCGCAGCCGCACCGGGCGACCGTCCTCGTAGTCGAAGCTCACCTGGGTCTTCCCGTCCGGGCGGAGGTAGGGCAGGATCCCCGCCTTGCGCACCTCGGCCAGGCGGCGAGCCAGGCGATGGGCCAGCCAGATGGGCATGGGCATGAGGTCGTCGGTCTCGTCGCAGGCGTAGCCGAACATCATCCCCTGGTCGCCGGCGCCCTGGGCGTTGAGGGCGTCCTCCATGGACAGGCCGGTGCGGCGCTCGTAGGCCGTCTCGACCCCGCGGGCGATGTCGGGCGACTGCTCGTCGATCGACACCATCACCCCGCAGGTGTGGCCGTCGAAGCCGAACGACT
>JAHWJI010000018.1 GCA_019348495.1 Actinomycetota bacterium | reverse complement strand
GGCCACCACGTCGGCCAGCAGGGGCTGGTAGGTCGACTCGCCCCGCTCGACGAGGCCACCCACGCCGAGCAGGTCGTAGACCGCCCGGTTCTCGGTGGTGGAGAGCTCCACGAGCGAGCGCCAGGCGGCCGCCGCCCGAGGCTCGCCGGACTGCAGGTCGACCACCCGGCGGCGGGCCGCCTCGGCGAAGGCGGGGTCGGCGCCGAAGCGGGCGCTGGCCTGGCGGTAGAAGCCGGCCACATCGGCGATGTCGACGGGCTCGCCGGCCCCGGCGCCGGGCGCCACCTCGTCCAGGTGGGCGATGAGCATGCCGAACTGCGTGCCCCAGTCGCCCACGTGACTGACCCGCTCCACGACATCGCCCCGGTACTGGCCCACGTTGGCCAGGCAGTCCCCGATGATGGTGGAGCGAAGGTGCCCGACGTGCATCTCCTTGGCCACGTTGGGGCCGGAGTAGTCGATCACCAGGTGCGCCGGCACGGGCACAGGCGCCAGCCCCAGCCGCTCGTCGCCCACCAAGGTGTCGATCCGAGCCGCCAGCCAGGCGTCGCGGAGGCGCAGGTTGACGAAGCCGGGACGCACCACCTCGGGCGCCTCGCACACGTCGCTCACGTCGAGCGTGGCGGCCAGGCGCACGGCCAGCTCGTGGGGCGGGCGGCCCAGGGCCCGGGCCAGGGACATGGCGGCCGGGCAGGTGTAGTCACCGTGGCGGGGGTCCCGCGTGGGCTGCACCAGCACCTCGGGCGGGGCCACGACCGGGCCGAAGGCGTCGCCCACGGCCTGGGTCACCCTGGCGTGCAGCAACGTCAGGGGGGTCACGGCCATGGTCGGCTCACCCTACGGTCCCACCCAGCGGCCCATCGAACCGGTTCTGGTGACGCCAAGCCCGGGCATGGCGACCGGGTGGCGCCACCAGTCCGGGCCCGGGGCGCCCACCCCGTAGCCTCGGCCCATGGACGTGGCCGTCACCGGCGCCAGCGGCTTCATCGGCAGCGCCGTGGTGGCCGCCCTGTTGAACGATGGCCACCACGTACGCCGGGTCGTCCGTCGCCCGCCGGCGAACGCCGACGAGGTGCGCTGGGACCCAGAGGCCGCCACCATCGACACCGCCGGGCTGGCGGGGGTCGACGCGGTGGTCCACCTGGCCGGCGAGGGCATCGCCTCGCATCGCTGGACCGACGAGCAGAAGCGCCGCATCCGCCAGAGCCGGACGAAGGGAACCAGGCTGATCGCCGAGACCGTGGCCAGCCTCGACCCCCGGCCCGAGGTGCTCCTCAGCGGGTCGGCCATCGGCTACTACGCCCACCGGGGCGACGAGGAGGTGACCGAGGCCGATCCTCCCGGCGGTGACTTCCTGGCCGGCGTGTGCGTCGAGTGGGAGGCCGCAGCCCGACCGGCCGTGGACGCCGGCGTGCGCACGGCCTGGCTGCGCACCGGCATCGTGCTCGATCCTGGCGGTGGCGCCCTGCAACGGATGCTGCCACTGTTCCGCCTGGGCCTGGGTGGGCCCTTCGGCCGAGGTGACCAGTGGTGGTCGTGGATCTCCCTGGCCGACGAGGTCGGCGCGATCCTCCACCTCTTGTCGTCCGGCGTGGAGGGGGCCGTCAACCTCACCGGGCCCGAGCCGGTGCGCAACCTCGAGCTCGCCCGCACGCTGGGCCGGGTGCTGGGGCGCCCGGCGATGGTGCCCGTGCCCCGGTTCGGCCCCGGCCTGCTCCTCGGACCGGAGCTGGCCCAGAGCCTGCTCTACGACAGCATCAGGGTCAGGCCCGCCGTGCTCACCGACGCCGGCTACACCTTCGGCCACCCCGACCTCGAGGCCGCGCTCAGAGCCATGCTGGGCCAGCCGATCTGAGGCTGACCACCTCGGCGTCGTCCCCCCCCGCTCGAGGGGACGCAACAACACCCGCGGTGACGTCAGGCGAGCCGCGCCTCCAGGGTGATGTCGACGGCGGCCAGGGCCTTGGACACCGGGCAGCCGGCTTTGGCCGCCTCGGCGTGCTCGACGAAGGCGGCCTGGTCCAGGCCAGGGACGGTCCCCTCGGTGCGCAGGTCGATGCCGGTGATGGCGGGTGCGCCGTCGACCTGGCCCAGGTGGACCTCGGCGGTGGTGTGGACCCGCTCGGCCTCGTGGCCGGCCTCGGCCAGCAGGTCGGAGAGGAACATGGAGAAGCAACCGGCGTGGGCGGCGGCGATCAGCTCCTCGGGGTTGGTGCCCGTCCCCTCTTCGAAGCGGGACCGGAACGAGTAGGCGCCTTCGTACGCCCCCTGGCCCAGGCGCATCGTGCCCTCGCCTTCCTTCAACGATCCGTGCCACTCGGCGTCGGCCTGGCGTGCGGGCATGTGTCCTCCTGAGGTCGTGGAACGCGTGGGAAGCCTTGGGGCGAGCCGTGGGCGCTACGGTGCGGCGGACGCGGCTCTGGCCTGGCGAACCATACCGACCAGCGCAGCCCGTACCTCCTCGGGCGTGGCCACCGGTTCGGGGAAGCCGATGCGAACGCCGGCCCGGCCCTCCGGGCTGGTGGCGACCACCTCGAAGCCGTAGCGGTCGACTGCCGACATGGTGGCCTCGACGGTGTCGGGGCGGGCCGCGTGGTGCCGGCACAGGAGCACGAGCGCCTCGGCGTGGTCGTCGTTCATGTGGGCGACGATCCCGGCGGCGGAGCCGACGAGCGGATCGGCCTCGGCGGCGGCGTAGGCCGGGGCCTCGACCCAGCTCATGCGTCCGTAGCCCCCCACGTAGCGCACGGCGAGCACGGCCAGGCGGTAGAAGGCGAAGTCGCCGAAGTCGATGTAGTAGGCCGACGTGGGGTTGGCCGCGAGGTAGCGGTCCCGTACCGCCGGCCGCTCGTCGTCAGGCACCCGGGCGAGGTCGCCCAACAGGGTGACCCGGCCTGCGGCCAGGGGGTCGGATCCGTCGGCCACCGGCTCGGCCACGAGCAGGCTGGCCCTGGCGTCACGCTCGGCGTTCTGGGTGTGCTCGGCCATGAGGCTCACGAAGAACAGTGGGGCACCGTCGTCGCCAAGGGCGTAGGTGGCCACCGAGCCGAAGGGGTACCCGGGCGGGTCGACGGCCAGGGTGCACAGCGTCCCGCGATTGCTCCCGGCCACCAGCGTGCGGCACCGCTCGGCGTGGCTGGGCTCGGGGGCGGGGGCAAGCTCGGGTCCCCCGTCGACGCCGCCGCCGGTGAGGCTGGCGGGGACCTGGTGGGTGGTGGGACGCGGGGTCATGGCGACACCGTAGGTCGGCCCCGCCGGTCAGCGGCCGGCGAAGGTGCGGGTGGGCCCGCCCGCCACGGGTGGTGACAAGGCTGCAAGACGTCGGGCTGGGCGGTGGGCGGGACGGGCGTGGCGGTCCGGATGGTGGCCAGAGCCACGCCGGCTCCGAGCACGCAGATGCCGGCGGCGATGCCCATGGCATCTTCGAAGCCGGCGCTGAAGCGGGCCGGCGACTCGGTGTCGAGGCCCACGAGGGCCGGGAGCAGGGCCACCGCCAACAGCCCGGCCACCCGGGCCACGGCGTTGTTCACCCCCGAACCGATGCCGAGGTGGCGCTCGTCGACCGAGGCCAGCACCGTGGCCGTGAGCGGGGCCACGGTCAGGGCCAGGCCCAGGCCGAACACCACGGCGCCGGGGAGCACGGACGTGGCGTAGGTGCTACCGGCGTCGACCCGGGAGAACAGCCCCAGGCCGGCCGCCACCACCAGCGGGCCCACGGTCATGGGCAGGCGGGGACCGATGCGCTGGGCGAGGTTCGCGGCCCGGGCCGACAACACCAGCATCAACAGCGTGACCGGCAGCAGCGACGCCCCGGCCTCGAGCGCCGAGTAGCCCATCACCAACTGGAGCTGCAGCACCAGCAGGAACGTGGCCCCGCCCAGTCCGGTGTAGACGGCCAGCGTGGTGAGGTTGGCCCCGGTGAACTGGCGCGACCGGAAGATCTCGAGGGGAAGCATCGGCGCCCGTCGGCGGGCCTCGACGGCAACGAAGACGGCCAGGCCCGCGACCCCGAGCGCGGCCGCCCCCCAAGCCCGGCCCGTCATGGCCGCCGCCCCCTCGATGAGGGCGTAGGCCAGCCCGGCCAGGCCGAGCGACACCGCCGCCGCCCCGCCGATGTCCGGGCTCGGCGCCGACGACGGATCCCTCGACTCGGGGACGTGGCGGCTGGCCACGAGCACGGCCACGACGGCAAGAGGCACGTTGATGAGGAAGATCAGGCGCCAGGACAGTGCGTCGACCAGCCACCCGCCGAGGAAGGGTCCGATGGCGGTGGACACCCCGGCCAGGCCTGACCACGCCCCCACGGCCCGGCCCCGGTCGTCGGGGTGGAAGCTGGCCGAGATGATGGCCAGGCTGCCGGGCACGAGCAGGGCGGCGCCGGCGCCCTGCACGGCCCGGGCCGCGACGAGGAGCTCGATGCTCGGGGCCGCCCCGCACAGGACCGAGGCCACGGTGAAGCTGATCAGGCCGAGCACGAAGATCCGACGCCGGCCGTAGAGGTCCCCCAGGGACCCGCCCAGCAACAACAGGGCGCTCAGGGTGACCAGGTAGGCGTCGAGCGTCCACTGCAGGCCCGCCAGGTCGGCGTCGAGATCCTCGGCGATCGAGGGGAGGGCCACGTTGACCACGGTCCCGTCGAGAAAGGCCATGCCACTGCCGAGCACCGTGGCGGCGAGGACCCAACGCCCGGCCGTGGACCCGTAGCGCACGGTCGCCGCCCCGCTCACGCCGTTCCGCTCACGCCGTTCTGTTCACGTCGCCCGCTCATCGAGGTGCAGCATGACAGGACCGTCGGCGGATGTTCCCTCGACCGTTGCCCGCCAGCCACCACAGGCACAGACTGGCGCGATGGTCCGAGGCCAGGTTCGCCGCTACGCGACGGGGACGCCGTGGGAGGCGGTCGTGGGCTACAGCCGGACCGTGCGGGCGGGCCCCTGGGTGTTCGTGGCCGGCACCACCGGCACCGTCGAGGGCAAGGTGGTGGCGCCGGGTGATGCCTACGCCCAGGCGACGCAGGCCCTCGCCAACATCGCGGCCGCCCTCGCCCTGGCCGGCGCCGGGTTGGCCGACGTGGTGCAGACCCGGCTCTCGGTCACCGACATCTCCCGCTGGGAGGAGGTGGGCCGGGCCCACCGGGAGGCCTTCGGCGACGTTCGCCCGGTGACGGCCCTGGTCGAGGTCAGCGGGCTGATCGATCCCGAGATGCTGGTGGAGATCGAAGCCGTCGCCTACTCAGGCTGAGCCCCGACGACGATCCAGCGCCGGGGAGGGGTTGAGGCGGGCCTGATCGGCAGCGGTCGTGCCGGCCATCCAGCCGGCGCCGTTGCTGACCGAGACCGAGCACTTCCTGGTGGTGGGGAAGGTCCTCGGCGAGGACGTCGTCGACGGCCTGGTCACGGGCCACCAGGACGGGCACCAGGGCAGGGCCGTGCGCGTGGGCGCCAGCGGCCTCAGCGGCCGCCGTGCACCGCCGGAGGCGCTCGCCGATGCGGGTGGCGTAGGCCACGTAGAACGACGCGCGGAACGAGCGGGTCGAGGATCGGCCCCATCGGTCGACCTGGGGACCGGCGCGGGCGACGGCCCGGGTGGCCTGGACCAGCAGCGAGGTGTAGAGCAGCTCGACGCCGTCCAGGTCGCCCTCGTGGCCGAAGACGGTGGAGAACCCGAGCGAAGCGCACCAGACCGTCCGGCACCGGTTGGCGGTGGCCACCACGTCGAGCAGGAGGGACTTGGCCTGGGCGTAGGGGTCGTCGGTGGCGATCCGACGCCCTCCCGGTCCTGCGCACCGGCCGCCGGCGCCCTCGACCATGGCCCGGTCGAGGGCATGGTGGGCCATCAGCTCTTGAGCCTTGGCCGTGAAGGCCTCGGCCTCCTCGACGAAGGTGCTCGACTCGGCCTTGGCCAGCAACGCCCGCACCCGCTCCAGCACCCGACCGTCGACCTCGCCCGCGCCGCCACCACCCCGGGGGCCGGGTCCGCCGGCCCCGGCCTCGCCCGGGAGGGGGCCCAACCGGGGCAGGGCGGGCAACACCAGCAGCGCCGAGAGCACCTCCCCTCGACGCCGGAGCCCGGCTGACCCCGAGCCGGTGCCTTTGGCTTCCTGGGCGGCGGTGGGCGCGGCGTCGGCGAAGGTGGGCGTGGCGTCGGCGAAGCCCGGCGGCCTCGCCGGCTTCTCGGCGCCGTTCCCCCACGGATCGGCACCGATGGTCCGCAGCTGCGCCCGCCACGACGGGGAGACGGTGACCGCCGCGTAGCGTCGATGCTGGTGAGCGATGGCCTCCACCGCGGTGGCGGCGTGCTCGGCCCCGAGCTGGCGACGCACCACGCGCTCGACGTCGGCCGGCTGCCACCCTTTTCGCCACACCTCCTCGATCACCCGATCGAGGAGGACCTCGAGCACCTGCGCAGTGGCCTCGGCCTCACCGCCGCCGCCGCCGCCGGCCGGGCGGCGCGACCCGTTCGTGGCCCCCTGTCGCTGCCTGACCCGCCGTCGCTCCCGGTTGCCCTCGCTCACGGGGGCCATGCTCGCGCCGGGGTGCGACAGCCATGATGAACAAGCCGCTCCGGACGGCGTGGAGGAGACGATCGTGCTGCGGATGGACCACGACCCGGCTACCCGGGCCTACGCCACCCGCCGCCCGCCGAGGGAAAGGTCGCACGGAAGATCGTGCGCTGCCTCGAGCGCCCCACGCCGGCGAGCCCTTGGTGCCGGCCTCGGTGGCGTGGGGGTGATGGGGGGGCTGGGGTCTGGAAGACTGCGGGCACTCGGCCTTGCGCCCTCTGGCACCCGGAGGCAATGTGCGATTTCGCCGCGGCACCCAACTCGATTCGTCCCAGGTCTCGGACCGTCGCGGCCGGGGAGGCGCGGTGGCCGTGGGGGGCGGGGGGATCATCGGCCTGGTGGTCCTTGTCCTCACCCTGCTGTCGGGAGACGGTGGCGGGAGCATCCCCAGCGGCCCGCTGGGCCAGCTGGACTCCGACCTGTCGGCGCGATGCCGGACCGGGGACGACGCCAACCAGCAGGAGGACTGCCGGATCGTCGGAGTGGTCAACAGCGTCCAGGCCTACTGGGGCCAGGAGCTCCCCGGCTACCGCCAAGGTCAGACGGTGTTCTTCCAAGGGAGCGTGGCCACGGGCTGCGGCACCGCGTCATCGGCGGTCGGGCCTTTCTACTGCCCCTCCGACGAGGTCATCTACATCGACCTGGGCTTCTACGACCAGCTCCGCAACCGCTTCGGGGCTCAGGGCGGTCCCTTCGCCGAGGCCTACGTCATCGCCCACGAGTACGGCCACCACGTGGAGAACCAACAGGGCGTCCTCGACCGGGCCAGGGACGCCGGTCCCCAGAGCGGCGGCGTCCGCGTCGAGCTCATGGCCGACTGCCTGGCCGGCATGTGGGCGCAAGGCGCCGTCGCCAGCGGCTACATCGAGGAGCTGACCGACGCCGACATCGCCGACGGCCTGGACGCCGCCGCCGCCATCGGCGACGACCGCATCCAAGAGCAGGTCCAAGGCCAGGTCAACCCCGAGTCGTGGACCCACGGCTCGGCCGAGCAGCGCCAACGCTGGTTCCTCACCGGCTACCGCTCCGGGGGCCTCGCCGACTGCGACACCTTCGCCGTGCCCACCGTCTGAGCCGCCAACCCCATGGCGAGCACCTCGGGAGCGCCCGGTGTCCCCCGCGTCGGGTGCTCGGGCTGGGTCTACAGGCACTGGCGAGGGGTGGTGTATCCCGAGTCCCTGCCCCAGCGGCGGTGGTTCGAGCACTACGCCACCGTGTTCGACACCGTCGAGATCAACAACAGCTTCTACCGACTGCCCACCGAGGCGGCAGTGGAGGGCTGGGCCAAACAGGCCCCGCCCGGCTTCGTCTACACCCTCAAGCTCGGTGCCTTCGGATCGCACCGGATGAAGCTGCGCGACGCGCCGTCGTGGCTGCCGAACCACATCGACCGCCTCGACCGGTTGGGGGACAAGGCCGGGCCCACCCTGGTACAGCTCCCGCCCCGGTGGCGGCGCAACGTCGAGCGCCTCGACGAGTTCCTCTCGGTGGCCGCAGACGGAGGGCGTTGGGCCGTCGAGCTGCGCGAGCCTTCCTGGCTGCACGACGACGTCTTCGAGGTGCTTCGGCGTCACAACGCGGCGCTGTGCATCCACGACCTGCTCCCGGGCCACCCCTGGGAGCTGACCACCAACTGGACCTACGTCCGATTCCACGGCCCCGAGGCCACCCAGCGGGCCTACCAGGGTCGCTATGGGCAGGACGGCCTGTACTGGATGGCGCAGCGCCTGGGGAGTTGGCTCGACGAGGGCCGTGACGTCTACGCCTACTTCAACAACGACGACTCGGGCTTCGCCGTGGACGACGCTCGTTGGCTGTCCCAACGCCTCCGCCACCGCTGAAGGGGTCGTCGCCGGGCATCGCCACCGAGTTGCGGCGCGCCGGGCCGCTACTGGTTGCGCACCGCGGCCATGAGCAACAACCCGCCGTCGGCCACCACCGACGACCCGGTCACGTAGGAGGCGGCGGGGGAAGCCAGGAAGGCCACCACGGCGGCGATCTCCCGGGCCGAGCCGGGGCGGCCGGCGGGGATGCCGGCGCGGTCGACCGTCGTGGGGTCGACGTCGTCCATGCCGGTCATCGGGGTGGCGACCTCCCCCGGAGCCACGGCGTTGACGGTGATGCCGTGGGGCGCCAGCTCGAGGGCCATGACCTTGGTCAGCAGGCCCAGACCTCCCTTGGCCGCGCAGTAGGCGGCCGAGCCGGGCAAGGGGACGTGCTCGTGCACCGAGGTGACGTTGACGATGCGGCCCCCCCGCCCAGCCGCCACCATGCGCCGGGCGCCGGCCTGGGCACAGGCGAAGGCACCGTCGAGGTCGACGCCGAGGACGTGGCGCCACTCGTCGAGGGTCAGCTCCAGGAACGGCGAGGAGCTCAGCGTCCCGGCGTTGTTGACCAGTACGTCCAGGCCCCCCAGGGTCTCGGACAGCTCGTCGACGAGCCGGGCGCCCGCAGCCGGGTCACCCAGGTCGACTCGGCGCACCTCACCTCGACGGCCCTTGGCCCGCACCTCGGCGGCCGTCTCCTGGGCACCGTCCTCGTCGCTGTGCCAGGTGATGCCCACGTCGCAGCCCCCCTCGGCCAGCGCCACCGCTGTGGCCCGGCCGATCCCCGAGTCGCTGCCGGTCACGATCGCCACCCTCGCCATGGGTTCCCACTACCCGCTCTGGCCTGGCCCAAGCCGCCGAGACCGGTAGCCGGCGGCCGCCTCCACCGCCCGGGCAGCCCGGGCCACGGCGGCGCCATAACGCCGACCCGGCGAGCGGGTGGTGCGCTCGATCGGCCCGGAGACGCCGACGGCCGCCCGCACTCTCCCGTCACCGTCGAGCACCGGGGCGCTGACCGAGGCCACCCCCGCCTCCCGCTCCCCCACGCTCTCGGCCCAGCCCCGGGCCAGCGCCGCCGCCTCGCCTTGCAAGACCTTGCCGGCCGAGCCCCGGTCGAGGGGCAGGGCGGCACCGAGGCGGACGATGGTGCGCAGGCCGTGGAGCGACTCCAGCGAGGCCACGCACACCCGCTCACCTCCCTCCCGCACGTAGAGCTGCACGCTCTCACCGGTCTCGTCGCGGAGTGCCTCCAGGGCGGGGTGCGCCGCCTCCACCAAGGGCAGGCCGTCGCTGGCGGCCCGGCCCAGGCCCACCAGGCGCAGGCCGAGGGCGAAGCGGCCGTCGTCGTGGCGGCGCACGAGGCCGTGGGCCTCCAGGGCGACGCCCAGGCGGTGGGTCGTGGCCCGGGACAGGCCAGTGGCCGCCACCAGCTCGCTCAGGGCCAACGGCCCGGCGGCGTCCTCCAAGGCGCTCAGCAGGGTGGCGGCCTTGTCAACCACGCCCACGCCGCTTACAGTGGTGTCCACAAGCCAAGACTATCATCTCAGAATGTGAGACAGCGATGACTACCCCGGCCAAGACCATGAGCGACAAGGTGTGGGACAGCCATGTGGTGCGTTCGACGCCCGGAGAGCCCGACCTGCTCTACGTCGACCTCCACCTGATCCACGAGGTCACCTCCCCCCAGGCCTTCGACGGGCTGCGCCTGGCCGGGCGCTCGGTGCGACGGCCCGAGCTCACCATGGCCACCATGGACCACAACGTGCCCACCACGGTGGTCCCCCTCGGCGCCCCCGATCAGCCTGTCGCCGATCCCGTCTCCGCCACCCAGATGTCGACGCTGGCCCGCAACTGCGCTGAGTTCGCCATCCCCCTGCACGCCATGGGTGATCCCGGCCAGGGCATCGTCCACATCATCGGCCCCGAACAGGGCCTCACCCAACCGGGCATGACCATCGTCTGCGGCGACAGCCACACGTCCACCCACGGCGCCTTCGGGGCCCTGGCCTTCGGCATCGGCACCACCGAGATCGAGCACGTCCTCGCCACCCAGACCCTGCCCCAGGTCCGGCCCGGCACCATGGCCGTCACCGTGGAGGGGGAGCTGCCTGCCGGGGTCACGGCCAAGGACCTGGTCCTCGCCGTCATCGCCCGCATCGGCACCGGCGGGGGGGTGGGCTCGGTGGTGGAGTACCGGGGGTCGGCGGTCCGCTCGCTGTCGATGGAGGGGCGGATGACGGTGTGCAACATGTCGATCGAAGCCGGCGCCCGGGCCGGCATGGTTGCTCCCGACGACACCACCTTCACCTACCTCGAGGGCCGTCCCCACGCACCGTCCGGTGTGGCGTGGGAGCAGGCGCTCGACGCCTGGCGGGCGCTGCCCACCGACGACGGCGCCACCTTCGACAAGGAGGTCGTCCTCGACGCCACCGCTCTGGCCCCCCACGTCTCGTGGGGCACCAACCCGGCCCAGGTGGTGCCCATCGACGCCACCGTGCCCGATCCCGACTCCTTCCTCGACGCTGGGGAAAGGGAGGCGGCCAAGCGGGCGCTGGCCTACATGGGGCTGGTCGCCGGCACGCCGGTGCGCGAGGTTCCGGTCGACACCGTCTTCTTGGGCTCGTGCACCAACAGCCGCATCGAGGACCTCCGGGCCGCCGCCGCCGTGCTCGATGGCCGCCGGGTGGCGCCGGGTATGCGGGCCCTGGCGGTGCCCGGGTCGTTCCGGGTCAAGGAGCAGGCCGAGGCCGAGGGCCTCGACCGGATCTTCTCGGACGCCGGCTTCGAGTGGCGGGGGGCGGGGTGCTCCATGTGCCTGGCCATGAACCCCGACAAGCTGGCCGCAGGCGAGCGCTGCGCCTCCACCAGCAACCGCAACTTCGAGGGGCGTCAGGGCAAGGGGGGGCGCACCCACCTGGTGTCGCCCGCCGTCGCCGCCGCCACCGCGGTGGCCGGGCACTTCGCCACTCCGGCCGAGCTGGGCGAGGCGGTCTGATGGAGCCCCGCCGCCTCGTCTCGGGCACCGCCCTGCCGCTGGACCGCAGCGATGTGGACACCGACCAGATCATCCCGGCCGAGTGGCTCAAGCGGGTGGAGCGCACCGGCTTCGGAGCGGGGTTGTTCGCTGCCTGGCGCGACGACCCCGCCTTCGTGCTCAACCAGCTCGAGCACCAGGGGGCCCGCATCCTCGTCGCCGGCCCCAACTTCGGCACCGGGTCCTCCCGGGAGCACGCGGTGTGGGCGCTGGAGGACTACGGCTTCGAGGCGGTGGTCTCCCCCCGCTTCGGCGACATATTCCGCTCCAACTGCACCAAGGTGGGACTGGTCCCGGTCCAAGTCGACGACGCCACCGGCACCGCCCTGCTCCGGGCGGTGGAGGCCGACCCCGCCCTGGTGGTCACCATCGACGTGGCCGCCCGCACGCTCTCGGCTCCGGCGGCCGGCATCGAGGTGGGCTTCCCCCTCGACGACTTCACCCGCCACCGCCTGCTGGAGGGCCTCGACGACGTGGACCTGACCCTGCGCCACGCCGACGCCATCGCCGCCTACGAGACTGGGCGCCCGGCCTGGCTGCCGGTCAGCTCTGCTTGACTGCCTTCGAGCCGCCCCGATCGGCCGCCACCGGGGACCGCCCCGACGCCGGGAGGCTCTCAGACGCCTCTTGCATGGTCGTCTGACCAGCACTTTTACCGTGGGCGATACTGGGATCGAACCAGTGACCTCTGCCGTGTGAAGGCAGCGCTCTACCGCTGAGCCAATCGCCCGAGGGTGCCCAAAGATAGCGCGGGCTCGGGGGCACGCAGCGGGGCGCGCAGCGTGGATGTGAGCCCGACGGGATGACGGGCCGGCCGCACCAGGAGGCGCATGCCGGCCACGTGGGCACCGGGGTGGTGCCCGGCGAGGGGGGCGAGGGTGTCGCCTGGAGGTGCCTCAACCTCGAGCCGCGCCAGCCGGAGCCGTCCCCGAAGCCCACCGGGCACCACCACCGGACCGTCGCCGCGGCGCTGCAGGATGCGCACCGGCGCCAGCACCGGCAGGGGTGGACCGCCGACGCGCCCGCGCACCACGACGTCACGCTCGACCCAGCGCAGCTCCCGCTCGGCCCCCTCGCTGCGCCACACCAGCGAGCCCAGCTCCTTGGGAAAGCCCCAGTTGAGCCGGCCCCCGACCCGTGCCTCCGACGAGTTCACCACCATGGTGGTGATGCACCATCCGGCTCGGGCCCCGAGGCGGGCCGGCTCGCCCACCGCCAGTTCGAGGTAGGGACCGACGGGCGACGCACTGCAGTACATGGCCACCACCAGGACCGGACCGGGCAGAGGCCGCAACCCCCAGGGAACCGGACCGAGCCGCTCCCCGCATCGGGCCAGGCCGACGAGGCACTCGCCGGTCACGGCCCAAGGGGCGAACGGTGCGGCCACGATGCCAATCTACCGACCGCTTCCACCCCCCCGGGGCCAAGAGGTCGGGCCCAAGCCGGGATGCGGCGCGCCGTGGGGTCAACCCGTCGACGGGTCGCGCAGACAGAGCCAGCTCTCCTGGCCGGCCAGGCGAGCGACATCGGCACCGTCGGGGCACAGCGACGCCCGCGCCGCCACCAGGTCCACCCGGCCGTCACTCGGCCCGTCGCAGGGCACCTGGTTCACCACCCCACCGCGCTCCAGCTGCACGCAGCTTCCCACCAGGTCAGATGCCGACCGCAGGTCACCACCGCCGTCCGAACCGCCGGCGAAGGCGGTGAAGACGAAGATGGCGCCGAGCACCACGAGCACCACAACCCAAGGCAGGCTCCGCGCCAACGACACGCCCAGACTGGCGGGAGCCCCACCCGCCGAGTGGAACGCTCGATCGTCGGTGTCCGCCCACTGGCGATGCCCGGCGACCGGCGCTCGACCCGCATCGGCCAGGAGTCGGTCGTACGACACCCGCCGCTCCTGGTCGCCCAGCACCCGCCATGCCTCGTTCAGCAGCTGCATGGCCCGCAGCGAGGCGTCCGCTCCATCGTACGATCCGCAGTCGAGCTGACGGTCGGGGTGCAGCGCCCGGGCCCGCTGTCGGTAGGCGCAGCGGATCTCCTCGGCCGACGCGCTCGTCGCCACCCCGAGGACCTCGTAGTACGACGCCACCCCGCCAGGCTAGGAGGCTCCTGGCAAGGATCGAGCCGGCGGAGGCTCTGGCCTCGTCGGGAACCTCAGCTCCGGCGGAACCTCCGCTTGACCACATCTCCGGCGTCACCGGCCGTGCGCTTGGCCAAGTTGAGCGCGGAGTTGGCCCAGGCGAACTCCGTGGCCAACACCGCCAGGCCGGCGATGACGAGGGCCAGGCCGGGACCGGGGAGGACCGACAACACCAGCCCGGCGATGACCAGGGCGCCGCCCACCGCCGCCACCGCCACCCGCCGGGCGCTGCGCCCGACCCACCGCCCGATCTCTCCGGCTTCTGCCACCTCCTCGAGTATCGGCCGGGATGCGCCCCGATACCACTCACTGCTTCGACCGGACGGTTGACCCCAGCCACGGAGCGGCCCATACTCGCCTTTGGTCTCCGCCATTGCCTCGCTCCCTGGAGCCTCCCCACCCGGTCCACCCGAGGAGCCTCCATGCGTCGTCGCCTCCTTCTCGCCGTACTTCTTCTCCTGCCCGCCTGCGCCGCCGACCAGCCGGGAGACCCGCCCGGGCCCACCACCGGGAACGGAAGCAATGCCGAGCGCGGGGTCGCCCCCGCCGGCGCCGGTGCCGACCAACGATCGGCGGCCCCCGCGGAGGAGCGCCTGCGGGCCGCCTCCGGCGCCACCACGAGCGCAGGCACCGCCCGCACCTCCTTCGTCGCCACGCTCACCGGCATGCCCGGTCGCCCGGTGCCCGTGTCGTTGACCGGCTCCGGCGCCGTCGACTTCGCAACCGGACGGATGAGCTCGAACGTCGACCTCTCGGACGCGTTCGAGCTGCCCATGGCGGAGCGTCCGACCAGCCGTCGCCTCGAACCCAGCTGGGAGACCATCTCGGCCGATGGTGTCGTCTACCTGCGGGCACCGGTGCTGTCGGACCTCATGGGGATCGAGACCCCGTGGGTGCGCATCGACCCCTCGTCGGAGCTCCTCTCGGCTGCCGACGGCTTCGCTCCCCTCGCCAGGCTGGCCGGCAACGACAGCGGTGCCCCCCTGGCCCTGCTCGGGGGGCTGCGGGAGGGGTCGGTGCTCGACCTGGGGGCCGAGGACGTGCAGGGGATCTCCACCACCCACCTGCGGGCGACCGTCGACCTGGTCGCCGCCGTGGACACCAACGCCAGCCCGTCCGACACCGAAAATCGGTCCCTGGAGCGCTTCCTCGCTGGCTTGGGCGCCCGAGAGTCGACGGTGGACGCCTTCGTCGATGGTGACGGGCGCGTGCGCCGGATCGTCTACCAACACGACCTGGCACCCGAGGCGGGGGGTGGGACCCAGCGGGTCGAGCTGGAGTACAGCGACTTCGGCACGCCGGTCGTCATCGAAGTGCCGCCAGAGGACCAGGTCAGTGATCTCGAGCAGGTCTTCGGCGGAGGGTGAGCCCCCGAAAGCAACGTGCCACATCCCAGGCATGGAGAACGCCACGATCGGCTACAACTGCACCATGCGCTTTCGACTCGGCTGTGTGCTCGGTTTCGCCTCTGGCTACTACATGGGAGCCCGAGCTGGGCGGGAACGCTACGAAGAGCTGAACCAGCTCCTGGCCAAAGCCCGCCGCAGCGACGCCTACCAGACGGCCACCGACAAGGCCAAGGACCTGGTCGACGACAAGGTGGAGCGGGCCAAGGACCTGGTGGAGGACAAGGTGGAGCGGGCCAGGGACTTCGTGGAAGAACGCCGCTCGGGCGACGGCGACGGCGACGGTGGCGGCGACCGCGGCCAGCAAGGCGACGGCGAGGAGGCTCCGGTCGGGATCCCCATAGGGACCATCGTGGGAAGCGAGCTCGACCCCGCCGTGGACGACCTCTCTCCCGGCCCGCCGCCGGCGGGCTCCCTGTCCGAAGACCCCCGCTCCGGAGGTCCCACCGCTCCCTGAGGAGGCCTACGGGCCCAGGTAGTCCCGCAGCTTGGCGCTGTGTTGGGGGTGGCGGAGCTTGGCCAGGGTCTTTGACTCGATCTGGCGGATGCGCTCGCGGGTCACCCCGAACTCCCGGCCCACCTCCTCGAGGGTGCGAGCCTGCCCCTGGGCGTTGAGGCCGAAGCGCAGGCGTACGATCTCCTGCTCCCGCTCGCTCAGCTCCTCGAGCACCTCCTCCACGGCGTCGGCCAACAGCTCCCGGATGGCCACGTCGACGGGGACCTCGGCCCCCCGGTCCTCGATGAAGTCCCCCAGGTTGGCGTCGTCCTCCTCGCCGAGGGGAGAGTCGAGCGACAGCGGGTCCTGGGAGATGCGGTAGATCTCGCGGACCCGCTCCGGGGTCATCAGCGCCCGTACCGCCACCTCCTCGGGCGTCGGCTCCCGCTCGAGCTCCTGGAGCATCTGGCGTTGGATCCGCATCACCTTGTTGACGTTCTCGACCATGTGCACCGGGATGCGGATGGTGCGACCCTGGTCGGCGATGGCCCGGGTGATCGCCTGGCGGATCCACCAGGTGGCGTACGTCGAGAACTTGAAGCCCTTGGAGTGGTCGAACTTCTCCACCGCCCGCATGACGCCCAGGTTCCCCTCCTGGATGAGGTCGAGGAACAACATGCCCCGGCCCACGTAGCGCTTGGCGATGGAGACCACCAGGCGCAGGTTGGCCTGGATGAGCGCCTTGCGAGCCTCGGCGCCGTCGAGCTGGACCGCCTCGAGCACCTCCCGCGCCTGGCGGTCCCCGTCGCCGGGGGCCAGCCTGCGCAGTTGCTCGCTCGCCGCCGCCCCCGCCTGGATGCGCTTGGCCAGGGCCACCTCACCGCCGGCATCGAGCAGTGGCACCCTGCCGATCTCCTGCAGGTACATCCGCACCGGGTCGGCGGTGCTGCGGGACACCCCGGAGGCGTGGTCCGGGGAGCGATCGGGCCTCACCCGGGCCTCGGAGCGCTGCCGGGCAGATCTGGCCCCCCCGGCCCGCCCAGCCACGGCGGCGGGCCGGGTCGGGGGAGGCTCCGGCCGGGTGGCTTCCGGCTCTGCTTGGACGGCGTCGACCACCGGCTCCTCGGGATCGACGACGATGCCCTGGCCCCCCAGCAGCTCGGTGATGGCCTCGATGAACTCCGGGGTGGGCTCCGGCGACCCCAGGCCGATGAGCACCTCGTCGACGGTGATGGTTCCCCGGTCCCGCCCGAGGGCGATGAGGCGACGTAGCTCCTCGACGGCCGCTCCGGGGCTGAGGGCCTCGGCGGTCACGACCGGGCCTCGTGCACCGCTCGCTCGGCCAGGAAGGGCAAGAGGAGCTCGGCGGCGGCGGCCCGGGTGGTGTCGTCGCGCAGGTCCTCCACCAGGAGCTTCAACCAGCCGATGGCCTGAAGGTCCTCCAGGGGACCGACGGACGCCCGGGCGTCTGCCTCCATCTGGGCCAGCACCCGGCTCGTGGCCTCGTCGAGGAGGCGACCGACCACGGCGCCGGCATCGGCGTCGGCCACCTCCTCGACAGCCAGGCGCAGGAGCAGTTCGCCGGCCTCGGGCGAGGCCGCTTCCACCGCCTCGTGGAGGGTCTGGGCACGGGTCAGGACCCGATAGGCCTCGAGCTCGACGGGATCGAGGAACAGGACCTCGTGGAGCAGGTGGGCGACCGCCTCGGGCTGGTGGACAGCCAGGCCCAGGGCGAGCAGGGAGGCCGTCTCCAACCGCCGCCGCCGGGCCGGCGTCGGCCGGGACCCACCCGGCGACGGGCGGATCCGGCCCTGACCGTGGAGGAGGTGCTCGGGCCGCACGTCGAGGCGCAGCGCCACCTGGCCGGCGTACTCCTCGCGCACGATCTGGTTGGGGTGCTCGGCGATCAGGTCCCCGGCGGCAGCGGCGACACGGGCCCGGGCCTCGACCGACGAGAGCGAGGCGCTGGCCAGCAGCCGCTCGAGGCGGAAGCTCAACAAGGGCATCGCGGCCGACACCGCCGTCCGCAGGGCCTCGGGATCGCTGCGGGCCAGGTCGGCGGGGTCCTTCACCCCTCGGGGCAGGGCGGCCACGAAGACGTCCACCTCGTGGCGCCGCTCCCAGCCGTAGATGCGCTCGGCTGCGGCCTGGCCCGCGCCGTCGGCGTCGAAGGCCAACACGATGCGGGGGGCGAAGCGCCGCAGGGTGGCCACGTGGCGCTCGGTGAGGGCGGTCCCGCAGGTGGCCACGGTCTGGGCGACCCCGGCGCTGACGAAGCCGATGACGTCGGTGTAGCCCTCACACACCACCACCTCGCCGTGTTCCACCACCGCCCCCTTGGCCCAGTTGAGCCCGTAGAGGACCTCGCCCTTGTCGTAGAGGGCGCTGGCGCTGGAGTTCTTGTACTTGGGCCCGTCGGCGCCGGGCAGGACCCGCCCACCCATGGCCACCGGTTCGCCCCGGGCATCGAAGATGGGGAACAGCACCCGGGCCCGGAAGCTGTCCTGGAGGCGGTTGCGGGCGTTGACGAAGCCCAGACCGGTGTCGCGGGCGACGTCGGCCGGCAGCGACAGGGCCCGGCACAACGTGTCCCAGCCCTCCGGGGCCCAACCGAGCTGGAACCGGCGCACCACCTCCCCGTCGAAGCCCCGGGAGCGCAGGTAGCCCCTGGCCTCGGCGGCGTCGGGGCTGGCGAGCAGGCGCTCGTGGTACCAGCCCACGGCCCGGGCCATGGTCTCCACCAGCCGGGACCGGCGCCGGCGATCCCCCGACTCCCGCTGGTTGTCCCAGCGCAGCTCCATCCCGGCCCGGGCCGCCAGGGACTCCATGGCGCCCACGAAGTCGAGCTGGCGGGTCTCGCGCACGAAGGTGATGGCGTCACCCTTGCGCTGGCAGCCGAAGCAGTAATAGAACCCCAGCTCGGCGTTGACCGAGAACGACGGGGTGCGCTCGGTGTGGAACGGGCACAGGCCCACCCAGCGGCTCCCCGATCGGCGGAGGGCCACGTGCTCGCCCACCACCGCCACCAAGTCGGTGGCGGCCCGCACCCGCTCGATGTCCTCGGCGGCGATGCCCATCAGCCCAAACGGTAGTGGCGGGCGGCGGGCCCGGTGACCGCCCGCGCCATCGAGCTAGGAGGCGACCGACTCCCGTTTGTCGGCCCGCAGGGACGCCACGATGGCCACGGTGAGCACCAGGGCGATCACGCCAAGCGAGGCAAAGGTGGGGAAGTGGTACACCTCGGCGAGCAGCATCTTCACACCGACGAAGGCCAGGATGACCCCCAGGCCGAGGTTGAGGTAGCGGAAGCGCCCGGCCATGCCCGCCAGGCAGAAGTACAGCGCTCGCAGGCCGAGGATGGCGAAGGCGTTGGAGCTGAAGACGATGAACTCCTCCCGGCTCACGGCCAGGATGGCGGGGATCGAGTCGACGGCGAAGACCACGTCGGTGCTCTCGATCATGATGAGCACGGCGAACAACGGCGTGGCCACCCGCTTGCCGTTCTCCATGGTGAACAGCTTCTGGCCGTGGTAGTCGTCGGTGGAGCGAACCACCTTGCGTACTCCTCGCAACACCAGGCTCGTCTCGGGATCGACCTCTGCCTCCTGGTGGCGGGCGATCTTGAACGCCGAGTAGAGCAGCAGCGCCCCGAAGATGTAGAGGACGAAGTCGAAGCGCTCGATGAGGGCCACCCCGGCGAAGATGAACACGGCGCGCAGCACCAGGGCCCCGAAGATGCCCCAGAAGAGCACCCGGAACTGGTACTGGGCGGGGACCTTGAAGTACGACAGGATCACCGCCCACACGAAGACGTTGTCGATCGAGAGGCTCTTTTCGATCAGGTAGCCGGCCAGGTACTCGCCGGCAGCCTGGCCACCGTGCCAACCGAGGATGACGAGGGTGAAGGCCGTCCCGATGCTGATCCACACCGCGCTCTCGATGGCCGCTTCTTTGAAGCTGACGGCGTGAGGGCGGCGATGGATGACGAGCACGTCGATCAGGAGCAGGACCGCCACCAGAGCGACGAAGGCGGCCCACTGCCACGGGGCCACGTCGAAGCTGGCGAAGTTACCGCCGCCGGTGGCCTCGGCGGCAAAGGTCAGGGGGGACATGGTGGCGACGGTGCCTTCAGCGGGTGTCGCCGGAGCCGGCGCCGGCACCCAGGACCGCTTGGGCCGCGGCCAGACGGGCGATGGGCACCCGGTAGGGCGAGCACGACACGTAGTCGAGGCCGGCGTCGAAGAACAGCTCGATCGACTCGGGGTCCCCTCCGTGCTCGCCGCAGACCCCCAGCTTGAGTCCCGGCTTGGCCGAACGGCCCCGGGAGGCCCCCATGTGCACCAGCTCGCCCACCCCGGCCCGGTCGATGGTCTCGAACGGGTTGCGGGCCAGCAGGCCCTGCTCCAGGTAGGGGCCCATGATGCGACCCTCGATGTCGTCGCGGCTGAAGCCCAGCGCCATCTGGGTGAGGTCGTTGGTGCCGAAGGAGAAGAAGTCGGCGGCCTCGGCCACCTCGGCGGCCAGCAACGCCGCCCTCGGCGTCTCGATCATGGTGCCGATGGTGACGTCGACGGCGGTGCCGGGGACGCCGGCCGAGGCGGCCTCGGCGATGGCGACTTCGACCCAGCCCCGGGCCAGGGCCAGCTCCTCCCGGCTGATGGTGAGGGGGATCATGATCTCCACCACCGGCGTGCCCCCCGCCGCCTTGCGCTCGGCCGCCGCCTCCATGAGGGCGCGCACCTGCATGGCGTAGAGGCCGGGCTTGATCACGCCCAGGCGGACCCCCCGGGTCCCGAGCATGGGGTTGACCTCCCGCCACCACCGGGCCGCCACCAGCAGCTCCACCTCGTCGACCGACAACCCGGTCGTGGCCGCCTTGACCGCCAGCTCCTCGACGTCGGGCAGGAACTCGTGGAGAGGGGGGTCGAGCAGGCGCACGGTGACCGGCAGGCCGTCCATGGCCTCGAGCACCTCGAGGAAGTCCTCCTTTTGTGCCGCCCGCAGCTTTTCCAGGGCGACGGCCTCGGCCTCAGGGGTGGCGGCGAGGATCATCTCCCGTACGACGGGTAGCCGGTCGTCACCGAGGAACATGTGCTCGGTACGGCACAGCCCGATGCCCTCGGCCCCGAAGGCCCGGGCCCGGGTGGCGTCGGTGCCGGTGTCGGCGTTGGCCCGCACGGCCAGGTGACCGGCCCGTATCTCGTCGGCCCAGGCCAGGATGGTGGTGAGCTCGTCGGGCACGTGTCCCGCCGACAGGGCCACGGCTCCGAGCACCACCTCGCCGGTGGTGCCGTCGAGGGAGATGACCTCGCCCTCGGACACGACCACGTTGCCCACCGCGAACGACGAGCCCGAGATGCGCACCTGCTCGGCGCCGCAGACCGCCGGCTTGCCCCATCCCCGGGCCACCACGGCGGCGTGGCTGACCAGCCCGCCCCGGGCGGTGAGGATGCCCTCGGCGGCGGCCATGCCGTGGATGTCCTCGGGCGAGGTCTCGTTGCGGACCAGCACGACCTGCTCGCCCCTGGCCGCCGCCGCGGCGGCGTCGTCGGCGGTGAAGTAGGCCTTGCCCACCGCAGCACCGGGTGAGGCGGCCAACCCCTTGGTCAAGACCGTGCGCGGCCCCGGGGCGAACTGGGGGTGCAGCACCGAGTCGAGGTGGTCGGCGGTGATGCGCGACACGGCCTCGGCCTTGGACAGCTTGATGGCGGGGTCGTCGATCATCTCCACGGCCATGCGCAGCGCCGCCGCCCCGGTGCGCTTGCCCACCCGGGTCTGCAGCATCCACAACTTGCCCGACTCGACGGTGAACTCGGTGTCGAGCATGTCCCGGTAGTGCCGCTCCAGACCGTCGAAGATGCCCATGAGCTCGTCGTAGATCTCGGGAAAGTGCACCTTCAGGTCGGACAGGGGCTGGGTGGTGCGGGTGCCGGCCACCACGTCCTCGCCCTGGGCGTTGATCAAGAAGTCGCCGTAGGCGCCCTTGGCCCCGGTGCTGGGGTCGCGGGTGAAGCCCACGCCGGTGCCCGAGTCGTCTCCCCGGTTGCCGAAGACCATGGCCTGCACGTTCACGGCGGTGCCCAGGTCGTGGGAGAGCCTCTCCCGGCTGCGGTAGGCGTTGGCCCGGGGCGAGTTCCACGAGGAGAAGACGGCCTCGATGGCCGCCCGGAGCTGCACGTCGGGGTCCTGGGGGAAAGCGGCACCGGTGTGGGCCTCGACGATGCCCTTGAAGCCCCGCACCACCATGGCCAACACCTCAGCGCCGATGTCTGCGTCGGTCCGGGCCGACGACAGCTTGCGGGCGCCCTCGAGCAGCTCCTCGAACTCCTCGCCGGGCACGCCGAGCACGATCTTGGCGAACATCTGGATGAAACGGCGGTAGGAGTCGTAGGCGAAGCGGTCGTCGCCGGTCTGCTTGGCCAGGCCCTCGACCGACTCGTCGTTGAGGCCCAGGTTCAACACGGTGTCCATCATCCCGGGCATGGAGAACTTGGCCCCGGAGCGCACGCTGACCAGCAGCGGGTCGGAAGGGTCGCCCAGGCGCTTGCCCATGGCGCTCTCCAGCGTCTTGCGGTGCGTGGCCACCTCGTCGTCGAGCCCCTCGGGCCAGCCCCCGTGCATGTAGGCCCGGCACGCCTCGGTGGAGATGGTGAAGCCCGGCGGTACCGGCAGGTCGAGCACCGACGTCATCTCGGCCAGGTTGGCCCCCTTTCCCCCGAGCAGGTCCTTGAGCGTCATGGGGGCTTGGCCGTGCTCGTGGTCGAAGGCGTAGACGTAGGTCACGCACCGAGACTAGAGGCTGACCTCCCAAGGCTGACATCGAAGGGCATGCCTACCTCAGGCGGTCGGCCAGCTCGTCGACCAGGGCCTCGATGGGCACGCGCACCTGCTCGAGGCTGTCGCGGTCGCGGATGGTCACCGCCTTGTCCTCCAGGCTGTCGAAGTCGACGGTGACGCACCACGGCGTGCCGATCTCGTCCTGGCGCCGGTAGCGCCGGCCGATGGCCTGGGTCTCGTCGTAGTCGCACATCCACCGGGGCTGGACCGCCGCCAGCACCTCGGCCGCCAGAGGGATGAGGGTGTCCTTGCGCGACAGGGGCAGCACCGCCACCTGGTAGGGGGCCAGGCTGGGGTGCAGGCGCAGCACGGTGCGGGCCTCGCCGTTGACCTCGTCGGTGTCGTAGGCGGCCAGCAGGAAGGCCATCATGGCTCGGGTGGCCCCGGCCGCAGGCTCGATCACGTGGGGCACGTAGCGGGTGTTGCTGGCCTGGTCGAAGTACTCCAGCTTCTCACTCGACGCCATGGCGTGCTGGGTGAGGTCGTAGTCACCCCGGTTGGCGATGCCCTCCAGCTCGCCCCACTCCTGCCCGGTGAAGCCGAACTTGTACACGATGTCGACGGTGCGCTTCGAGTAGTGGGAGAGCTTCTCCTTCGGGTGCTCGTAGTGCCGCAGGTTCTCGCGCGCGATGCCCAGGTCGGTGTACCAGCGGGTGCGCTCGTCGATCCAGTACTGGTGCAGCTCCTCGTCGGTGCCCGGCTCGACGAAGTACTCCATCTCCATCTGCTCGAACTCGCGGGTGCGGAAGATGAAGTTGCCCGGGGTGATCTCGTTGCGGAACGACTTGCCGACTTGAGCGATCCCGAAGGGTGGACGCTTGCGCGACGTGTCGAGCACGTTCTTGAAGTTGACGAACATCCCCTGGGCGGTCTCGGGCCGCAGGTAGGCCACGGCGGCGTCGGACTCCACCGGGCCGGCGTGGGTCTTGAACATGAGGTTGAACTGGCGGGCCTCGGTGAGGCTGTCGCGGGTGCCGCACCGGGGACAGAGCGACGGGTCCTCGAGCTGGTCCAGGCGGAAGCGCTCCCGGCACTCTCGGCAGTCGACCAGGGGGTCGGTGAAGTTGCGCAGGTGGCCCGAGGCCTCCCAGATGGCCGGCGGGGACAAGATGGCGGCGTCGATGCCCACCACGTCGGCGCGCAGCTGGACCATCGAGCGCCACCAGGCCTGCTTCACGTTGCGCAGGGCCAGCACGCCGACGGGGCCGTAGTCGTAGGTGGAGCGGAAGCCCCCGTAGATCTCGGCCGAGGGGAACACGAAGCCCCGGCGCTTGCACAGGTTCACCACCTGATCGAACTCGTCGGGCATGCTGAGCGACTGTAGCGGCGGCCCCCGTCCCCGCCCGGGGCGATACGGCACGACGACGTAACCGGAGGACACCATGACCATGCCCACCCCTCGACGGACAGCGGTGCTGGCCACGGTCCTCGCCGTCGTGGTGGCGGCCTGCGCCGGCGACGACCCGGGGTCGGCGGTGCCGACGTCGACGCCCTCGACCGCCACGGCCTCGTCGCCGTCGTCGTCCACCTCGTCGACGACTGCCGACGAGTCGGGGACATCGACATCCCCCTCGGCGTCTCCCGGTGGCGGCGCTTGCCCGACCGCCGAGGGCGCCGTCCCGCCGGCCGGCGCCACCGACGTGAGCGAGGCGAGCGCCGACGTCGACGGTGACGGCGTAGCCGACCGGGTGCTGGCCTACCGCCAGGGCGACGGCGACCGGCGGGTGGCCGTGGAGCTGACCGGGGGAGGCACGTCCTCGGTCGATGCCAGCCAGAGCTCCATCGACGGACCGGCCCGACTGTCGATGCTCGGCGGCGTCGACCTCGGGGGCGACGGCCAGACCGTGCTCGTCGTCACCGGCGCCGGCGCCTCGGTGGTGGTCGTGGGCCTCTTCCAGTTCGTGGAGTGCGCCCTCTCGCAGGTCAGCTTCGAGTCGGGACAGCCGGCCGAGCTGCCGGTGGGCGGGAGCGTGACCCACGCCGACGGACTGGAGTGCACCGACGGCACCCTGATCCGCCTCAGCGCCGCCAGCGCCGACGGTGAGAACTTCTCCACCACCGAGACCCGCTACCGAGTCGACGGCAACACGCTGGTCGAGCTGGGCACCGAGGCCGCCACCCACCCGACACTCGAAGCCCGCTACTCCACCATCAACTGCCCCGGCCTCGAGCGGGGGCTGTAGCACCCTCCCGCCTGAGGCTCAGGACAGGATCGAGCAGGCCCGGGGCGCGCAGGCGGCGCTCGAGGTGGTGCTCGATGGCCCGGGTGGCCAGGTGCTCGAGCTCGGCACCGGCCGGCGAGGCGCCCTCGGCCAACACGCCCACCAGGTCGCCACCGAGGATGCGGCGCAACAAGGCGACGGCGTCAGGGGTGATGCGCGTCCCCCGACGACACGACCGGCACAACACGCCCCCCTCCCCCGGGTCGAACGCCTCCAGGGCCTCGGCGCCGGCGGCCCCGCAGGTGGCGCAGGCGTCGAGGCTGGGGCGGAACCCCTGTTGGGCCAGCAGCTTCCAGAAGAAGGCGGGCACCAGCAACGGCACCTCGCCGGCTGAGAGCGCACGCAGGGCGCCGAGCAGCATCTGGTAGAGGCGGGGGTCGTCGTCGCCCTCTTGCACCACGGAGTCGACCACCTCGAGCAGGCACAGCCCCCGGCTCAGGCGGCCGAGGTCCTCACGCACCGCACGGAAGTGCTCGAGAGCGTCGGCCTGGGTGATGGTGTCGAGGCTGCGGCCCTCGTAGCACAGCAGGGCGACGTGGCTGAGGGGCTCCACCCGGGCCCCGAAGCGGCTCTTGGTGCGACGCACCCCCTTGGCCACCGCCCGCAGCTTGCCGTGGCCCTCGGTGACAAGGGTGACGATGCGGTCGGCCTCGCCCAACTTGATGGTGCGCAACACGATGCCCCGCTCCCGGTACAGCCCCACGGCCGGCGGTGACCGCTACTCGACCGCGCCGTAGCGACGGTCGCGCTGCTGGAACTCCCGGACCGCCTCCATCAGGTGCTCGCGGCGGAAGTCGGGCCACAACACGTCCGTGAACACCAGCTCGCTGTAGGCCAGCTCCCACAGCAAGAAGTTCGAGATGCGGTACTCCCCCGACGTGCGCACCACCAGGTCGGGGTCGGGCATCTCGGGGTCATAGAGGTTGCGCCGGATCGCCCGCTCGTCGATCCTGTGGGCCGGAGTGCCCGCCGCCACCAGGGCCCGCACGGCATCGACGATCTCGGCCCGACCGCCGTAGTTGAAGGCGATGGTGAGGGTCAACGTGGTGTTGGCCGCCGTCAGCTCCAGGGACTGGTCCATGCGTCGCAACAGGCGCTTGGGCACCCGCCAGTCGCGCCGGCCCACGAAGCGGATGCGCACCCCCCGCTCGTGCAGCTCGTCTCGCCGGCGGGTGAGGATCCCCTCGTTGAACTGCATCAGGTAGCGCACCTCGTCAGCCGGGCGCTTCCAGTTCTCGGTGGAGAAGGCGTAGACGGTGAGCCAGCGGATCCCCAACTCGAGGGCACCCTCGACCGCGTCGAGCAGGGCCTGCTCCCCGGCGGCGTGGCCCTCGGTGCGGGGCAGGCCCCGCTTCTGGGCCCACCGGCCGTTGCCGTCCATGACGCAGCCCACGTGGGTCGGCACCCGCAGGGGGTCGATCCCGTTGAGGTCCACCACCCGAAACTACTGCGTTCGGCAGCGTGCCCTACGGCGAGGGAGGTGCCCTGCCCGTGCCGGGGAGATGATCATCACCCCGAGGTAGCGTCCGCCCGGTGACTGCCGCCGTCACCGTCCTCCCGCCCCTCGTCGTGACCCTGGCGCTGGCCCTCTTCGACTGGATCCCTCCCAGCGCCACCGCCGTGGGGCTCCTGGCCGGACCGCTCGTGGTCATCGGCTACCTGGCTGGTTCGGTGCCCTTCGTCTACCTGCTGTCCCGCCGGCGGCTGCGCCGCCAACTCGACGACCCCTCTCCCGACCGCCACTACGCGTCAGGCCCGCGAGGACGGGAAGCACGAGAAGGAGTCGACCGTCGAGCAGAGGTGCGGGCCGCAGTGCTCCCGGTCGTGGCCACCCTGGGAGCCACCACGCTGGCCTGGCACCTCACCCTCGCCGCCACCCCCGGCGCCAACACCTTCAGCGCCGTGGGTGTCTTTTCCAACCAGGCCATCGGGGCCTGGGTGTCGGTGGCGCTGTGGACGGGCATGGCCGCGGTGGCTGGCCACGCCGCCCCGGTGTGGACCCGCTTCCGGGGCGGCAGCGGCCTCCCCCCGGCCATCGCCCTGGTCGTGGTCTACATCCCTCTCGTGGCCCTGGCCACCGCCGGCGCCTTCCTCGTGGCCTACGGCGCCCGCCGCCGGCCCGTCGCCGCCTTGTGCGCCGCCCTGCCGGTGATGGTGGCGTTCGAGTACGTCGCCTGGCTGGCCGACCTCCAGGCCGGCTGGGGCGTGACCAACGGGCCCGAAGTGGCCCTGTGGACCACGGCCCTGGCGGGCACGCTCGCCGCCCGTAACCTCGGCGGTGGACGAGGTACGCCCGCGTCGGTCTGAGGGGGGCGGCTCAGGTCCCGGGACCGGTGGCCGGCACCGGGGCCCGGCGGAGCACCGTGTCCTGGGTGTCGGTGAGGCCGTTGCCCAGCCTCGAGTCGCTCCAGACCACGAAGGCGGCGGCCGGCGCCGAGGCCACACCCGGCCCGTAGCTGTCCCCCACCTCGAAGGAGTAGCCGACGTCTCGATCGATGAAGGCGTCGTTGAGCTGCAGGGAGCGGGGGAAGGTGTCGCCCCCATCGTTCGAGTGCGTCCAGACCACGTCGTTGACGTTCTCGCGGGTCTGTTGGTAGAAGGCCACGTCGATGCGGCCCCCGGGGCCCACCGACACGTTGGGCAGGAACGCTCCACCCTCGCTGAGGCTGTTGAGCAGCACCGCCTGGTCCCAGGTGTCGCCTCCGTCGCTCGAGCGGCGGAAGAACACGTCGGGGCGACCCTGGCGGTTGTCGCTGAACACGGTGTAGAGGATGGAGGCGTCGGGACTGGTGGCCAGCTCGGCCGCGTCGTAGGTCCGGCCCAGGAAGGGTTGGCTGTCGATGGTGGTGTTGGTGAAGCTGGCCCCGCCGTCGGTGGAGCGGGCCAGGGCCAGCTGCGAGTCGACGCTGGGATTGTCGGAGTGGCGCACGAACATCACGTGCACCGTGGCGTCGGCGTCCACCACCGGTGCCGACGGGCTGGTGCCGCCTGGGTCATCCACGCTGACCAACACCGGAGGCGAGAAGCTGGCGCCGCCGTCAAGCGACTGGGCGAAGTGAGCCCGGGCGCAGGCCACCAGATCGCACCCCCAGAACGACACCAGCACCCGGTCGGTGCCATCGGCGCCCGCCACCACGTTCACCGACGGGCGCACGTAGCTCACCTCGGTCGATCCCCCGGGCACGGCCACCGTCGCCGCCGCAAAGCTGCGCCCTCCGTCGCTCGAGCGGGCCACCAGCACGCTCTCGCCCTCGAGGGGGGTCTTGGCCTCGTCCACCCGGGCCGAGGAGAAGACGTAGTACAGGGTGCCCGAAGGACCCCGGGCGATGTTGCCGGCTGAGAGGAAGCCGGCCGAGTCGAGCTGGCAGTTCTTGAACCCCGTGGGAAGCTCGAAGACCCCGTCCTCCCACTCCTCGCCGCCGTCGAAGGTGACGTGCCAGCCGCAGAGTCCACCCACCAGGTTGACGTCGGCCACCACCAGGTGGTCGGGATCACCGGGGTCCACGACCACTGAGGGCACCTCGTAGCCGCGAGCCGGACGGACGTCGGCGTTGGCCTTGCAGCCCCCGACGTCGCAATCGGCCAGCGGACCTTCGTCGACAGCCGACGCGGCGCCGCCGTCGTCACCGCCGAACAACCGCAACCCGGCCACCCCGAGGACGAGGAGGCCCACGGCCATGAGCACGGGAGGCCAGGAAGAGCGAGAGGTGCTCCTGGTCCCCGTGCCCATCGGCCGCAGCCTAGGCCACCGTCTCTAGGTGCCCGGAGCAGGTAGTTACACCTTCAGGTGCATGTCGGGACCTGTCGGAGACGCTCCCAGTCGCCCTGGCCGACTCAGACGCCGTCATCTCCAAAGCGCGGTCGCCGGGCCCAGTCCTTGTCGATCTTGACGGCCAGCTCCAGATACGCACCGGGCTGGAGCTGACCGCGCACAGCCGTGCCCACTGCCTTGAGCACCGCACCCCCCCTGCCGATGACGATGCCTTTCTGGGACGCCCGTTGCACGAGGATCTCGCAGCGGATCCGGGGCCACTCCCACTCGGTGACCCGGGTGGCGATGGCGTGGGGAAGCTCGTCGCGCAGCACGGCCAGGAGTTGCTCGCGCACCAACTCGGCCACCCAGACGGCCTCGGGGGTGTCGCGCACCGTTTCGCAGGGGTAGTAGGCCGGGCCCTCGGGCAGGCGGGCCACCAGGCCCTCGACCAGGGCGTCCACGCCGTCACCGGTTGTGGCCGAGACGGGGAAGTACTCGTCGCAGCCCAGCTCGGCGGCGGCCTGCAGGCGTTGGAGGACGGTAGGGCGGGACACGGCGTCGATCTTGTTGAGCACCAGGACCGCTCCGGGGGGCGTCTGGGCGGCCACGGCCCGATCGCCCGGTCCCAGCGAGGCGGTGGCGTCGAGGACCAGGCACACCACGTCGACCCCGCTCATGGCCCCCGTCGCCACCTCCTGGAGGCGCCGGCCGAGTGGGCCGCGGGGCCGGTGCATGCCCGGGGTGTCGACGAAGACGACCTGGGCGTCGGGTCGGGTGAGCACCGCCCGCACCGGCGACCGGGTCGTCTGCACCTTGTCGGAGACGATGCTCACCTTGGTCCCCACCATGCGGTTGAGCAGCGTCGACTTGCCCACGTTGGGCCGCCCCACCAGGGTCACGAAGCCCGTGCGGCGCACGGTCAGGTGACGGCGTCGGCCGCCGGCGACTCCTCGGCCCGGGTGATGCGCACCCGGCCGATGCGCCGCCCCTGCACCCGCTCGGCCCGCAACACGTGCCCGTTGACGTTGACCGTCTCGCCTTCGGCGGGCACGTGGCCGAGCAGGTCGAACACCAACCCACCCACGGTGTCCCAGTCGCCCTCGGGTAGCTCGAGGTGCAGCAGGTCGTTCAGCTCGTCGAGAGGCATGCGCGCCGCCACCCGTACGTCACCGCCCGGCAGTGGTTCGAGCAACGGGTCCTCGACGTCGAACTCGTCGACGATGTCACCCACCAACTCCTCGATGAGGTCCTCGAGGGTCACCAGTCCGGCCGTGCTGCCGTACTCGTCGATCACGATGGCCATGTGGAACTTCTCGGCCTGCATCTCCCGCATGAGCTCGGCCACCCGCTTGGCCTCGGGCACGAAGTGGGCCTCGCGGGCCAACGTGCGAGCCGTCGCCGAGGTCCGGCCCTCCCGCGACGCCCGCATGAGGTCCTTGGCGTAGACCAGCCCGACGATGTCGTCGATCCCGTCGTCCTGGATGGGGATGCGGCTGTAGCCGTTGGCGATGACCGTCTCCATGGCCTGGGCCACGGTGGCGCCGGCGGCCACCGTCACCATGTCAGGGCGGGGCACCATCACCTCGCGGGCGATGGTGTCGCCGAAGTCGATGATGGAGCGGATCAGGGCCCGCTCCTCCACCTCGATGACGTCGGCCTCCACGGCCACGTCGGCCAGCGCCAACAGCTCCCCCTCGGACACCACCGGGCCCGCCGAGCGGCCCTTGCCCGGCAGGACCACGTTGGACAGGCCGATGAGCGCCCGGGTGAGGAGGCGCACCGGCGGGAAGCGGGCCAACAGGCTCACGACCGGCGCCACGAACAGGGCCGAGCGCTCGGTGTGTTGGAGGGCGTAGGTCTTGGGGGCGGCCTCGGCGCACACGAAGATGACCACGGCCAGGCCCAGGGCGGCCACGGCGATGCCTACGGCCCCGAAGTAGGACTGGGCCAGCAACCCGACCAGGGTGGCCGCAGCCAGGTGGCACACCACCCCCAGCAAGAGCACGGGGTTGAGCACCCGCTCGCGGTGGGCCATGAGGCGGGCAAGGCTGGCCCCGCCCCGGTGCCCCTCCTCCTCCAGGGCCACGGCCCTGGACCCGGGCAGGTGGGTCAGGCTGGTCTCGGCCAGGGCCAGGAAGGCGCTCGAGGCGATGAGCACCACCACGGCGACGACCGCCGCCAGCTCAGGGGTGCTCACGGCCCCAGCCCTCCAGCAGTCGGCGCTCGCAGGCCCGCATGGCGGCGGCCTCGTCGGGCTCGGCGTGGTCCATGCCCAGGACGTGCAGGACCCCGTGGACCACCAGCAGGGCCAGCTCCTCGTCGGTCGGCACCGAGCGGGCGGCGGCGTTGCGCGCGGCCACCGCCGGACAGACGGCCACCTCGCCCAGCAGCACGGGTACGTCATCGGACGCCCCGCCCCACTCGGTGGGATGGGCGTCGAGGGGAAAGGCGAGCACGTCGGTGGGCCCCACACCCTCGAGGTAGCGCTGGTTGAGCTGGGTGATGGTGTCCTCGTCGACGAACGACAACGACAGCTCGCCCCTGGGCACCCCGTGGTCGACGAGCACGGCGAGCGCCAGGTCGCGGAGTCGGACCACGTCGAGGACCACGGCCCCCTGCTCGGCGGAGACCTCCACGCTGGGACCGGCCGGGGAGGGGGCGGGTCGGGGTCGGGAAGGCCCGGGTCGTGGCCCGGGCCAGGGTCTCGGTCGGGAGGCGCCAGTGGTGCTCACCGGCGACCGTCGGTTCCCGGGGCCGCCTCGTTGGCGCCAGCCCGCTCGTAGGCGTCGACGATGTCCTGGACGATGCGGTGGCGCACCACGTCTTTGTTGGTGAGGTGCACGAAGCCCAAGCCGGGGATGCCGGACAGGACCTCCTCCAGGCCGACCAGGCCCGAGCGACCGCTGGGGACGTCGACCTGGGTGACGTCACCGGTGATCACCGCCTTGGAGCCGAAGCCGATGCGGGTCAGGAACATCTTCATCTGCTCGCGGGTGCTGTTCTGGGCCTCGTCGAGGATGATGAAGCTGTCGTTGAGGGTGCGGCCCCGCATGAACGCCAGCGGCGCCACCTCCACCGTGGCCCGGTCGAGCAGGCGCTGCGCCCCTTCGGGTTCGACCATGTCGTAGAGGGCGTCGAACAGCGGGCGCAGGTAGGGGTCGATCTTGGCGTTGAGGTCACCGGGCAGGAAGCCCAGCCGTTCCCCCGCCTCCACCGCCGGGCGGGTGAGGATGATGCGGGTGACCTGCTTCGCCTGCAGCGACTGCACGGCCATGGCCACCGCCAGCCAGCTCTTGCCGGTGCCGGCCGGGCCGATGCCGAAGGTGACCACGTTGTCGCGGATGGCGTCGACGTAGCGCTTCTGGCCGCTCGTCTTGGGCCGCACCGTGCGTCCCTTGGCGCCCTTGAGCACCTCTGCGGTCAGCACGTCGGTGGGACGCTCGTCGGCCTTGACCATCTCGATGGTGCGGTCGAGCTTGGCCGGGTCGAGGCTCTGGCCCAGCTCGAGCAGGACCACCAGCTCCTCGAACAGCCTGCCCACCCGCTCGGCCTCCGGGCCGGTGATGCTGATCTCGTTGCCCCGGACGTGGATGTCGGCGCCGGCGAAGGCGGCCTCGACGAGGCGGAGCAGCTCGTCGCGCTGGCCGAGCAGCCCCCCCATGAGGTGGTTGCCGGGGACGAGGACCTTGACGTCGAGCGGAGACACGGGCGCGGCCAGGTTACCGGCCGCCGCCCGGCTCGGCTTGTCTCGCCCCTCGCTTATCCGGGCGGCCAAGCCAGCCGTCGGCCGCCGAGGACGTGGAGGTGCAGGTGGGCCACGGTGTTGCCGGCGTCGTCGCCCACGTTGCACACCAGGCGGTAGCCGCCGTCGGCCACGCCGTCGGCCTCGGCCACCCTGCGGGCGGTCACCGCCATCTCGGCCAGCACCTCGGCGTGCTCGGGCCCGAGCGCAGCGGCGTCGGCCACGTGCTCGGTGGGCACCACCAGGACGTGGGTGGGCGCCTTGGGGTCGAGGTCACGGAAGGCGAGGGTGCGGGGCGAGCGGGCCACGATGTCGGCCGGGAGCTCGCCGGCGACGATCCCGCAGAACACGCAGTCGCTCACGCCCGACCACGCTACCGGTGCCTACGGCGCCGAGTCCGGTGCGGGGGCCGCCAGGGCGGGCACGGCCAGGAGCTGGCCGGGAAAGATCAGGTCGGGGTTGGCCGGGTCGGCCAAGCGGTCGAGGTTGGCCCCGACGAGGCGGCGCCAGTAGGTGGCAACCTCAACGTCGGTAGCCGGGCCACCGGCCTCCTCGAGGATCTGGGCGGCGATCGACCACAGGTGCTCACCGGGGTGCACCTGGCGCTCGGCTGGGAGCCCCTGGGGGGCGCTTGCCGGCGGATCGAGCTGCCGGCGCGCTGGCGTCGACGGCGCCTCGTCCTGCGACTCGTCGGGAAGCAGGCGCATGACCGGGGGGGTCTCGTGGCCGACCGCAGTGGGCTCGTCGGGGACGGTGGCCACCACCAGCTCGACGGCGGGTTCGAACCAGGCGTGGCCAGGTGGGGGGGGACCCATGGCGGACGTGGCGCCGGCCACGCTGGAACCGACCAAGCCCAAGCCCAGCACCGCCTGCACGGTGCGGCGCACCAGCGCCACGGTGAGCACCTCGGCCACCGAGGCCAGGCGGCCCGCCCCCCGGCAGCGGGCCACCACCATCAGCACCGTGGCTGCCAGCAGGTACCAGGCCAAGGCCACGACCACCAGCCCGAGCACGGCGAAGGTGGCCTCCACCGGTGTCCGCCCACTGGCCCACTCGGCCCACGACCCGGGATGCCCGAGCGGGGGCGGGGCCAGGGCGCCTCGGCCCAGCGCCCGGCCGCCCACCGCGACCGTCACCAGGAGCGAGACCCAGGCGACCATCCCGAGCACCCGCCGCACCCACCGCTGGCTACTGCTCCCTGCCGGAGGAGGCACTGTCACATTGTGCCTTACCATGGTCTTTCCTGCAACCTGGTTTCGGAGCCCACGCCCTCTCACCCCCGCGAGACCCTCGTTTAGCACTGAAAGGAGGCGCTCGACAGCCGTGTAATTACACGTGCATCATTCGGG
>JAHWJI010000017.1 GCA_019348495.1 Actinomycetota bacterium | reverse complement strand
ATTCGGCCGCTCTCGCATCCCTCCCGAAGGAACGCCTCACGCTACCCGGGCCACCCCGACCACCGGGCCTATGCTGAGGGGCGACGTGGCGGTCGGGTCCTGTGCAACGGCTCCCCGTGAATCGAGTCAGGGCCGGAAGGCAGCAGCTCTCAGCGGGTCGAGCGGTGTGCCGCAGGTTGCCCGGCCGCCACGTCGTTTCGTCCGGGCCTCACGCCGGGTCGTGCGCCGCAGCCTCGGTAACCTCGGGCTCGTGGCCTTCCAGTCGCTCTACCGGCGCTACCGGCCCCGCCGCTTCTCCGAGGTCCGGGGCCAAGAGCACGTGGTGCGGGCCCTGCGCAACGCCGTGGCCCAGGGCACGGTGTCCCACGCCTACCTCTTCAGCGGCCCCCGGGGGACGGGCAAGACCTCCACCGCCCGGATCCTGGCCAAGGCGCTCAACTGCGAGGCGCCGGTCGAGGGCGAGCCATGCTGCGTCTGCGCCACGTGCACGGCGGTGGACCAGGGCACGTCGCTCGACGTGAGCGAGCTCGACGCCGCCTCCAACAACGGGGTCGACGCCATGCGTGAGCTGGTGGCCCGGGTGGCGCTGGCCGGAGCGGGTGGCACGCGCGTCTACATCCTCGACGAGGTCCACATGCTCTCCGCCGGGGCCTCCAACGCGCTGCTCAAGACCCTGGAGGACCCCCCGGGCCACGTGGTGTTCGTGCTGGCCACCACCGACCCGCAAAAGGTCCTGCCCACCATCACGAGCAGGACCCAGGCCCTGGAGTTCCGCCTGCTGGCCGCCTCCACCCTGGCCGAGCACCTGCGCTGGGTGGTGGCCGACGCCGGCCTGGAGGTGGGCGACGACGCCGTGGACGTGGCCGTACGCCGGGGACAGGGGTCGGCCCGTGACGCCCTGTCGGCGCTCGACCAGATCGTGGCTGCCGGCGGTGTGCTCGACGACGAGGGCGCCGTCGACGAGATGGTCGAGGCCCTGTGCGAGCGGGACACGGCCCGGGCCCTGGTGGCGGTGGCCAGCGCCTGCGCCGCCGGGCGCGACCCCCGGCCGTTGGCCGAGACCCTGCTGGCGCAGCTGCGTGACGCCTTCCTGGCCACCATGGCCCCCGAGGTCGTCTCGTTGCCCGACGCCGCCCTCGAGCTGGTCGCCGACCACGGCCGGCGCCTGGGGCCCGCCGCCACCGTGCGGGCCCTCGACGCGGTGGGCGAGGCGCTCGTGGCCATGCGCGACGCCCCCGACCCCCGAGTGGTGCTGGAGGTGGCCCTGGTGCGGATCACCCGGCCCGAGACCGACGCCTCACCCGCCGCCCTGCTCGAGCGCATAGAGCGCCTGGAGCGGGCGCCGCGCGCTGATCCGTCCGCCGAGCTCGGAGCAGGTGGGCCACGCCCGGCGCCTGCGGCGGACCCGGCCTCGTCGATCCCTTCCACCTCGTCGGGCGCTGCCCCGGCCCCGGCCCCGGTTGCGCCACCGGCACCGGCTCCCGGGCCGGCTCCGGCCCGGGCCTCCGACTCATCCCGTCGGGCGCTGGGTGCGGTCACCCGTCCGCCCGCGGCGGAACCGACCCCCGCTCCGACCCCCCCGTCGCCCGGGCCGCCCGTCGCCACTCCCCCAGTAGTCGCCCAGGACAGGCCCTCGACTGGGCTGCCCAGCCGCGAGGAGCTGACCCTGGCCTGGGCCGATGACGTCCTCAGCAGGCTGCGTCCCGTGGTCAAGGGTCTGTTCGGCTCCGGTCGCTTCGCCGCGGTGGACGACGCCGTGGCCACCTTCGCCGTGCCCACCGACGCCATGCGGGCCAAGTGCGAGGCCCGGCGCAGCGACGTCGAGGCTGCCCTGGCCGCCCACTTCGGCCGGCCGGTCCCCCTGCGCCTCGTCGTGGACACCTCCACCGCAGCGCAGATGGCCGACGGGGGGGCGCCGGGGCTCTCACTGGGCGAGCCGGTGGACCTCGACGACCTGCGGGACGTGCCCGACGATCCCCGCAGCCACCTCGAACGCCTCACCGAAGCCTTCCCCGGCGCCGAGGTGGTGGAGGGGTCCACGTAGCCGACCAGGCTGGCTGGGGGCGGTAGTCTCGCCGCCATGGCCCTCCCCCCCGACCTGCCCGACCTGGGCAACCTCATGGCCCAGGCCCAACAGATGCAAGAACGGCTCCTCGCCGCTCAGGCCGAGGCCGCCGAAGCAGTGGTCGAGGGCCAGGCCGGCGGCGGCGCCGTGCGGGTGGAGGTGAGCGGCGCCATGGAGTTCCGCTCGGTCACCATCGCCCCCGCCGCCGTGGACCCGAACGACGTCGAGATGCTCCAGGACCTCGTCCTCGCCGCCCTCCACGACGCCACGGCCAAGCTCGAGGAGCTGCAGCGGGACGTCACCGAAGGCCTCGGCCTGGGTGGCGAGGGCGGCTCGGGGCCGGGCGCCGATCTCGGCGGCCTGCTCGGCTGAGCGTCCCCTGGTGTACGCCGGGCCGGTCCAGGATCTCATCGACGAGCTCGGCCGGCTGCCCGGCGTGGGCCCCAAGTCGGCCCAGCGCATCGCCTTCCACCTCCTGAAGCTGCCCAAGGAGGAGGCGGTGCGCCTGGCCCGTGCCGTCATCGAGATGAAGGAGCGCGTGGCGCTGTGCGCCCGGTGCTTCAACGTGGCCGAGGGCCAGGAGTGCGGGATCTGCACCGATCCCCGGCGCGAGCACCGGGTGTTGTGCGTAGTCGAGGAACCCAGGGACGTGGTGGCCGTGGAGAAGACCCACGAGTTCCGGGGCCGCTACCACGTCCTCCAGGGCGCCATCAGCCCCATCGAGGGCATCGGCCCCGACCAGCTCAAGGTACGCGAGCTGCTGGCCCGACTGGAGCCCGAGCAGATCAGCGAGGTCATCCTCTGCACCAACCCCAACATCGAGGGTGAGGCCACGGCCATGTACCTGGCCCGCCTGCTCGCCCCCCTCGGGCTGCGGGTGACGCGCATCGCCAGCGGCCTGCCGGTGGGGGGCGACCTCGAGTACGCCGACGAGCTCACCCTGGGCCGGGCGCTGGAGGGCCGGCGGGAAGTGGGGGCCTGAGGCCGAGGTGAGGGTTCGAGCCCCCCGTCGCTTCCGGAGGCCCCTGTGTGGGGCCTTCACGCTTGCGTTCGCCCTGGTGGTGATCTCCTGCGCCCGACCGGGCTTCGAGTCGGCCACCCGGGACGACCCCTCCTTCACCAACACGTTCCGCCACCGCTTCAGCGAGGTCGAAGGCGTCCGCATGCACTTCGTCGAGGGGGGCGAGGGCCCCGTGGTGGTGCTGGTGCACGGGTGGCCCGAGACGTGGTGGGGCTGGCGCAGGGTGCTGCCCACGCTGGCTGAACGATTTCAGGTGATCGCCGTCGACCTCCCTGGCCTCGGCGACTCCGAGGGCCAGCCGACGGCGTACGACAAGAAGACGCTGGCCACCTACGTCCACGGGCTGATAGCCGAAACGCTCGGTCACCGGCGAATCCTGCTGGCCGGCCACGACTGGGGCGGCACCGTTGCCTTCCAGTACGCCGCCCAGTACCCCGACGAGGTGACACGCCTGGCGGTGCTGGAGCTGCTCCTCCCCGGCTTTCGCCCCGACGACCTCTTCGATGACGACCCCACCGAGGAGTCGTTCCACTTCGCCTTCCACATGGCCGAGCGGTTCCCCGAGTTGCTGGTGACCGGGCGAGAGCGAGAGTATCTGGCTGCCTTCTTCGACGTCTCCGAGGTGGTGGAGGGGGCAGTCAGCGACGCTGATGTGAACGAGTACGTGCGCACCTACCGTCGGCCCGACGTCCTGCATGCCGGCTTCGAGCTCTACCGATCGCTCGGTCGAGACGCCGCCGACAACCGGGCCTCGGTCGAGCTGGGTCGCCTGCGCATGCCGGTGCTGGCCATGGGGGGACAACACGGCGCCGGACCGGCGGTGGCAGCCTCGCTGCGACCGGCGACCGACCACCTTCGTGAGGTGGTCGTTGCCGACTCCGGTCACTGGCTGGTCCACGAGCAGCCCGACCGGGTGGCTTCCGAGCTCGGTCGCTTCTTCACTGACGGCTGAACCACGCCGGCGATGCTGTCGCACCCCCTCGGTAGGGTCAGCGCCATGAACGATGCGGTTGTGGTGGGCGGGCCTCCGGTCCTACGATGGCCAGTCCGGTCTCACCCTGCCCCCAACCGGGGGCCCCGAGCGTCTTGCGCCGGGTCCAGAGGGAGGTGACGCAGATGCGTCCATACGAAATCGTGGTGATCCTCGACGCCCACCTCGAGGAGGCGGCTGTCCAGGCGGTGATCAACCGCACGGGAGAGCTCCTGAGCGCCTCCGGCGGTCAGCTCACCCGAGCCGACAAGTGGGGCAAGCGCCGCCTGGCCTACGAGATCGACCACCGCAGCGAGGGCTACTACCTCCTGATGGAGGTCAGCGTCGAGCCCGATGCCGTCAGCGAGCTCGACCGCTCTCTGCGCCTCACCGAAGGCGTCGTTCGCCATAAGATCGTCCGGATGCCCGAGCACTCCGGCGCCAGGGCCGCTCGCCCCCGTGCCGACGAGCCCGCCCTGGCCGGACCCGAGCACACCGAGTAGAGCAAGGGAAGAATCGACATGTCCGGAAACAACGTCACGCTGGTGGGCAACGTCACCCGAGACCCCGAGTTGCGCTACACCGCCTCGGGTCAAGCCATGGCCAAGTTCGGTCTCGCCGTCAACCGGCGCTGGCAGAACCGCCAGACCCAGGCATGGGAGGAGGCCACCAGCTTCTTCGACATCGTGGCTTGGCGAGAGATGGCCGAGAACATCGGGGAGTCCGTGCAGAAGGGAGCTCGCGTGCTGGTCACCGGGCGCCTGGAGCAGCGCTCCTGGGAGTCCCAGGAGGGCGACAAGCGCTCCACCGTGGAGGTGGTGGCCGACGAGGTCGGTCCCAGCTTGCGCTGGGCCACGGCCAGCGTGGTCAAGAACGAGCGCCGCAGCAACGAGGGCGGATCGGCGCCGCCGTCCCCCCGCCCACCGGCCGATCCCGGTCCCAGCTACCCCGACGAGGAGCCCTTCTGATGGGACGGAAATCCAAGGCCCAGCCCGCCCGGGGAGAGCGCAAGCCCAAGGACAACGGCAAGAAGTTCAAGCAGAAGCCGTGCATGTTCTGCCAAGAGCGCATCGCCTGGGTCGACTACAAAGATGTGAACCTGCTGCGGCGCTACATGTCCGACCGGGCCAAGATCAAGGCCCGGCGGGTCAACGGCAACTGCGTGCAGCACCAGAGCGACGTGGCCATGGCCATCAAGACGGCGCGCGAGTTGGCGCTGCTCCCCTTCGTCACCAAGGTCACGAGCAGCCGGACCGGCCGGGGCGGCGGTGGGCGGGGTCGCGAAGATCGTCCCAGCCGTGACGATCGACCGCCTCGCCCCGGCCCCAGCAACGCCCCGCCGGGGGCGAGCCGGGTTCCCGCCGGCGTGAGCTCGTCCACCGACGGTTTCGACGAGCGCGCCCCGATCGACCAGGACAGCGCATGAAGGTGATCCTGCGGGCCGACGTGGGCAACGTGGGCAAGCGGGGCGACGTCCTGGTCGTCGCCGACGGCTACGCCCGCAACTTCCTGGTCCCTCGGGGTCTGGCCATGCGGGCCAGCGAGGGGATGATGGCCCAAGCCGGGTCCATGCGCCGGGCACGCGACACCAAGGATGCGGCGGCGCGCAGCGCGGCCGAGGACATCGCTCGTCGCCTGGTCCCGGCGGTCATCCACGTGAGCGCCCGAGCCGGGAACGAAGGGCGGCTCTTCGGCTCGGTCACCACCGTCGACGTGGCCGAGGCTGTGGCCGCGCAGACCGGCGTCGAGCTCGATCGCCGCAAGATGCACCTCGACGAGCCCATCCGCGAGCTGGGGACCCACCGTGTCCTGGTCAAGCTGCACGCCGAGGTCGAGTTTCCCGTCACCGTCGAGGTGACTCGGGCCTGACACGGCAGCGGGGCAACGACCCCTCCCCCGCCAGGCCCCGGTGACATCACCGCAGTAGTCCACCAGCGATCGCCTCTCGGGCGTCAAGCTGGCTTCTCGTGGACCTTGGAGACAGCTCGCAGCCCTTCGGGCCCCGGCGCGGCTCGAAGAGAACGCAGGGCGGTTGTCCACATGCGGTCCACCCTCAATTCACAGCGTTGTTCCCCTGGCACCGCACAGGCCCGACGAAGGAGGCTCCACGCATGGCCGTCGCTGAGGTTCCTCCCGGTCCCCAGCGGGGTGACGGTCGGGTCCCCCCCTACAACCTCGAAGCCGAGGAGTCCCTGCTGGGGGCCATGTTGTTGAGCAAAGACGCCATCGTGGCTGCCTCCGAGCTGGGGGTCTCGTCCGAGGACTTCTACAAGCCGGTGCACGGCCACATCTTCGACGCCATCCTCTCGCTCTACGGCGCCGGCGAGCCGGCCGACCCGGTGACGGTGGGTGAGGAGCTGCGCCGGGCCGGCCTGCTCGGCGACATCGGGGGACCGGGACTGCTCGTGTCCCTCCAGGTGCGCACGCCGGCCACCTCCAGCGCCGCCCGCTACGCCCGCATCGTGGGCGAGCACGCTCTCCTGCGCCGCCTCATCGCCGTGGCCGGCGAGATCGCCGAGATGGGCTACCGGGTGCCCGACGACGTGGCCGAGGCCGTCGACCGGGCCGAGGCCATGGTCTTCGACGTCGCCCAGCACCGGGTCAGCGACACCATGGCGCCCATTCGCGACCTCCTCGACCACACCCTCACCCGCCTGGAGATGCTCTACGAGAAGGCCGACAGCATCACGGGGGTTCCCACCGGCTACCGGGGCTTCGACGAGCTGCTCTCCGGGCTACAGCCCTCGAGCCTGGTGATCGTGGGCGCGCGCCCCGCCACCGGCAAGTGCCTGACCGGCGACACCCTGCTCGTCGAGCCCCGAACCGGCGCCCGCGTCACCCTGGCCGAGGTGTACCGCCGGGGCCGACGGGGGGACCACGTCGAGGTCACCAGTCTCGGCGCCGCTGATCACGGCCTGCACGTACGGCGCCCGAACGCCTTCGTCGACGACGGGGTGCGCCCGGTGTTCCGGGTGCGCACCAGGCTGGGACGCGAGGTGCGCACCACCGCCGCCCATCCCTTCCTCACGCCGACGGGCTGGCGGCCATTGGCCGAGGTGGCCGTGGGCACCCCCGTCGCCGTCCCCCGGGTGCTGCCGGTCTTCGGCAACGAGGCCCGGCCCCGAGCCGAGATCGTACTGCTCGCCTACCTCCTCAGCGACGGGGCCCACACCGGCGCCTCGGTGCGCTTCACCGCCACCTCCCCGGCGGTGATCGACGACCTGGCCCACCACGCCCGCCAGGTCGAGGTCGAGGCCGTGACCGAACGCAGCGTGCCCGGTGTATCGACCTGTCGCCTCCACCCGCCCGCCGACCGGTCCGACCCCTGGCACCACGTCCTGGGTGGCCACGGTTTGATGGGCACGAGCCCCCACCGGCGTTCGGTCCCCGAGTGGGTGTTCCGCCTGCCCCGGCGCCAGGTGGCGCTGTTCTTGAACCGATTGCTGGGCGTCGACGGCTCCCTGTGGTGGTCCACCAGGCAGGGGGGCACCGCCTACGTCTCCTACTGCAGCCGATCAGGGGAGCTCGTGGCCGACGTCGCCCACCTGCTGTTGCGCTTCGGCATCAACGCCCGCCGGCGCCGGCGCGTCATCCACCGCCAGGGATGGAGCGGCCCGGCGCACGAGCTGGAGGTGACCTCCGTACCCGAGCTGCGCCACCTCGCCACCGAGATCGGCATGTTCTCCAAGGACTCGGCGCTGGCCAACCTTCTGGCCCACATCGATCAGCTCGACCACCGGCAACGCCGAGCCAGCCAGGCCCCCAGAGCGCTGGCCCACGCGGCTTCGCCGGCGGGGCCAGGCGCGCCCCACCGCACCCCGGCGGGCCGGAGGCCGGCCGCTCGGGACAGCACCGATGCCCCCTGCGCGCCGGCGCCCACGAGCGTGCTGTGGGACGAGGTCGTGGCCATCGACGACGACGGCCCGGCCCAGGTGTACGACCTGACCGTGCCCGGCGATCACAACTTCGTGGCCGCCGACGTCTTCGTGCACAACACCGCCTTCGCCCTGGGCATGGCCGCCCACGCTGCCCTCGAGGCCCACCGCCCGGTGCTGTTCTTCTCCCTGGAGATGAGCCACCTGGAGATCACCCAGCGGCTCCTCGCCTCCGAAGCCCGGGTCGACAGCACCCGCATGCGCAACGGCAGGCTGGCCGAGTCCGACTGGACCAAGATCAGCCACGCCATCGGCCGTCTGGCCGAGGCGCCCCTCTACATCGACGACAACCCGAGGGCGACGGTGCTGGAGATCCGGGCCAAGGCCCGACGGCTCAAGTCGAGGTTGGGCGACCTCGGCATCGTGGTCGTCGACTACCTCCAACTCATGACCGGACGCGATCGTGCCGAGAACCGTCAGGTGGAGGTGTCGGAGATCAGCCGGGGGCTCAAGGTCCTGGCCCGGGAGCTGCAGACGCCCGTGGTCGCCCTCTCCCAGCTCTCCCGTGGCCTGGAGCTACGGGCCGACAAGCGCCCCATGCTCGCCGACCTGCGTGAGAGCGGCTGCCTCACCGCCGATGCCCGGGTGCTGCGGGCCGACACCGGAGCCGAGGTCACCATGGGTGAGCTGCTGCTCAGCGGGGAGCGGGACATCCCGGTGTGGACCGTCGACCGCGACCTGGCCCTTGTGGCCGGCACCATGTCCCACGTCTTCGCCAGTGGGACCAAGCCGGTCTACCGGCTCCGGCTCGGATCGGGCCGGCGCATCGACGCCAGCGCCAACCACCCGTTCCTCACCGTCGGCGGCTGGCTCCGCCTCGACGAGCTGGCGATCGGTACCCGTGTGGCCGTCCCCCGACGCCTGCCCGCTCCCACCCGGCGCTGCGAGTGGGCGGTGGCGGAGGTGCGGGAGGCGGCACGAGAGGTGGTCGAGGCAACGGACCGTCTCCCCGCCGACTGCCCGGTGGTGCCCCGAGCCATCTTCTCCCTGCCCGACGACGCCCTGGTGGCGTTCCTGGCTGCGGTATGGCCCCATGGCGACGGCGTCAGCCACCATGGACATCGGCCCCGCCCGCACTGCGTCTCGGCCAGCAGCCGCCTGATCGACGACTTGCAGACCCTGCTGTTGCGCCTGGAGGTCCACAGTCGTGTCGTGCGACTGGGGTCGAACGCGGCGGTCGGGCGGGCACGGCTGAGCATCGAGGGTGACGAGAGCAGCCGGCGGTTCGGCGAGCTCATGGCCGGCGCCATGGCCCTCGCCGGCCAGGGCGCGGGGCAGGGTGTGGCCCCACCCAGCCGCCATCGCCTGGCCCAGGTGGCGGCCGCCCTCGACGATGCCGCCCTCGACCGCCGGGCCCGGGCCGATGTCCGTTGGGACCCGGTCGTGGCCATCGACTCGTTGGGCGAACGGCCTGTCTACGACGCCACCGTGGCCGAGACCCACAACTTCGTGGCCAACGGCATCGTCGTGGAGAACAGTCTCGAGCAGGACGCCGACGTGGTCGTGTTCTTGTACCGCGACGAGCTGTACCACCCTGAATCACCCGACCGGGGCACCGCCGAGGTGCTGGTGGCCAAGCACCGCTCGGGGCCCACCGGGATGGACCGCCTGGCCTTCCTCGACCACTACACCCGCTTCGCCAACATGGCCAAGGACATCTGACGCTCCTGTAGGGATCCCCACACCGTGGGTCGACCGTCGGCGATCGCCTCGCCCAGGCGGGGGATCACCTCGGGGAACCCCGACCAGCCCGGCTCTACGGGCACGCCGAAGCGCTCCGCGAACACATCGTCGCCCTGGGCCAGCGCCTGAGCCCAGGCGAGCGTCACCGGCTCCACTCGCACCATGCCCGACGATGCCACGAACCAGGACAAGGCGCTGCACCTCTACACCGCACGCGCAGCGTGGTCGTTCGGTGGCGGGGAGAGCATGGCGCGTGGCGGCGCAGAGCGCGGGGCCACTAGTGTCGGGGGGATATGCGTCGGCGCCATAGCCTCTGTAGTTGCCTGGCGCTGCTCTTGATGTTCACTGCGTGCGCCAGCGAGGAGAACGGGTTCTTGTCCCGCGCCCCGGAGCAGTCCAGCCAACCCGAGGGTGGTCCCTTCTGCGGGCCCTTGGAGGAGCTGATGGACGACCGGCTCAACCTGATCCGACGGGCGACGTCCAACCTCGAGATCGAGAGCACCGTCGAGAACATCGAGCGTTTGCAGCAGGAGATCGCCTCGCAGGCGCCCGCCGAGCTGCGTGAGCAGGTGCAGTTCACCAACCAGGTCTACGGCCGCTACGCCCGCGCCGTACTGGAGAAGGGGTACGGCAAAGCCCCCTTCCAGGACCTCACCACCGACGAGTACAACGCCGCAGAGATCGCCCAGGTCTCGTTCTGCTTCCAGAACCCCGGCAGGTGAACCTCCTCGGAGACGACCTGCTGGCCCAGCTGGTCCTGGCGCTCGGCGCCGCCATGGCCGTGGGCAGCATGGTGGCTCTGGTACGGCCGCCTACGCGCCGGGGTGACACCGACCTGGCCCGGCCGCCGGTTGCCCGCAGCCTGGTGATGATCGCCATCGGCCTGGTGGCCTCCCTGTGGGCCGTCGCCACCCTCACCGTCGGCTGACCGACAAGGCGGCGAGCGAAGCGAGCCTGCGGTCAGCGCCAGGCCAGGATGATGCGCCCGCAGGCCGAGCACGACCAGTCGGTGTCCCGCAGGCGGTGCTGCCAACCGGCGGGCAGGTGCTGGACGCTCCTGCACGTTCGACAGGTGAGCTCGTTGGTGATCAGGGCCTGGGCCAGGCCGTAACCCACCTTCTCCCCCCCGCTGATCTTGGGCCTGGACCGGGCCTCACCGCCGGGCATCGACTGCTTGGCCTGCGTGCGGCTGGCCTGGGCGGCCCGGGCCTGGGCCGTGTGCTGGCGTGACGCCTGCGACGCCCGGCGGCGGGCCTGGAAGGCGGCGTCGGGGTCGGGGGTGTCCCATGAGTGGATCTGGCTCTCGGGGGTGGCCGCCAACCACGAGCCCTTCTTCAGGGTCAAGAAGGCCTGGTTGACCTCGCGCATGCGCCGCTCGGCCTGCTGTTGCACCGCCACCGGACTGTCGACGTGGCGGTCGGGGTGGTAGGTCTGGGCCAGGGCCCGGTAGGCGGCAGTGACCTCCTCGAGGGTGGCCAGGCGCGAGACGCCCAGCACCTGGTAAGGGTCCGGTCCCTCGTCGGCTGGTCGGCGCTTAGCCATGACCTCTGAGAGTATGCCCGTGGGTCCTGCCCATCCGCCCCCCTCCCCGCGAGCCGGTCGTCTCCTCGGTTACGCGCTGCGCTCGCGCTTTTGGCTACGGCGACGCTCGGTCCCCACGAGCACCGCCTTGCGCAGGCGCACCGCCGCAGGCGTGACCTCCACGCACTCGTCCTCGGCGATGAGCTCCAGGGCCTGTTCGAGAGAGACCGGGCGGGCGGGCGACAGGCGCACCAGCACGTCGGCGGTGGAGGAGCGGATGTTGTTGAGCTTCTTCTCCTTGACCGGGTTGACGTCCATGTCGTCGCCCCGGGAGCTCTCGCCCACGATCATCCCCTCGTAGACCTCCACGCCCGGGCCCACGATCAGCTCGCCCCGCTCCTGGAGGTTCATGAGGGCGAAGGTCGTGGTGGCGCCCCGTCGATCGGCCACGATGCTGCCGTTGGACCGGATCCGCAGCGGTCCGTGCCACGGCTCGTAGCCCTCGAAGACGTGGTGGGCGATGGCCGTACCCCTCGTCTCGGTCATGAGCTCGGTGCGGAAGCCGATCAGGCCCCGGGCGGGGATGAGGTACTCCATGCGCACCCACCCGCTGCCGTGGTTGACCATCTGCTGCAGCCGACCCTTTCGGGGCGCCATGAGCCGGGTGACCACGCCCAGGTGCTCTTCGGGGACGTGCACGCCCAGACGCTCGATGGGCTCGTGGACCTTCCCGTCGATCTCCCGGGTGACCACCTGGGGCTTGCCCACGGTGAGCTCGAAGCCCTCCCGACGCATGGTCTCGACCAGCACCGCCAGCTGGAGCTCGCCCCGACCCTGCACCTCCCAGGTGTCGGGCCGCTCGGTGGGCGTGACCCGTAGCGAGACGTTGCCGATGAGCTCGGTGTCGAGGCGGTCCTTGACCATGCGGGCCGTCAGCTTGGTGCCGTCCTGGCCGGCCAGCGGGGAGCTGTTGACCCCGAGCGTCATCGACAAGCTGGGTTCGTCGACCGTGATCACCGGCAGGGGGCGGGGGTCGTCGGCGTCGGCCAGCGTCTCGCCGATGGTGACCTCGTCGAGGCCGGCCACGGCGATGATCTCGCCCGGTCCGGCCTCGCTGGCAACGGTCCGCTCCAGGCCTTCGGTGACGAAGAGCTCGCTGATGCGGACCCGCTCGATGCTGCCGTCGGCCCGGCACCACGCCGCCGGCTGTCCCCGCTCGATGCGGCCCTGGCGGACCCGACAGAGGGCCAGGCGGCCGAGGTAGGGCGAGCGGTCGAGGTTGGTCACCAGCGCCTGGAGCGGGTGACCGTCGTCGTAGGTGGGGGCGGGGATGTGGTCGAGCACCAGCTCGAACAGGGGCTTGAGGTCGACCCCGTCGATGTCGGCGCTGCGGGAGGCCCAGCCGTCCTTGCCGTTGCAGTAGATGATGGGGAACTGGATCTGTTCGATCTCGGCGTCGAGGTCGAGGAACAGCTCGTAGACCTCGTCGACCACCTCGGCCACCCGGGCGTCGGGCCGGTCGACCTTGTTGACCGCCAGGATCACCGGCAGGCGGGACTCCAGGGCCTTGCGCAACACGAAGCGGGTCTGGGGCTGGGGTCCCTCGGCGGCGTCGACCAACAGCAGCACGCCGTCGACCATGGCCAGGGCCCGCTCCACCTCACCGCCGAAGTCGGCGTGGCCCGGCGTGTCGACGATGTTGAGCTTGACGTCGCCGTAGCGCACCGAGGTGTTCTTGGCCAGGATGGTGATGCCCTTCTCCCGCTCCAGGTCGGTGGAGTCCATGATCCGGGTGGCCACGTCCTGGTTGACGCGGAAGATGCCCGACTGCCACAACATGGCGTCGACCAGCGTGGTCTTGCCGTGGTCGACGTGAGCGATGATGGCGACGTTGCGCAGGTCGTGACGCGCGGGCATGGGCGGCCTTTCGGGGCAAAGGGAGACAGGCCCCACACTCAAGGGAGCGACCGTCCCATGCTAGAGCCTCCCGGTTGGCTTTCCGCGGGCGGGTTCGGTGCCCGAGCAGCGGCGCCGACCGGGACGCCGGCCGTCGCTGGCGTCGGGGACCAGCGCTCAGTGCTCCCAGTGCTCGAGGGGGCGCACGGCCACGGCGCAGTGCTTGTAGGACGGCTGGCGGGAGGAGGGGTCGAAGCTGGGGTGGGTGAGGCGGTTCACCTGGGCGTCGTGCATGGGCACGAAGACCTGGCCGGCGGCCACCGCGGTGGTGACCACCACCCGGGCCTGCATCGAGCCCCGGGCCGAGGACACCACGGCCCACTGGCCGGCCACCAGGCCGCCAGCCTGGGCGTCGATGGCGTTGACCTCCACGTAGGGCCCCGGGGGGTGCAGGGTGCGCAGGACGGCCGACTTGGCCGTGCGGGTCTCGGTGTGCCACTGGGCCGAGCTGCCCCGTCCGGTGAGCAGCACGAGGGGATAGCGCCGGCTGGTGGCCTCCCGAGGGGGACGGGGCTCGCCGAAGCAGAACCGGGCCCGACCGTCGGGGTGGAAGAAGCGGCCGTCGGCGAAGAGGCGTCGCTCCTCTCCGGGCACCATCGTCGATCCGGGCGGGAAGGGCCACTGCACCCCCCCGAGATCGTCGACCATGGCGTAGTCGCCCACCCCGCTGAAGTCGCACGGGCGCCCGGTGGAAAGTCGTCCCAGCATCTCGAAGACGGCCTCCGGTGACGACCACGCCTCCAACAGCTCACCGCAACCCCAGGCCTCGGCCACCAGCTTGAAGATGGCGAAGTCGGCCAGGGCCTGCCCCGGCGCCCGGGCCACCCGCTTGATGAGGCCGATGCGGCGCTCGGAGTTGATGAAGGTGCCCTCCTTCTCCCCCCACCCGGCTGCGGGCAGCACCAGGTCGGCCCGCTGCGCCGTCTCGGTGGTGGCGTAGAGGTCTTGGACCACGAGGAAGTCGAGTCTGCCCAGCAGGTCGTGCAGGTCACCGTGGTTGACCCAGGAGTGGGCCGAGTTGGTGGCCACCACCCACAGGCCCCGGATGTCGCCGGTGGCGATGCCCTCCACGATCTGGTCGTAGGCCCAGCTGGGCTGGTCGGGGATGCACCCGTCATCGATGCCGAGGGTGGCTGCCACCTCGCCCCGGTGGGCGGCGTCGGCGAAGTCGCGTCCCCCGAAGAGGTTGGTGGTGTTGGAGAACAGGCGCGACCCCATGGCGTTGCACTGCCCGGTGATGGAGTTGGCGCCGGTGCCGGGGCGGCCGATGCTGCCGGTCAGCAGGGCCAGGTTGATGATGGCCTGGGCCACCAGCACGCCCTCGTGGCTCTGGTTGACGCCCATGGTCCACCAGAACGACACCCGCTCGCCCTCGGCCACGGTCGTGGCCAGGCTCTCCAGGGCCTCCGGTGCCAGGCCCGTGGCCTCGGCCACCCGCTCGGGCGTGAAGGGGGCCACGTGGGCGGCGAAGGCGTCGAAGCCGGTGGTGTGGGCCTCGACGAAGGCCCGGTCGAGCGCACCCCGCTGGACGAGGGCCCGGGCCAGGCCGTAGAGCAGGACCAGGTCGGACTTGGGGGCCAGGGCCAGGTGCTGGGTGGCGGCCACCGCCGTCTCTGTGGCCCGGGGGTCGATGACCACGATCTGGGGGTCATGGGGGTTGCGACAGATGCGCTCCCACAAGATGGGGTGGGCGATGCAGACGTTGGAGCCGACCAGGACGATCACGTCGGAGGACTCGAGGTCGGCGTAGGTGTAGGGCGGCGCGTCGAAGCCGAAGGCCTGCTTGTAGGCCACCACCGAGGTGGCCATGCACTGGCGGGTGTTGCCGTCGCCGTGGACCACGCCCATGCCGAACTTGGCCACGGCCCCCAGCAGCGCCATCTCCTCGGTGGGGATCTGGCCCGTCGACAAGAAGGCCACCGAGGCCGGGCCGTGCTCGGCCTGCACGGCCCGGAACCGGGCCACGAAGGTGTCGAGGGCGTCCGGCCAGCTCACCGGCTGGAGCTGTCCCCGGTCGTCGCGCCGCAGGGGCGTGGTGGCCCGGTCGGGCGCGGCGAGCGGGGCCAGCGCCTCCCAGCCCTTGGGACAGGCCATCCCCAGGTTCACCGGGTACTCGGTGGTGGGCGACAGGTTGACGGCGTGGCCGTCACGCAGGTGAATGTCGAGCGAGCACCCCACCGAGCAGTAGCCACAGACCATGGACGTGACCGCCTCGGGGGCCAGCCGGGTCGGTACCTGGCCCAGGCCGAAGCCGCCGGGGCGACGGGCCAGGTCGTCACCCTGGCGGCCGGCTCGGGCCATGAACAGGTTGGACCGACGGCCCCTGCTCACGAGAGGGCCGACGGCATGCAGGGTGGAGCGACCGCGGTGAAGAACTGCCAGCGCTCCACCAGCTCTCCGCCGACCACGGCGGCGAAGCTGGCCACGGCCAGCACCAGGACCATGGGCGATGCCACCGCCCCTGCGCCCAGGGCCACCGCCAGCGCGGCCGACGCCCCGGCCAGGCCCAGGGCGAACCGCCACCGGCTCGACGGGGCCAGCTCGCCGGCCAAAAGCACGGCACTGCGCTGCAGCTCGGCGGGAGCACCGGAGCGGAGGTGGCGCAGCAGGCCCGCCTCCCAGGCCAGCTTGGCCACCACCGCCGTGGCCACGAGGACGCCGAGCGGCCGGCCCGACACCAGGCCGGCCCGCTCCACGGGGCCCTGGCCCAGAGCCAGGGCGGTGGCCACCGAGACGACCAGCACCCCGCCGGCGCCGGTGGCCACGGTGGTGAGGGCGAACTTCAGGGCGGTCCGGGGCAGGGCCCACCACCGCCTGCGGGTCACGGCGTAGACCTGGGCCGAGCAGGCCACGCCCACCACTCCGGCCGCGGCGGCGGCGGCACCGAGGGCGGGTTCGGCCCTGCCGGCGCCGGCCAGCACGGCCCAGCCGTGGCCGGAGGCCAGGAGGGCGAAGGCGGTGAAGGCCACGATCTCCCGGCTCAGCCACGACCGGCGGATGCCGAGCACCGCCCGGAAGGCGTAGGCGGGCCGGCCCAGGTGCAAGACGCTGGCGCCCAGGGCGAGCAGGCCCACGGCCAGGGCCACCAGGGCCGAGGCCGGGCGCACGGCCTCGGCCACCTGCGTACCGGCCAGGGAGCGCAAGCCCAGCCCCACCACCGAGGTGCCCACCGCCACCTGGGTCAGCACCAACATCACGGTGAGGGGGACGTGGGCCTGGCCCCGCTGGGGCGGCTGGGCCACAGCGGCCGGCCCGCCGCCCACCAGACCGTCGCTGACCCGGCGGCTGGTGTATCTGGTGGTGGGCACGGTGATCGACGAGAGGGGGGCGCCCGGAACCAGGCGCTGACCTGGTGCGCCGGCGGCCCGGGCCGCCTCGGTGTCCACGACCGACACCCGGATGGCGGCGTTGGGGCACGACTGCACGCACGCCGGGGCCTCGCCCGCCTCCAGGCGGTCGGCGCACAGGTCGCACTTGCGCACGATGCCCCGCTCCGGGTTGTAGCGGGGCACCTCGTAGGGGCAGGTCAACACGCAGTAGCGACACCCGATGCACTGGTCGTCCAGGTGGGTGACGATGCCGGTGGCCGGGTCCTTCTCGTAGGCGTTGACCGGGCACCCGGCCAGGCAGGCGGGCTCGACGCAGTGATGGCAGGCGGCGGTGACCGTCTGTTGGAAGGGCTCGGCCACCTCGACGTGCACGGACCCCACCGTCCGCCACGACTCGCCGTCGTCGAGGCCGTTGAGGGCGTGGCAGGCGGTGACGCAGGCCTTGCACCCGGTGCAGGCGTCGAGGTCGACCTCGAAGCCGTACTGCTGGCCGGGGCCGGGCCGGTCCAGGGGGATGAGGTCGCGGTAGTAGCGGGCCTGGACGGGCAGCGCGTGGGCGTCGTGGCGGCGGGAGAAGCGCTCCACCGCGCTGAGATCGGCCTGGTCGGCCAGGTACCAGTCGAGGGGGGTCAGCGCCCCTGCGCCACCGGCCCCTGCGCCACCGGCCCCGCCGTCGCCGGTGGCGGCGGGGTCGGCAGTGAGGAGGTCCACGCCGGAAACCTACGAAGCAGCCGTTTCCCGGCCGTTGTCGTCGGATGACCACCGTGTGAAGGAGTCCTCTCGTCGCCCCGCCCCGGCCGTGCGCGAGCCGTCGTGCGATGGAAACACCCCGGGTCCACGCCGGCAACACCCGGTTCTTAGGGTCACCGGCATGGCTGCTCCGAACATCCCCGCCGCCAAGCGCGCCGGCCTGCCCGTCGACCTCGAGCGTCTGGGCGCCGAGGGCGACGCCTGGCTGTCCCCCGAGGACCGCTACGCCCTCAAGACCTGGGGGGTGTGCACCCAGGAGCAGCCGGGGGTGTTCATGATCCGGGTGCGCAACCCCGGTGGCGCCCTGCCTACGCCCCAGGCCCGGGGCCTGGCCCGCATCTCCCGGTCGTTCGGGCCCGACTGGCTGCACCTCACCACCCGCCAGAACTTCGAGCTGCACTGGGTGGAGGCCACCAGGGTGCCTGCCCTGCTCGACGCCGTGTCCGGCATCGGCATGACCACCCGCTCGGGCTGCGGGCACACCCTGCGCAACGTCATGTGCTCCGAGGACGCCGGATCGAACCTCGACGAGCCCTTCGACTGCCTGCCCGACGCCCGGGCCGTGAGCGACGCCATCGTGGCCCGCTCGGCCGAGCTGAACTGCGTGCTGCCCAGTCGCATCAACGTCGCCTTCGGCGGCTCGCCCCGGTGCCGCACCGACGCCCGGCTCAACGACGCCGGCTTCGTGTCGGTGCTGCGCGACGGCGAGCCCGGCTACGAGCTGTGGGCGGGAGGCAGCCTGGGCAAGGCCCCGTTCCTGGCCGTCAAGGTGGCTGACTTCGTTGTCCGGGCCGACGTGGTGGCCGCGGCCGAGGCTCTCGTGGAGGTCTTCGTCGACCACGGCGACCTGGACAAGCCGGCCAAGGGCCGCATGAAGTTCGTGGTCGAGCGTCTGGGCGAGGCCGCCTTCCGGGCCGCCTGGGATCAGGCCTTCGCCGCCGCCCGGGACCGCCCCCACGAGCCGCCCGTCGCCATAGAGGTGCTCCCCGAAGCCGACCGGGTGGCCATCCTCGCCCACGTCCCCCCGGGAGGGTGGTCGGCGGGTGTACGGCCGCAACGCACGCCCGGTCTGGCCACGCTCACCGTCGACATCCCCCTAGGCGACACCAACGGCTCGGAGCTCGAGTTGTTGTGCGACCTGGCCGACCGCCACGGCGACAGCGCCCTGAACCTCAGCCGGGACCAGAACGTGGTGCTGCGCAGCGTGGCGGTGACCGCCGTCACCACCGTGCGGGATGCGCTGCGGGCCCGAGGACTGTTCCTGGCCGGAGAGGCCCACACCGCCTCGGTGCGGGCCTGTACGGGCTCGGCCGTGTGCGCCCTGGGCATCACCACCGCCCCCGACGCCGGCAAGGCCCTGTTGTCCAGCGCCGCCCTCGGCCGCAACTCCGCCCTGCGGGTGCACGTGTCGGGCTGCCCCAACTCCTGCGCCCAGCACCAGGCCGGCGACATCGGCCTGGCCGGCTCCAAGGTCCGCATCGGCGGCGCCACCCGCGACGGCTACCACCTCTACCTGGGCGCCGACATCGGTGCCGGACGGGTGGGCGAGGTGGTGGGACGGGTGGCGACCGAAGACGTCCCCGCCGCAGTGGAGGCGGTGGTCGGGATCTGGGAGGCCATGCGCCACGAGGGGGAGGGCCTGGGACCGGCGGTGGCCCGCATCGGCCACGACGCGTTCGCCGGTCACCTCGAGTCGGTCATGGCCGGACGTTGGGCGACGGGCCCCGAACCTGAGCTGGCCGCGGTCGGTGTACCCGCACCGGTGGCCGTGGCCCGGGTGAGCGACCTGGCACCGGGCGCGGTCACGACCGTCGACGCCGGCGGCACCCCTGTCGCGCTGGCCAACGTCGACGGCACCTTCTGCGCCGTGGCCGACGCCTGCCCTCACGCCGGGGCGTCGCTCGGCGACGGCACCCTCCGGGGCGCCTCGCTGGAGTGCCCTCACCACGGCGGCACCTTCGACGTGCGCACCGGTGCGGCCCTGGCCGGGCCCACCGACGAGGCCGTCCGCTGTCTGCCCGTCACCGTCACCGAGGGTGCGGTCCAGGTGGACGCCACCCTGCCGCCGGCCCCCGCCGGCAACTACGCGCCGAGCTGAGATGTCCCGTTCCCGCTGGATCGAGCAGTGGGAGCCCGAGGACGACGCCTTCTGGGCCGGGATCGGCCAGCGCGTGGCCCGGCGCAACCTGGTGTGGTCGATCTTCGCCGAGTTCCTGGGCTTCTCGGTGTGGCTCACCTGGAGCGTGGTCGCCATCCGCCTCAACGACGCCGGCTTCCACCTCTCGTCGGGTCAGCTCTTCACCCTGGTGGCCGTGCCCAACCTGGTGGGCGCCACCGTGCGCTTCCCCTACACCTTCGCCGTGCCCCGCTTCGGGGGACGCAACTGGACCATCGTCAGCGCCCTGTTGCTGTTGATCCCCACGACGTTGCTGGCCGTCATGGTCGCCAACCCGTCGACGCCGTACTGGGCGCTGTTGGCGGCCGCGGCCACCGCCGGGCTCGGCGGTGGCAACTTCGCCTCGAGCATGGCCAACATCTCGTTCTTCTATCCCAACTCCCGCAAGGGCCTGGCCCTGGGCCTCAACGCCGCCGGGGGCAACCTCGGGGTGGCCATCCTCCAGCTCGTCGCCCCCTTCGCCGTCACCGCCGGCGCCATCGCCGTGGTGGGGGGCGGCCAAGGGCACGCAGGCTCCCTGCACCTCCAGAACATCGGCCTCATGCTCATGCCCTTCATCGTGGCCGCCGCCCTGTGCGCCTGGCGCTTCATGGACAACCTGGCCACCGCCCGCTCGTCGTTCCGGGACCAGGCAGTGGTGGCCCGTCGCCGGCACACCTGGACCATGTCGTGGCTCTACGTGGGCACCTTCGGCTCGTTCATCGGCTACTCGGCCGGCCTGCCCCTGCTCATCAAGGGCCAGTTCGCCGACCCCAACGCCATCAAGTACGCCTTCCTCGGCCCGCTGGTGGGCTCCATCACCCGGCCCATCGGGGGCTGGTTGGCCGATCGCCTGGGCGGTGCCCGGGTCACCCTGTGCAACTTCGGGGTCATGGCTTGCGCGGTGGTGGGCGTGCTGTTCTTCCTGACCAACAAGGAGCGCTCCTGGGCCTTCGCCGGGTTCCTGGCCATGTTCCTGGTGCTGTTCGTGGCCACCGGTGTGGGCAACGGCTCGACCTTCCGCATGGTGCCGGTGATCTTCCGGGCCCACCTGGCCCACCAGGCGAGCGAGACCGGTGCTGTCGTCGACCAGTCGGCCGTGGCTGCCGCCGGTCGACGGGAGAGCGCGGCGGCCCTCGGCATCATCTCGGCCATCGGCGCCTACGGCGGGTTCCTCATCCCCCAGAGCTTCGGCTGGTCCACCAACGCCACCGGCGGTCCCCAGGCGGCGCTGATCTCGTTCATCGCCTTCTACGGCTCGTGCATGGTGCTCACCTGGTGGTGCTACCTGCGCACCCGGGTGGCGACCGCCCGCCTGCCCAACTTGGCTTGGGCCCGGCCCTGACGGGGCTGGCATAGCAGTGGGTCAGGCGATCTGGGAGCCGGCCGGTGCCGCCTCGGACCCGAGCCCACGTCCGGGGTGATCCGCAGTTCCATGCGGGCGACCCCGGTGGACGGTTGTGGGGAGGACCACACTGCCCGCACCAGCTCATGGCCACGTGACTGAACAAGGACGCCCCCGACAGGACGCCAAGCCAGATCGTCAGCGGTACGAGCGCCAGGGCAACCGCTGCAGCCACCGGCCATCCGGTGGCCGTCGCCCGCCCCACCGCCCGGCCCTCGGTCCGGTCATCGCCGACCTTGGTCATGACAGCGGTGAGCGTAGGTTGATCGGGCCGGGAGGCGGGCGACGGAGGTGCGCTACTGCTCCTCCAGGGGGTTCGGGATGCCGCACCGCTCTTCGTTGAACGCATGCATCGCCGCCTCCTGTTCCGCCACTGCCTCAGCAGCGTGTTCGTCGCCGCTCTCGAGCACCACCTTGTAGGCCTCGGTGACCGATCCGACCTCTTGGGCGATCTCCGGAGGCGCGACTGCGGCGAGCTCGTCGAGCTTCTCGGCGTCACCCTCGGATTGGAGCGCACGCTGCAGCTCGCAGTAGCGCTCGAGGTTGCCGCCGGGCGCCTCCCCGCCGGTACTGTCGCCGGCCACCTCCGTAGCTGCATTCCCACCGGCCACCTCGGCCGGGTCGTCCCCGCAGCCGGTGATGGCCAAGGCCACCACCGATGCGAAGGCCAGTGTTCCCTTCAGCAATCGTCGTCTCATCTCCGGGCTCCTTTGGTGTCGGTCCATGACACGCACTGTCCGCCCCTGACCGTCCCGTTGTCATGAGGCATCGGTCATGATCGATGCGGGAGCTTCGCCCATGCCTGGCTGGGCTGCGAGACCCCTGTCGGGGTCGATTGACCGCCTCAGACACCTGAGATAGCACGGTGCGGTGTCCAGGACGACTGCTCTCGCCCGGTGGGGCCCCTTGGCCCGGCTCAGGCGCCGCTGGTCGAGATGGGACACGGTGCTCCTGGTCAGCTCCCTCGTCTTCCTGGCCGGCGCCGGGCTCCCGCTCCCGGGCTACTCCGTCGGCCCCGGGCCCATCCGGCCCGTCGACGAGCACATCACCATCTCCGGAGGCGAGGTCTTCCCAGCCAGCGGTGAGGTGCTCATGGCGACGGTCGCCTTCCATCCCCTGAGCCCGTTTCGAGCGCTCCAAGCCTGGCTGGACAGCAACATCGAGACGGTGCAGCCCGACGACGTCGTCAGCGCCGACGTACGTGCGCGTGACATGGAGGACTCCCGGGACGTGGCCACCACGGTCGCCCTGCACCGTCTCGATCGTCTGGGCCTGGAGCCGGACGAGCGGGCCACGGTGGGCATCAGTGCCGCCGGGGTGGACGGGAACTCGGCGGGTCTGGCGTTCACCCTCGCCATCCTCGACCTGCTGACCGCAGGAGAGCTGACCGGCGGGCGGGGCATCGGGGTCACCGGAACCATCGAGCCGGACGGGGACGTCGGCCCGGTGGGCAGCGTCGACCTGAAGGCGGTCGCCATGGGACAGGTCGGTGTCGACCATCTGTTGGTGCCGGCCGGCCAGGGAGGAGAGGCGGCCTCCCGGGCCGACGACGCCTTGGAGATCACGGAAGTCGCCACCCTGGACCAAGCTCTCGCCGTGCTCGAGCGTCTGGGCGGCGACCCTCTGGGCGGCCCGCCACGGTGAGCGGATGCACCAGCCCCTGCGGCCGGCGGGTGGGTCAGACGTCAGCCGTGAGCGAGCACGGCCGCGTGAACGATCGGGGCTGGTGGGTCACCTGTCCGTCGGGTGAGATCTTGGCCTGTCTGCCTTTGGGCGAGAATATCTCCCCATGACAAGGGAACCCGAGCTGCCTTCGGGCCGGCAGTTGGAACTGGCGTGGGGCGACCAGCGGGTGGTGGTCACCGAGGTGGGGGGCAGCCTGCGCAGCTACACCGTCGACGGGCGACCCGTGCTCGACGGCTACGAGGCCGGGGAGATGTGCAGCGGCGGGCGGGGCCAGGTGCTCGCTCCCTGGCCCAACCGGTTGGCCGGCGGCCGCTACCGCTTCGGCGACGACGAGCTCCAGCTCCCGTTCGAGCCCGACCGGGGAAGCGCCATGCACGGGCTGGTGCGCTGGGCCAACTGGGAGGTGCTCCACCACGAGGCCGACCGTGCCGTCGTCGGCCTCGTGGTGCATCCCCAGTCGGGCTACCCCTTCACCCTCGAGCTCGTGATCGAGTACCGCCTCAGCCGCGGTGGCCTCTCGGTCGCCACCACCGCGACGAACGCCGGCGGCCGGCCGCTGCCCTTCGGCGCCGGGTTCCATCCCTATTTCACCGTGGGGACCGACACCGTCGACCAGGCGGTGCTGCACGTGCCCGCCGCCAACCGGCTGGAGGTCGACGAGCAGGGCATTCCCTCCGGCGCCGTCTCGCCGGTGGAGGGCACGGTCGTGGACTTTCGATCCCCCAAGCGCATCGGAGACCTTCGCCTCGATGCCTGCTTCACCGGGCTGGAGCGCGACGACGGCCACAGCCACGTCGTGTTGGCCGCGCCCGGGGGGACGCCAGCGGTGACGGTCTGGATGGACCGCGCCCTGGCCTATGTGATGGTCTTCAGCGGCGACACCCTGGCCCCGGCCCGGCGCCGCCGGGGCCTGGCCGTCGAGCCCATGACCTGTGCCCCCGACGCCTACCACAACGGCCTCGGCCTCCAAGTGCTGGAGCCCGGTGAGGCTGCCCGGTGCACCTGGGGGATCCGACCACACCCTCCCGCCTAGCCCGAGACCAGGCGGTAGCCCCGACGGGGCACCGTCTGCAGGCCGGCGCCGGCGGGCCCGAGACGCCGGCGCAGCCGGGCGACGGCCACCTCCACGGCGTGCGCCTCGGCCCCGTCGATGCCGTCGGAGCGCCACACCCGGCGCAGCAGCTCGGCCTTGGCCACCACCGTGCCCGGCCGGCGGGCCAGGGCTTCCAGCAGGCCCCGCTCCCGGTCGGCCAGCCACACCTCCTCGTCGTCCACCAGGGCCAGCGCGCCCCGGATCACCACGTCGACACCGCCCAGCTCCAAGCGCACCACGCCAGTTCCCAACTGCTCCCCCAACACCTCGACCATGGCCCCCACTCGGGCCCGCTCGGGCTGGATCACGCCCCTGAAGCCGGCCGAGGTGGCGACCTGGGCGCACGCCGGGCCCATGCACGCAGGGACCACGTCGCCGCTGAGGGCGGCCAGGGCCTCGTTCCCGGCGCCGGCGCCCACAGCCAGCGCCACGAAGCCGCGCACCTCGTCGGGGGCGGTGAAGGTGAGGGCGTCGACCCGTTGCTCGACCACCGCCTCGAGGAGGCGCAGCGCCGCCTGGGAGTCCTCGGCCGGGGGCGCCACGGGGACGGCGACGTCCACCACGTCGATCCCGGCCGTGACCAGGCCGGCGACCAGGCCGGCCGTCGCCTGACCGGCGGGATGGCCGGCCTGGACCTGGACCGCCACCCGGGCGCCGGTGAGGCCCCCGGTGAGGCGAGCGAGCTGGGCCCCACCCTCCACCCCCCCGGGGGGCAGCGTGGCGGCCACGGCCACATCCAGGGCCGAGGACGCTGCGGCGGCGTCACCTTGGGCCAGGACCGTGGCGCCGGCGAGCGCATCGCGCAGGGCGGAGCCCCGGCCGGCGCCCTCCGCCGTGCCCAACCACCCCTCGATCCCCGCAGCCGAGGTGAGGACCACGACCGAGGGTGGGCGGGCCAGCAGGTCCTCGGTGACGGCTTCGAGGGCCTCGATCCGGGCCGAGGGCACCGGTCCCAGGACCGCACCGACCACGGGTTCGGCCCCGGCGCGCCGCAGGGCGTCGGCTTGTTCCTGGCTGCCCCGGTGGGCCGCGATCCCTACCCGAAAGCCGAGCAGGGGACGGGAGCCGGCCCCCCTCGTGGTCGCCGCAGCCATGTGACGCAGTGTTGCCAGCCACGGTTTCCGGGAGGTTGCCGAAGCCTGTCACGGTCCTTGCCGACGGCAGCGAGGGCTGTGCCCGAGCGGACGGCTTCCTGGCGACCTACCATGCGCCCGTGCCCCAGCTCCGTCTCCGGATCCGCCCGACGCTCCTGGCCTTCACGTGCCTGTTGCTGGCCGCCACCGTGGCCGCCCAGGCCGCCGCCCTCACCACCCTCGCCCCTCCAGAACCCGCTGGTGCATCTGCGCCGCCGGTGGCCGGACAGGTCAACGCCCTGGGGTTGCTGGGGCTCTTCGGGGACGACGACCCACCGCCCCCAGCGCCCTCGGCGCCCACGCCCCCGCCCCGGCCCCTGTCCACCCCGGTCGACCCACCCGAGGACCCCTACGCCCCGGAACCGGCGGTCGTGCTCGGCACCATCGAGATCCCCCGCCTGGGCCTGGCCGTCCCCCTCAACCAGGGCATCTCGCTCAACTCCATCGACCGGGGCCCGAGCCACTGGCCCGGCACCGCCCTACCCGGGGACCCCGGCAACGTGGTGATCGCCGGACACCGGGCGACCAAGACGGCACCCTTCCGCCACATCGATCAGCTCCAGCCGGGTGACGCCGTCGTCTTCACTGTGGGAGACGAGCGCTCCACCTACCGGGTGACCGGCCACGAGGTGGTGACGCCCGACGCCATGCGCATCGTCGAGCAGACCCCCCAACCCACCGCCACCCTGTTCGCCTGCCACCCCCCGGGCTCGGCTCAGTACCGCTACGTGGTCAGCCTCGCCCTCGACGACGTGGTCGACCGCAGGCCCACGCCGAGGTACATCGGCTCCTGATCGGGGACCGGCAGCACCCGAGGATCGGTGGCGACCAGGCCGGTGCTCGGCGTGGGGCTCGGTCCGGGCTGGCCCTCGTGGCCGGCGTCCTGCTCAGCGCCGGGCTCCCGCCCTTCGGCTGGTGGCCATTGGCCCTGGTCGGCGCCGGGCTGCTGGTCGGCGTGGTCGGCCAGGCGGGCCTTCGCCGGCGCCTGTGCACGGGGGCGGTGGTCGGTCTCGGCTTCTTCGGTCCCGGACTGCTCTGGCTGACCGAGTTCCACGTGGTGGGCTTCGCCCTGGCGGTGGTGCTCGAGAGCGCCGTGTTCGCCCTGGCCGTGGCCGCCTCCCCGCCCGGGCGGGGACAAGCCTTGGCCATCCCCGCCGCCCTGATGCTCTTCGAGGCCTTCCGGGGCGTCTGGCCCTTCGGCGGCGTGCCCGTCGCCACCCTGGCCCAGACCCAGATCGGCGGCCCGCTGGCGGAGGCGGCCCGCCTGGGCGGGAGCCTCCTCATCGCCGCCCTGGTGGGCGGGGCGGGGGTGGCCCTGGCCGCCTTGGTCGCCCGGCGATGGCGCCCGGCGGCCCTGGCCGCCAGCGTGGTCGTCGCCCTCAGCCTCGCCGGTGCGCTCGCTCCACGGGGACGAGGGATCGGGACCCTTGACGTGGCCGTGGTCCAAACCGGTGGGGAGCGCGGTCTGCGGGCGGTCGAGGCCTCCTCGGGCCCGGGCTTTCCCGCGCTGGTCGCCCTCACCGACGAGCTCCCCGCCGGGACCGACCTGGTGTTGTGGCCGGAGGACGCGCTGCGCGTCGAGGGTGACGTGGCCGGGTCGGCCCGGGCCGCGGAGGTGGGTGCGTTGGCCCGACGTCTGGACACCACCGTCGTCTCGGGGGTGAGCGAGAGCCGGGGCGAGGTGCGCCACAACCTGGCCGCGGCCTGGGGACCCGACGGCAACCTGCTCGACCGCTACCGCAAGCACCAGGTGGTGCCCTTCGGCGAGCGCATCCCGTTCCGCTCCCTCCTCGGTCGCGTCGCCGACCTGTCGGCCGTGCCCCGCGACGTCGTGGCCGGCGAGGGCCCCGGGCTGCTGGAGACGCCCGCCGGCGACCTGGGCGTGGTCATCTCCTTCGAGGTGTTCTTCCCCCGACGAGTGCGCGCCGCCCTCCACCAAGGCGCCGAGATGGTCCTGGTGCCCACCAACGCCGCGTCGTACCCCACCACCCAGATGCCCGCCCTCGAGCTCGGCGCGGCGCGGCTGCGGGCCATGGAGACCGGACGGGTCGTGGTCCAGGCCGCCCCCACCGGCTTCTCCGCGGTGGTGGCGCCCGATGGCAGCGTCCGCCGCCAGAGCGACCTGGGGGAGCCGGCCGTCCTCACCGCCGGCATCGAACGGCGCCGGGGCCACACCGTCTACACCCGTCTGGGCGACGGCCCCCTGGTCGCCCTCGCGGTGGTGAGCCTGGCAGGAGGATGGCTCCTCGGCCGGCGCTGCGGACCTCGACCATGGGCATGACCGTGGAGCTTCGCAGCATCCCAAACTGGTATGCTGTCGGACATGCAGTCGGAGCAGATCGCGGTGCGCCTGCCCGTGGAGCTGCTCTCGGCCCTTGATGACATGGTGCGTCACGGGACCTACGCCAACCGGGCCGCGGCGGTGCGGGCTGGTGTGCGTCTCTTGGCCGAAGCCGAACGTCGCCGCCACGTCGACGAGAGCCTGATCGCGGGCTACACCCGGGTGCCCCCCACCCCGGCCGGGGAGGCCGCGGCCTTCGCCTCGCTCCGCCAGGCGATCGTCGAGGAGCCTTGGTGACCACGCCCCATCGGGGCGAGGTGTGGTGGGCCGAGGTCCCTGATACCGGTCGCCGCCCCTTCCTGGTCATGACCCGGGACCGGGCCATCCCCGTCCTGCACTCCCTGCTGGCCGCACCGGTGACGAGGACCGTGCGCGGCATCGCCACCGAGGTCCCGCTGGGGACCGGGAACGGCCTGCCCCAGGAGTGCGCGGTCAGCCTCGACAACCTCCGAGTGGTCCCCAAGCGGGCTCTCACGACACGGATCTGTTCCCTGGGTCCTGACATGATGGCGGCCGCCTGCGCCGCGCTCATCGACGCCGTCGACTGCTGAGCCGTCCTGTCCGCCCTGCGCATCGCCCTGCTGGCCTACCGCGGCCACCCGCACTGTGGGGGCCAGGGGGTCTACATCCGACACCTGAGCCGGGCCCTGGTCGACCTCGGCCACCACGTGGAGGTCCTGAGCGGGCCTCCCTACCCCGAGTTGGACGAGCGGGTCCACCTGCAACGGGTCCCCGGGCTCGACCTGTACCGCCAGCCCGACCCCTTCCGCCGGCCCCGGCTGGCCGAGCTCACCCACTGGACCCACGCCGTCGAGCTGGGCCTCATGTGCAGCGCCGGGTTCCCCGAGCCGCTCACCTTCAGCCTGCGGGCCCAGCGGTCCCTGGCCCGGCGCAGCCACGACTTCGACGTGGTGCACGACAACCAGAGCCTGGGTGCGGGGCTGCTCCGCATCCAGTCACCGCCGCCCCGGGGCCTCGGCCTTCCGCTGCTCGCCACCATCCACCACCCCGTGACCGTCGACCGCCGGGTGGAGCTGGCCCATGCCCCCGACTGGAAGCGGCGGTTGACGCTGCGTCGCTTCTACGGCTTCACCCGCATGCAGACGCGCGTGGCCCGACGCCTCGACCGCATCCTCACCGTCTCGCAGTCGTCGCTCGACGACATCGTCACCGAGCACGGGGTGGCGCCCGAGCGACTGCGCGTCGTGCCCGTCGGGGTCGACGCCACCTGCTGGCGCCCCCTCCCCGCCCGGCCCCGGGTCCCCGGTCGGCTCATGAGCACGGCATCGGCCGACGTCTCCATGAAGGGGCTGGCCTACCTGCTCGAGGCCCTGGCCAAGGTGCGCACCGAGCGCCCCGACGCCGAGTTGGTGGTTGTCGGCGCCCCCGGGCCCAACAGCCCCCTGACCGGCCTGATCGGGCGCCTGGGCCTCGACGGCGCCGTGCGCTTCGTCGCCGGGGTGAGCGACGAAGCACTCGTCGAGCTCTACGCCGAGGCCGAGGTGGCGGTGGTGCCCTCGCTCTACGAGGGGTTCTCCCTGCCTGCGGTCGAGGCCATGGCCTGCGGCGTCCCCCTCGTGACCACCACCGGCGGCGCCCTGCCCGAGGTGGTGGGGACCGACGGAGAGGCGGCGGTGCTCGTCCCCCCCGCCGATGCCGGCGCCCTGGCCGGGGCCGTCCTCGGGCTGCTCGGCGACGATGGCCGGCGGGCCGCCCTCGGTCTGGCCGGGCGCCAGCGGGCCGTCACCCGCTACAGCTGGCGGGCCACGGCCGAGGCGACAGTGGTGCAGTACCGCGAGGTCATCGGCCGGGCCGGAGCCCGGCGGCCGTGCTGACCGTGCGCTACGAGCGGCTCGGCCTGCGACCCGGCGAGCGCCTGCTCGACCTCGGCTGCGGGGCCGGTCGCCACGCCTTCGAGGCCGCCCGCCGGGGAGCACGGGTCGTGGCCGTGGACGCCGACCTGGCCGAGGTCAAGGACGTGGCCGCCATGTCGACGGCGCTGGCACCCGAGACGGCGACGCCGGCGAGCGCCCTCGCCGCCGATGCCCTACGACTGCCCTTCGCCGACGCCTCCTTCGACCGGGTCATCGCCGCCGAGGTGCTCGAGCACCTGCCCGACGACCACGCCGCGGTGACCGAGCTGGTCCGGGTCCTGCGACCGGGCGGCACCATGGCCGTCACCGTGCCCGCCTGGCTACCCGAGCGGCTGTGCTGGGCCCTGTCCGACGACTACCACGCCCCGGCCGTGCCCGGAGGGCACGTGCGCATCTACTCCGCAGCCGGGTTGGAGCGCACCTTGTGCCGGAGCGGCCTCACCTCGCTCGGCCGCCACCGGGCCCACGCCCTGCACAGCCCCTACTGGTGGCTCCGCTGCGCGGTGGGGCCGGCGCAGGACCGCCATCCGCTCGTGGCCGCCTACCACCGGATGCTGGTGTGGGACATCACCCGCCGGCCGTGGCCCACCCGCCTGGCCGAGGTGGTGCTCAACCCCGTGCTGGGCAAGAGCCTGGTCGTCTACGTCCGCAAGAAGCACTGATCCGTGGCGCCCACCTCCGTGCCCGCCACCGTGCCGCCGGCCGTTCCCGGCATCCTGACCAGCGCCCAGGCCGCGGCCAGCGCCGAGTCCATCGCCTCGGTGCAGCTCGACTCGGGGATGATCCCGTGGTTCCCCGGTGGCCACGCCGACCCCTGGAACCACGTGGAGGCGGCCATGGCCCTCGATGTCGCCGGCCGCCGCTCCGAGGCCGAAGCCGCCTACGCCTGGCTGGCCCGCCGACAGCGTCCCGACGGCGCCTGGCACCAGTACTACGTGGCTGGCCCGGACGGAGCCGACCGGGTCGAGGTCGACACGCTCGACGCCAATGTCTGCGCCTACGTGGCCACCGGTGTGTGGCACCACTTCCTCGTGACCGGCGACGTGGGCTTCCTGGAATCGTTGTGGGCGGTGGTCGACGCGGCCGTGAGCTTCGTGCTGGGGCTGCAGACCCGGCGGGGCGAGATCCTCTGGGCCCGCCACGCCGACGGCACGCCCTGGTCCTACGCCCTGCTCACCGGCTCCTCGTCGATCTGTCACAGCCTGGGGTGCGCCCTGGCCGTCGCCCGGCGCCTCGGGCATCGACGGCCCGGTTGGGAGCGGGGACGGGCGAAGCTGGCCCGCACCGTGGCCGGCGTGCCCGGGGCCTTCGCCCCCAAGGACCGCTGGGCCATGGACTGGTACTACCCGGTGCTGGCCGGCGTGGTCGAGGGACACCACGGCCGGCGGCGCCTGGCCGAGAGGTGGGAGCGCTTCGTCATCCCCGGCCTCGGAGCCCGCTGCGTGCACGACCGGCCGTGGGTGACGGCGGCGGAGACGGCCGAGTGCGCCCTGGCCCATCTGGCCGCGGACGACGCCGGCCGGGCCCTCGAGCTCTTCGCCTGGGCCCAGGGCCTGCGGGCCGATGACGGCTCCTACTTCACGGGGATCGTCCTGCCCGATCGGGTCCACTTCCCCGGCGACGAGCGGGCCACCTACAGCGCCGCCGCCGTGCTCCTGGCGGCCGACGCCCTCTCGGCCACGACGCCGGCGTCGGCCCTGTTCACCTTCGACTACGGGCGGCGCAGCACCCGCAGCGAACCGGTGGCCGGTGCCTCCACGAAGCCGTCGGCCAGGGCGCGGAGGTAGACCTCGTAGGGCGGGCGGCCACCGTCGGCAGGGTCGGGGAAGACGTCGTGGATGGCGAGCGTCCCGCCGGGAGCCACGTGCGGCGCCCACCCGTCGTAGTCGGCGTGGGCCGGGCCGGCGCCGTGGCCGCCGTCGATGAACACCAGGGCACAGGGGGTCCGCCAGTGGTGGGCCACGGCGGTCGACTCGCCCACCACCGCCACCACCGTCGTCTCCAGGCCGGCCTCGCGCACCGTGCGCCGGAAGGCGGGCAGGGTGTCGATGACCCCGGCCGAGGGATCGACCAAGGAGGCGTCGTGCCACTCCCACCCGGGCTGTTGCTCCTGGGAGCCCCGGTGGTGGTCGACGGCGAAGACCAACCGGCCGTGGACAACCGCCGCCGCCCCCAGGTACAGGGTGGACTTGCCGCACCAGCTCCCGATCTCGAGCATGGGCGCCGATGCCACGGCGTCGCCGGCCAGGATGGCAGCGTGGTGGAGGGCCAGGCCCTCCTCCGGCGGCATGAACCCCTTGGCTGCCTCCGCCTGGCGGCGCAGGACCGGGTTCAGGGGGTGACCAGATCCTTTTCGGCCGCGCCGAACAACAGGGAGTCGAGGAACAGGTACTTGGCTACCCACAGGATGCCAAAGGCGGCGAGGTTGGCCGCGCTGACCACGACGGTGCTGTCGTTCCAGAGGGACGCCAGGTGGACCAGCAGGGTGGAGAAGACCAGACCGAGCAGGGCGAAGCCCCAGAAGGGCACCACCTCCCGCCACAGGTCGTTGTCGCCCCGCTTGCCCCACACCCAGGAGCGGTTGAGGGTGTAGGAGGGAATCGACCCGACCGACACCGCCATCAAGTTGGAGGGCACCGCCGACCAGTCGAGGAGGCCGTTGCAGACGATGAGCACGAGCTGGGACACGCCCACGGCCACCACCGAGACCAACGAGTAGCGCACGGGCTTGCGATCGAACTGGGCGCGGGCGAGATCGCCCAGGGAACCGAACATCGAGCCAGGCTACCCGGCGCCATCGGCTGTGCCGCAACGGCGCCCCGCGCCCCGGTCCGGGCCGGCTGCGTGCGACCATGGCCTCATGCCCGGCCGGTGCCAGGTCCTCTTGGTGGTGGCCGGGCTGGTTGCCGGGGCCTGTGGGGGAGCTGAGGGCCGACCCGGCGACACCAGCGCCCAGCCCACGGTCACGGTCACCGCCCCGACCACGACGGCGCCGTCCCCGCCGCCCGGGGAACCGGCCACCGCTTCCCTGGAGGCGCTCGAGGGGCTCGGGGTCCGCCTGAGCGAGCTCGTCACCCTCGACGCTCCGGTGGCCATGGCCCAGCGGCCGGGCCACGACCCGTTCTTCGTGGCTGAGCGGGCCGGGCGGGTGATGGTGGTGGACGACGGCCAGGTGCGGCCCGAGCCGCTGCTCGAGGTGGAGACCACGACCAACGGCGAGCGGGGCCTGCTCGGCCTGGCCTTCAGCCCCGACGGCAGCCGCCTCTACGTCAGCTACACCAACCTGGACGGCGACAGCCGCCTGGAGGAGTACGCCATGGGACCCGGAGTCGCCGACATCGACCTGTCGTCCCGCCGCACCCTCTTGCGGGTGGCCCAGCCCTTCGCCAACCACAACGGCGGCCACGTCGCCTTCGGGCCCGACGGCCTCCTCTACTACGGCCTGGGCGACGGCGGCAGCAGCGGCGACCCCGAGGGCAACGCCCAGGACACCTCCACCCTGCTCGGCGCCGTGTTGCGCATCGACCCCGATGTCCAGGGCGAGGCCCCCTACGCCATCCCCGCCGACAACCCCTTCGCCGGCGGTGGGGGACGGGGAGAGATCTACCTCTACGGCGTGCGCAACCCGTGGCGCTTCTCCTTCGACCGGGCCACCGGGGACCTGTGGCTGGCCGACGTGGGCGAGAACGCCATCGAGGAGGTCAACCACCTCCCCCTCGGCCGGGGGGCGGGGGCCAACCTGGGCTGGCCCGCACTGGAGGGGACCCGACCCTTCGACGGTGACCCTCCTCCCGACGCCGTCTCCCCCGTCTATGAGTACACCCACGACGACGGCTTCTCGGTCACGGGGGGCTACGTCTACCGGGGATCGCGCATCCCGGCCCTGCAGGGGGCCTACGTCTTCGGTGACCTGGGTACTGCCCGGCTCTGGGCCCTCGCCGTGGACGGCGGCGGAGGGGTGGCGGGCCGGGTCGACCTCGATGTCGGCGTGGACGAGGGGACGCTGGTGTCGTTCTTCGAAGACGCCTCGGGCGAGCTCTACGTCATCTCCATCGCCGGGACCATCTTCCGCCTCGACCCGGTGTAGCCCCGCCCCTCGTCGGTAGGGTCCCGTGCATGCCCGAGGTCACCATCGACGGCGTCGTCGTGCACTACCTCGACGAGGGCAGCGGCGAGCCCGCCCTGGTCCTGCTGCACGCCTTTCCCTTCCACGCCGGCATGTGGGCACCCCAGGTGGGCGCCCTGGCCACACGGACGCGGGTGGTGGCGCCCGACCTGCTCGGCTTCGGCACCACCGACGCCCCCGACGACCCCGCCGCCTACTCCGTGGACGTCTGGGCCGACCAGGTGGCGGGCCTCCTCGACCGCCTGGGCCTGGGCCGGGTCGTGCTGGGCGGGCTGTCGATGGGTGGCTACGCCGCCTTCGCCTTCGTACGCCGCCACCCCGACCGCCTGGCCGGGCTGGTGCTGGCCGACACCCGGCCCGGCCCCGACACCCCCGAGGTGGCCGAGCGGCGCCGCGACCAGGCCCGACAGGTCGCTGAGCAGGGCACAGAGGAGCTGCGCGAGACCCTCCTCGGCGGTCTCCTCGGTGCCCACAGCCTCCAACACCGGCCCGACGTGGTCGCTGCCGCCCGGGCTCTGACCGACAACCCCCCGGGCGGCTTCGTCGGGGCACTGGACGCCATGCGCCGCCGCCCTGACTCCACCCCCGACCTGGCCGGCATCTCGGTTCCCAGCCTCGTGGTCGTGGGCGACCAGGACACCGCGTCGCCCCCAGAGGTGGCCCGAGCCATGAGCGAGGCGATCCCGGGATCGACCCTGGCCGTGCTCCCCCGCGCCGGCCACCTCTCCAACCTCGAGGAGCCCGACGCCTTCAACGCCGCGGTGGCCGACCTCCTGGCGGGCGTGTCGCCCTAGCCGCACCTCGCGCCGGCCGCGGTCACCTCGGCGCCGAGCGCCGTTAGGCTGCGCTCCCGTGTCACGCCGCCTCCTCGTCGCCGCCCTCGCCGTCGACGGTGAGGACCGCGTTGATGCCGCGGGAGCGCAGGTTCGTGGCGTCGGTCGCCAGCGCCGCGACGTCAGTGCCCGCATGGTCGCCGAAGAAGGTGACCGAGTAGACGTTGCCGAGCTTGGCGACGCCGAAGTCGTCGTCGTCGTCGGCTTCTGGATGTCGCTCTGGAGGGTGGACATAGGGTTCTCGGCTTTCTGGCTGACGCGCCCGCCGGCGCCGCCCAGCCGCGCTTCTGCGTGACGGTGCGCGGGAGCACGGGGAGCTCGAACCCCGGGGGGAGGGCGATCTCGTCGATCGCGGCCCGTACCTGGAGCCACTGCTCCTGGAGCTGCTGCACCCGCGGCGTGCACCGATCGCAGGGCAGATGCTCCCCGGCGCCCGAGGTGCTCCGGACCGGCCCGCGCAGCAGCTCGATCATCTGCTCGTCGGTGAGATGGCCCGCATCAGGGTCGTTGGTCATGTCAAATCCTCTGCACGGTTGCGGAGCCGCTTTGCCAGCTTCTCGATGGTACGCGTGAGCAGCTTGCCGACGGTACCGGTACTCATGTCCAGCGCCGCGGCGATCTCCCTCTGCGCG
>JAHWJI010000016.1 GCA_019348495.1 Actinomycetota bacterium | reverse complement strand
AGTAGCGCCGCCGATTTCGGTCACGCAGGGCGGCAGAGCCGCCCTGCGTGACCAGAATCAGGAGGCGAGGCGGGCGAGGAGCGTCGTGACCGTGCGCACCAGCTCCTCGACGGAGTCGTCTTCCGTGAACTCGATGACGGTCCAGCCGGCCCGCTGCAGCTGCCGGGTGCGAGCGAGGTCATCGATCCGCGCCGATCGCGAGCCGTGCCACGTCCAGCCGTGCTCCTCAAACGCCTCGCCGTGATCGGAGAAGATCACCACCAACGTGTTCGCCGGGATGCGCGCCAGCATGTCGGGCTCGAAGCTGGCCTCGGGAACGACGGGGGAGAGGCGCTCGACGAGCTGTTCGATCGAGGCCGACCCGCACAGGCCGCACGAGGAGGTGACGGTCCCGAGGCGCGCCGGCGCCGGGGGAGCGAGCCCGTCGGTGCCCACCGTGACCACGTTGAACGCCGAGGAGATCACTGAGCCGGTGGTGCAGTAGGCGACGGTCTCGACGTGTGCCCCACAGAGGAGCCCGTCGCCGAAGCACAACCCCACGGCCAACTCGAAGTCATGCCCCGGTGTGCGCATGGTGGTGGTGACCAGGGCGTCGTCGAGGCGGATCTCCATGGGCTCCTCGACGATGAGCTCGTCGGGACCGCTGGACGTGCGGCCCCCGGCATGGCGGCGGACGAGCACACGGGCGACACGTCTCGGCACGTCACCATCCCTACCCCTCGGCCGGGCGTGACGATAGGGTCCCCACCCGTCGTGCGCCGTCCTTGGTCCCACCGTCCTCCAGCCCCGTTGCTGGCCGTTCTGTCGGTCCTCGTGGCTGTCCCCGCGCTGGTGTGGGCGCCGGCGGTGACGGCCCAGGCCGAAGCCCCGGTGGAGCCGACGGTGGTGATCGAGGGCAAGGGCTGGGGCCACGGTGTGGGCATGGCCCAAGACGGTGCCCTGGCCCTGGGGCGCGAGGGAGCCTCCACCGCCGACATACTCCAGCACTTCTACCCGGGGACCACCCTCGGCCAGGATGGCGGTGACGTACGGGTGGTGGTGGCCGACGGTGTCGACCAGGCGGTCGTCTCCTTCCCCTCCGGCGGAGAGGTGCGCAGCTCCCGCGACGGCGCCCAGGCGCCGGGCTTCCCGGTCACGGTGGCCCCCGGAGGCTCGGTGCAGCTGGGCTTCGACGGCGCCTACCGGGCTGCACCTCTCAGCGGGGCCAAGGTGACGGCTCTCGGGGCGGTCGAGCCCGCGATCGTGGCCCAGGCTCGGCCCCAGCGGGCTTCGAGCTCACCTGCCGTCGCCACCGAGGACGGCGGCGGCGGGCTCTTGGGGGGCGGCCTCCTCGGCCCGGAGAAACCTCCACCGGTCGATTCGCCTCCGACGACTCCTCCGCCCTCGGGAGGACCGCTGCCTCCGCCTCCGCCTCCCCCGGGCGCCGGGCCCGGCGGCCCTGCTCCACCGCCTCCGGCTGAGGACGTCGCCGTCTCGAGCTCCGCCCTTTGGGCCGTTCCCCGGGGGGGCACGGTGGGCGTGCCCGCCGCCGGCGCCACGTACCGGGGTGCGGTCCAGGCCGTCGCCGCCGGCGGCGGTCTGCGCCTGGTCAACGAGCTCGACGTCGAGGACTACCTCCGGGGCATGGGGGAGGTGCGCGACAGCTCCTGGCCCGGGGCCTCGCTCGGGGCCCAGGCGGTGGCGGCCCGGACCTACGCCCTGCGGGCGATGGAGCTCGGCGGCGAGCTCTGTGCCACCCAGGACTGCCAGGTCTACCTGGGCGCCCAGGCGGAGTACGGGGCCATGGACGCGGCGGTGGCCGCCACCTCGGGGCAGGTGGTGCGGTCCGGGGGCGGGCTGGCCCAGACCGTCTACTCGGCCAGTGGCGGGGGCGTGACGGCCACACCCGAGGAGGGCTTCGGCACCTCGGGTGCGGGCCTGCCCTACCTGGGGGCCACCTCCTACCCCACCGCCGATCCCCAGGCCTGGGACCTGCGCGTGCCCCTGGCCCAGCTCGGCGCCCGCCTCGGCTACCCGGGCTCGCTGAGCGACGTTCGGGTGGCGACCACCGGTCCGTCGGGACGGGCGCTCACGGTGGCCCTGATGGGCGACGCCGGTCCCCGGGAGCTCCCGGCGCTCAGCTTCGACGAGGCGCTCGGCCTGCGCTCGACCCTCTGGACGGTGCGCATCGAGGCATCCCCCCCGCCACCACCGGGCGCCGAGGAGGCCAGCACCGGCGCCACCGGGTCGACCGGGCGCACCGGCGACCGTACGCCGACGGCGTCGGCGACGCGGGGTCGGCCGCTGGGCTCCGACGACCTGGTCACCGTGGCCGCCCTCGCTCACCTCGAGGAGCCGCTGCGCACGGCTGCGGTGCTCAGCTCGGCCGTGCTGCTCGTCGGGATCGCCGGTGGAGCCGCCTTTCGACTCGGGGCCGGCCCAGCGGCGGGGTGGCGGCTACGGCGACGCGCCACGGCCGGCCCCGAAGAGCCGGCCGTGGTGTCGTAACGCCTGATGCTGCGGGCGGTGCTGGATCAGTAGTCGTCCATGCCCGCGCCGGCGCCGGCTCCCACCGGCTCCTTCTCGGGCTTGTCGACGATGACCGCCTCGGTGGTGAGGAACAGCGCCGCGATCGACGCCGCGTTCTGCAGCGCCGAACGGGTCACCTTGGTGGCGTCGGGCACACCTGCTTTGAGCAGGTCCTCGTAGTCGCCGGTGGCGGCGTTGAGGCCGAACGAACCTTCGAGGTTGCGCACCTTGTCGACGGCCACGCCACCCTCGATGCCGGCGTTGAGGGCGATCTGCTTGAGGGGCTCCTCGAGCGAGCGGGCCACGATGCGGGCCCCGGTGGCCTCGTCACCTTCGAGCTTGTCGGCCAGCTCCCGTACGACGGCCTGGGCCCGAAGCAGGGCGACGCCACCGCCGGGGACCACGCCCTCGTCGACCGCGGCCTTGGTGGTGCTCACCGCGTCCTCGATCCGGTGCTTCTTCTCCTTGAGCTCGACCTCGGTGGCGGCGCCGATCTTGAGCACGGCCACGCCGCCCGCGAGCTTGGCCAGTCGCTCCTGGAGCTTCTCCTTGTCGTAGTCGGAGTCGGTGTTCTCGATCTCGGACTTGATCTGGTTGATCCGACCCTTGAGGTCGTCGTCAGAACCGGCGCCCTCGACGAGGGTGGTCTCGTCCTTGGTCACCACCACCTTGCGGGCCGTACCCAGGAGGTCGAGCGTCACGTTCTCGAGCTTGAGGCCCACCTCCTCGGTGATGACCTGGCCGCCGGTGAGGATGGCCAGGTCCTGGAGCATGGCCTTGCGCCGCTCGCCGAAGCCGGGGGCCTTGACCGCCACCGACTTGAACGTGCCCCGGATCTTGTTGACCACCAAGGTGGCCAGCGCCTCGCCCTCGACGTCCTCGCAGACGATCATGAGCGGCCGGCCGGCCTGCATGACCTTCTCCAGCACGGGCAGCAGGTCGCGCACGGCGGAGATCTTCGAGCCCACGAGCAGGATGTAGGGGTCCTCGAGCACCGCCTCCATCCGCTCCGGGTCGGTCACGAAGTAGGGAGAGATGTAGCCCTTGTCGAAGCGCATGCCCTCGACCAGGTCCATCTCCATGCCGAAGGTCTGGGACTCCTCGACGGTGATGACGCCGTCCTTGCCCACCTTGTCGATGGCGTCGGCGATCATGGTGCCGATCTCGTTGTCGTTGTTGGCGGAGATGGACGCCACCTGGGCGATCTGCTCCTTGGCGTCGATCTCACGGGAGATGCCGTGGAGGTGGTTGACGGCCGCCTCGACGGCCTGCTCTATGCCGCGCTTGAGGCCCATGGGGTTGGCCCCGGCGGCTACGTTGCGCAGGCCCTCGTGGACCATGGCCCAGGCGAGCACGGTGGCGGTGGTGGTGCCGTCACCGGCGACGTCGTCGGTCTTCTTGGCCACCTCCTTGACCAGCTCGGCCCCGATCTTCTCATAGGGGTCTTCGAGCTCGATCTCCTTGGCGACCGACACACCGTCCTTGGTGATGGTGGGGGCGCCCCACTTCTTGTCGAGCACCACGTTGCGGCCGCGGGGGCCGAGCGTGACCCGCACCGCGTCGGCGAGCTGGTTCATCCCGCTCTCCAGGCCGCGGCGGGCCTCAGTGTTGAAGGCGATGAGCTTGGGCACGTTGCTCCTCCGTTGGAACTCTTCTGGTTCGCCCGGCGGGGGGGTCCCTCGGGCGTCTCGCTGTGCACGTCGGCCATCTCGGTCTTGGGGGACTGCGTTAGCACTCTCGATGGTCGAGTGCTAACCAGCAAACCATCCCCCGGCCCTACTCGCAACTGGAACGCCCGTGCGCACCTATCCGACCGCTGATCTCACCACCGAGGACCTGGTGGCGCACAAGGGGGCCACCACCGTGTCGGTCTGCCTCCCGGCACGCGACGAGGCGGCCACGGTCGGGCCCATCGTCGCTCTGGTCGTGGACCGCCTGGTCCGCCACCACGGCCTCGTCGACGAGGTGGTGGTGATCGACGACGGGTCGACCGACGCCACCGCCGAGGAGGCCACCCACGCCGGCGCCCGGGTTGTGGCCGCGGCGGAGATCCTCCCCGAGTGCGGGCCGGCCACGGGCAAGGGCGAGGCGCTGTGGAAGTCCCTGGTGGTCTGTAGGGGCGACCTGGTGGTCTGGTGCGACGCCGACATCGTCGGCTTCGACACCCGGTTCATCACCAGCCTGTTGGCTCCCTTGTTGCAGGACCCCTCGGTGGACTTCGTCAAAGGGGGCTACCGGCGCGACCTCGACGGGCGACCCGACGAAGGCGGTCGGGTGACAGAGCTGCTGGCCCGACCCCTGCTGGCCCGGCTCTTCCCCCACCTGAGCGGCTTCCGCCAGCCGCTGTCGGGCGAGTACGGCGGGAGACGGGCGCTGCTGGAGCGCCTCCCGTTCGCCGCCGGCTACGGCGTCGACCTCGGGCTGCTGATCGACGTGGCCACCCTGGTCGGCATCGGGGCCATGGCCCAGGTCGACCTCGGTCGACGCTCCCACCGCAACCGGCCCCTGCGCGAGCTGATCGTCCAGGCCGAGGCCGTGCTGGCCACCGCCTTGGATCGAGCCGGGGTGGCCCAGCCGCCAGGCCCGGCTCCCACGACGCGGTGGCGCCCCCCCCTCGTGGAGGTCCCCGGGTACCGCGACCGCACGCTCCCCTCCTAGGGCCGGTCCCCCTCGGTCGCCCGCCGTCAGCGCGGAGGAGCCACCGGGGCCAGCAGATCGGGTCGTGGGGGGACCACGCCGGGGTGGGCGACAGCGGCCAGGGCCTCGACACCGTCGACCAGGCGCGGCCCAGGGCGGACGAAGGCGGCGTTGGCGTCGGCGGCCCACACGGCAACGCCGTTGGGCAGCACGCCGGCAGACACCAGGTCGCCGGCCAGGCGATGTGCGTCGTCCAGCCCGTAACCGCACGGGGCCACCACGATGAGGTCGGGTCCGGCCGCCTCCAGGTCGACCCAGTCGATGGGGGCGGAGCGGCCGCCGGGGTCCCCCAGCACCGGTACGGCGCCCGCGGCCGAGACCAGGTCGGGGATCCAATGGCCGGGCGAGTAGGGCGGGTCGGTCCACTCCAGCACCGCCAGCCGGGGCCGGGCCCGACCGGCGACGAGGTCCGCCACCCGGCCGAGCTGCTCGCGCAACCCGGCCACCACCTCGCGGGCCCGCGCTGGGGCGCCGGTGGCCCGGCCCACCTCGATGATCGACTCGAGGACCTCGTCGAGGGTGGTGGGGTCGAGGGTGAGCACCCTGGCCCGACAGCCCAGGTGCTCGAGGGCGTCGTCCACCTCGGACACGTCGACGGCGCACACCGCACAGAGGTCCTGGGTCACCACGAGATCGGCACCGAGCTCGCGCAGGGCTCCCTTGTCGAGGGTGTAGAGGTCCTCACCGGCGCCGACCCGGGCCCGCACCTCCTCGTCGATCTGGGCGGGTGTCAGGTCCGGGGGCAAGGTGGTGTCGGACACGATGCGCCGGGAGCGGGCCTCGGGCGGGAAGTCGCATTCGAAGGTCACCCCCACCACCTGCTCGCCGGCGCCCAGGGCGAAGAGGATCTCGGTGGCCGAGGGCAGCAGCGACACGATGCGCATGGCCGACGCAGCTCAGCCCCGCCCCGGGGTACCCGCCGGCTCGGGCCGTTCGGCCCCCTCCTCGGGACCGTCACCCTCGGGACCGTCAACCCCGGGCTCTGTGACCGCCATGGCGTCGGGCCCGAGGCCGTCGCCGACGCTGCGCACGATGCCCGGGCCGGGGGCAGCCGCGGCTGCCTCGGCCCGTTCGGCCACCGTCTCCAGCGGCTCTCCCAGAACGTAGGTGTGCCAGAGGTGGCTGATGAGGATCTTGAGCACCGCCGCGGTGGGCACGGCGATGAGCAGACCGAACACGCCTCCGGCGGTGCCGCCGAGCGGCAGGGCGAGGATGACCACGGCGGGGTGGAGCTTGACCACCCGCTGCATGACCACGGGACTGATGAAGTGGTTGTCGAGCTGTTGGGCGCCCGCCATGATGACCACGACCCAGACGGCGGTGGTCGTGTCGCGCGTGGTCAGGGCGATGATGACCCCGAGCGTCCCTCCGGCCAACGGTCCCACCAGGGGGACCACGTTGCACAGCCCGGCCACCATGCCCACGATCAGCCAGAAGGGCAGGTCGATCACGGCCAGGCCGATCGAGATCAGCACCCCCACCACGAGCGCCACCAGGAGCTGGCCCCGGAAGAAGCCGCCGACGGCGGCGTTGAGGCGGGTGGCCAGGAGCAGGACCTCGTCCCGGGCGCGCGCCGGCACCAGCGACTCGGCCGCCACCCGCAGGCGAGGCAGGTCGACCAGCACGTAGAAGGCGATGATGGGGGCCAGGAGCAGGATGAGCAGGACGTGGAAGACCCGGGTGCCGACGTCGCGCACCGTGTTGATGGTGTCGCCCAGGCCCGAGCCCTGGGCCTCGGCGTCGACCTGGCTCTCCAGCTCGCCCACGTTGGGCAGGGTGATGATCCAGTTCTGCGACTGCTCGGCCCGGTCGTTGATCCAGCGCTCGATGTCCGACCTGACCCTGGGGGCCTCGTCGGCCAGCTCCTGGGTCTGGTCGGCGGCCAGCGGGACCACGATGAGCCCGACGAGGGCCACACCGGCGAAGAAGCCCACATAGGACAGGGCGGCACCGGCCAGGCGGGGGACGTGGCGGCGCTCCAGGGCGGTGACCGCGGGGTTGAGGAGGAACACGATGGCGCCGGCGAGGATGACCGGGGCCCACACCACCCGGATGGACCATCCCACCAGGCCCACCAGGGCCAGGAGCGCGGCCAGGCCGACGACCGCCCACGCCACCTGACCGGCGCGCCGTATGCGCTCGCTCATGGGCGACACGCTACCGCTCGTCTGTGGACCACCGACGGCGCCGAGCGAAGCGAGGCTTGCTCTGTCGGAGCGGCGAAGAGAGCGCCGCCGAAGGCGGCACCACGCGCTTGACGGCGAGCGAAGCGAGCCTGTCAGCGATCGCTCAGGTACGCGGCTACGGCCTCCTCGACGCACGAGCCGGTGTCGTCCAGGGCACGGTCGCGCCCGTAGCGCTCGACGAGGGAGACGACGTCCACCCCGGCAGGTACCTGGACCCCCTCGAGCACCTCGCCCACCACGGCGAGGACACCCACGCCCGCGGCCCGGGCCAGCTCGACCACGCCGCCCACCGCCTTGCCGGCGAACGACTGGTCGTCGAGGAAGCCCTCGCCGGACACCACCAGATCGGCCCCCTCCAGGCGCTCGGCCAGGCCGATCTCCTCGGCCACCAGGTCGAAGCCGGCCACGAGGCGGGCGCCGATGGCGGCCAGTCCGCCGGCCAGTCCGCCGGCGGCGCCGCCACCGGGCACGGTGCGCATGTCGCAGCCATGCGTCTGCTCGTAGACCTGGGCCAGGCGCTGCAGCCGCCGGTGCAAGAGCTCCACCTGGGCCGGGCTCGCCCCCTTCTGGGGAGCGAAGACCCGGGCGGCATCCACGAAGGTGGTCTGTACGTCACAGCCCACCACCAGCTCCACGCGCCGCAACCGGCCCAGCGGCTCCAGCGCCCGCAGGGCGCCCAGGCCACCGTCGGTGGAGGCCGAGCCACCGACGCCGAGGATCACCCGACGGCACCCGGCGTCGAGGGCGGCGGCCACCAGCTCGCCTGTGCCGTACGACGACGCCGCCACCGCGTCGTTGCCCTCGGCCCCCCCCACCAGGTCCAGACCCGAGGCCAGGGCCATCTCCAACACCGCCTGGCGCCCGTGGCCACCTTCGTCGCCGCAGCGCCACTTCGCCTCGACCAGGTCGCCCAGCGGCCCGGTGACCACCGTCCGGCGGTTGGCGCCGCCCAGGGCCTCGAGGGTCCCCTCGCCTCCGTCGGCCACGGGCACGACGTCGACCTCCCAACCTGCCCCTTGGGCGGCGCGCGCCATCGCCCGGGCGGCGGCCGGGGCGCTGAGGGTCCCCCGGAACTTGTCGGGCGCGGCCACGACGTGCACGTCTCCCATGTTGCCCGGCGCCAGCGCGTCCCGGTGCCGGACCCTCGGTCCGGGCCCCGGCGTGCTGGCTACCGTGTCGCCGTGAGCGTCCACGCCCCGAGAGCCCTTGTCATCGTCTCCAACCGGGGCCCGCTGTCGTTCCACATCGCCGACGACGGGTCGTTGGTGACCCGCCGGGGCGGCGGTGGCCTGGTCTCTGCTCTCGGACCGGCGGTGGCCGGCTCGGGGGCGACGTGGATCGCGGGGGCCATCAGCGACGCCGATCGCCGGGCCGCGGCCACCGGTGTGATCGAGGCCGAGGGGTTCGAGGTGCGATCCCTGACCGTCGACCCCGACGACTACCGGGCCTACTACGACGTCGTCTCCTCGGGTGCGTTGTGGTTCGTCCACCACCGCCTCTACGACAGCGCCCGTCGGCCTCGCTTCGACCGGCACTGGCGCCGGGCATGGGAGTCGTACCGCCGGGTCAACGCCGCCTTCGCCCGCGCGGTGGTGGACGAGGCGCCGGCCGACGCCATCGTGTTGGTCCAGGACTACCACTTGACGCTGCTGGGCGCTGCCCTGGCAGCCGAGCGTCCCGACCTGCGCGCGGTCCACTTCCACCACACGCCCTTCGGCGGCCCCGACGACCTACGCATCCTTCCCGACGAGGTGGGCATCGAGCTGCTGGGCGGCCTGGCTGCCCACGCCGCCTGCGGCTTCCAGGCGCCCCGGTGGGCGGCCGCCTTCGAGGCCTGCTGCGTCGAGGTCCTGGGCCGCCCGGCGTGCCCGACGTTCGTGTCGCCCGCTACGGTCGATCCGGCCGAGATCACCAAGGTGGCCGCCTCGGAGGCATGCGCGGCGGCGGTGTCCGACATGGCCCGCCAGGTCGGCGACCGCCGGCTGATCGTGCGGGTCGACCGCATCGAGCTGTCGAAGAACCTGCTGCGGGGGTTCCTCGCCTTCGAGGACCTGCTGGTCGAGCGGCCGCAGTGGCGGGGCCACGTCGTCTTCGCCGCCTTCGTCTACCCCTCCCGGGAGGGCCTGGCCGAGTACCTGGCCTACCGCCAAGAGGTCGAGGGGTTGGTACGGCGGATCAACGAGACCTGGGCCACGCCCGAGTGGACGCCCATCCTCTACGACGCCGCCGACGACTTCCCCCGGTCGGTCGCCGGGCTTCGCCGCTACGACGTGTTGTTGGTCAACCCGGTGCGCGACGGGCTCAACCTGGTGGCCAAGGAGGGCCCGCTCGTCAACGAGCGCCACGGGGTGCTCCTGCTCAGCCGGGAATCAGGTGCGTGGTCCGAGATGGGTGCCGCGGCGCTCGGCCTCAACCCCTTCGACGTGACCGCCACCTCCGAGGTGCTCCACCGGGCACTGGTCATGGACGAGGGCGAGCGGCGGGACCATGCCCGGGCCGTGCGGGCCCTGGCCGGATCCCGGGCGCCGGCCGACTGGGTGGCCGACCAGGTGCGGGCGGCGACGCCAGCCTGAGGCGGCGTGGCGGCGTCACGCTGGCTCCGGCGTCAGTCCGGGGGCGGGGCCGCGCTCGCCAGCTCCTCGAGCAGGGCCAGCGCCCCCGGCGGACCGTCGACCACCAGGTCGGCCCGGTCCAGCAGCTCCGGAGGCGCCTCGTCGCTGGCCACCGCCACCCGCACGGTGTGCATGCCGCCGCCGGCCAGGCGGTCCAGGGCGTCGAAGCCGGTCACGTCACCGAGGTCGTCACCGAGGAAGCAGGCCGCCTCCATCCCCCGGGCCAGCTCCTCGACCTCGGTGCCCTTGTCCGTGGCGACGGGGGGGTGGAGCTCGATCGACGCCCGGGCTTGCCGCACCTCCAAGCCACGGGCGTCCGCCTCGGCCGTAGCCCACGCCCGGATCTCGTCCCCCCTCTCGGGTTCGGTGCGGAAGTGCAGCGTGATCGACAGGCCCTTGTCCTCGACCACCGGGCCGAGCGCAGCCAGCGCCCGGGCGGCGGCGTCCTCCACCACCGGCCGCCACTGCTCCGCCTCGGCCACCTCGATCGCCCGCCCCTGGGAGAAGCGCTCCAATCCGTACAGGCCCGAGAGCCACAGTTGGGAACCGAGCTGGTCAACCAGGTAGGCGACGGGACGCCCGGAGACGACGCCGGCGAGGGCGAAGCGCCCGGCCAGGCGCTCCATCACCTCGGCGACGCCGGTCAGGGGAACGGCGGCGGCGGGGTCGTCGACGATGGGGGCGAGGGTGCCGTCGAAGTCGGTGAGCACGGCGCAGCGGTCGGGCTGGGTGAGGAACGGGGTGAAGAGCGCCGGGAGGACCATCCCCGGGCACGCTACCGTCGCCCGGGATGCGCCCCCCTACCCCTCCCTCCCGACTGCGCCGCCTGGTGAGCGTGGGCTTGGCCTGCGCCCTGGCCGCCGCCGGTCTGACGGCCTGTCGGCCCGGCACGGTGCGCCTCACCTTCCGCCCCGAGGTGGGCGCCATCTACCGCTACGAGGTCGAGGTGCGCACCACCTCCGAGGTCGACCTGGGTGGGGCCCCCCCCGAGATCCGTGAGGAGGACGTCGTGCTCAGCGCCGAGCACACGGTCCTGCGCTCGGGCGACGACGGCGTGCTCGTGCGGGTGCTGCTCCAGGAGCCGGGGGCCGAGGACCGTGTCTTCGAGGTGCTGTTCGACCGGGCGGCCCAGCTCGAGGCGGTCCAGTCCATCGACGGCGTGCCCGATGAGCGCCTGGGAACCCTCGGCATCTCCGAGATCTTCCCCGCCGCCGCCGGGGCGCCGCCCGACCGCCCGCTGGCTCCGGGCGCGAGCTGGGTCATCGACGACGCCATCCAGCTTCCCGGCGTGGGCGAGGCGACAGAGCTGAGCGGCTCGGGCCGCCTGGTCGAGCTGGGCGTGGTCGGTGACGAGGCGGTGGCCCGCCTGGCGTCGGCGGCCCGGCTGCCTCTCGAGTCGGTGGTGCCCGGTCCCAACGGCGCCCTGCGCCTGTGGGGCACCCAGGTGACCGACTATCGCGCCACCCACGATCTCGACGACGGCGCCGTGCGGGAGGCCATGTCGAGCACGATCGGCAACTTCGACCTGGAGGTGGGCCCGCCGCCGGGTCAGGCCGGGACGCCGGTGCGGGGCTCACTGGTGGTCGAGGTCAGCTCCCGTACCCGGTTGCGAGACGCCCCGGCCTGAACCAGGAGGCGGGCGGGCCGTCCTGGGCTATTCGGGGACGAGATCGGTCCCGGCGACCACGACGACGTTGGCGCCGGCCAGGTCGGCGACGGGCTGGGGGTCGGGCAGGGCCGCCACCTCGGGGACAGGGTCGAACACCGAGGCCACCGCGGTGGCCGCCTCCTCGAAGCCGGGGGTGAAGTAGACCGTCGAGGTCTCCACGTCCTCGTCGGCGTCGATGGGCGCCACCGTCTCGAAGCCCGCCTCTGCCACCACCTCGGTGAGGTCGCCGGCCAGGCCGCTCACGCCGGCGCCGTTGGCCACCAGGACGGTGATGGTGGACGGGTCGAGCGTCGTGGGTGGGCTGGTGGTCGTGTTCCGGTCCTCGGTGGTCGGGGTGGAGGTGGTGGCGGTGTCGTCGCCTCCCGTCGGTCCCGATCCGGCCGAGAACGGATCGGGACCGTCGGTGGCCCGTAGGAGGATGACGCCCAGGATCACGGCGACCACGATGAGTGCCACGCCCCGCAGCATGGCGCCGCTCGCCGAGCGCCCGAAGGAGCCGTCGTCGGCGGCGTGTTGACCCCGGCTCATCTCGACGGCCGACCCTCAGCCGAGCGGCCTTCGAAGCGGGCCCGCCGGCGGTGGTGGCGCAGGCGCCGGAGGCGGCGCACGACCATGGGGTCGTAGCGCATCGCATCGGGGGAGTCGACGAGGCGGCCGAGCAGGGCGTAGTAGTGAGCCGGCGACAGGCAAAGGTGGTCGCGGATGGCCCGTTCCTTGGGGCCCGGCAGCATCCTCCACCGTCGCTCGAAGTCGAGGATCGCCTTCTCCCTCTCGTCCAGGCCCATCCGGGCCAGCCTTGCCTCGGGTCGTCCCCGATGCAAGGACCCTCGGGCTGGTGGCGGACGGGCCCCAGGGGTGGGGTCCGAGCCGAGTGTCGGGTTCGAACCGACGACCTCTTCTTTACAAGAGAAGCGCTCTGCCAGCTGAGCTAACCCGGCGCGTTGGTGCGTGCTCGACTGTACCGCGACCTACGAGGTGTCCCGGTGGCGACCAGCGGGTAGCGCAAAGCGGCGTGCATGCTCTGGTTTGCGACTAGGAGGCGAGTCAACGATGGCGATGGTAGGCAACGGGGCACAGGTACCCGAGGTAGCGCAGCGCCGGGCCACAGGCTCCGGGGCCCGGGGTGGGTCGGGCGGCCAACGCAGCCGGGCGGCGGCTGCCACCGCCAGCGAGCAGGGCCAGGAGGTGGCGCGCGAGGCCCGGGCCCACACCCAGCAGGTGGCCTCCGTCGCCGGTGACCAGGCTCGGGAGGTGGCCGACCTGGTCCGGGACCAGACGACCCTGCTCACCCAGGAGCTGTCGAGCCAGGGGCGCACCCTCTACGAGGAGACCCGCCAGCAGGTGGCCGAGCAGGCCGATGTCCAGGCCCAGGCGCTGGCCCAGACCCTGCACCGCTGGGGCAGCGAGGCCCAGGCGCTGGTGGAGGGTCGCCCGGCCGACGCCGGCACGGTGGGCATGTACGCCCGTCAGATCGCCGATCGGCTGCACCAGGCGGCGTCGGAGATCGAGATCCGGGGCGCGAGCGGGCTGGTCGAAGAGGTCCAGGACCTGGCCCGGCGGCGCCCCGGCACCTTCTTGTTGGGAGCCGCCCTGATCGGCTTCGGGGGAGGCCGCCTGGTGCGCAGCGCCAAGTCCAGCCCCGGCAGTGCCGACGACGACGGGTCCGACGACACGGTCGTCGCCGGCACCCGGCCCCGTGCGGCCAGTGCCACCAGCCGCCGGGGTGCGCCCGTGGGTGCCGCCAGCGGGGGACGTCGCAACCCGGCCGCTTCGAGAGGTGCGTGATGGCGTCCTCCATGCGCCAGCAGCGGGTCTCCGGCCCGGGTCCCGGCGACGACCGGTCCCTGCAGGAGCTGTGGTCGGCCATGACCGCCGAGGCTGCCCTCCTGTTGCGCAAGGAGGTCGAGCTGGCCAAGATCGAGACCAAGGAGCAACTGCAACAGGCGGGCCAGGCCGGCGTCGCGTTCGGTGCTACCGCCCTGGCCGGCTTCATGGCGCTCCAGCTCTTGTCCTTCGCCGCCGCCTGGGGCCTGGCCGCGGTCCTGCCCACCGGCGTCGCCTTCCTCATCGTGGGCGTGGTCTACCTCGTGGCTGCGGTGGTCCTGTTGCGCTCCGCCCGGGCCAAGGCAGCCGACGTCCAGGTGGTTCCCCAGCAGACGGTCGAGACCCTCAAGGAGGACGTGCAATGGGCACGAGCGCGACGCAGGTAGCCCAGGTGCGCGCCGAGATCGACCGCAGTCGCCGGGAGCTGTTCGCCACCGTCGACGCGTTCGAGGAACGGCTGCGTGAACGCAAGGAGGACGTCGTCGACCGGGTGAGCCCGCCTCGCGTATGGCAACGCAAGACCGCCGGCCTGCGCCGGCGTTGGGACGATGTCCGTACGTCGATCGACGACATGACCACCAGCGTGACGAGCAGCGGGATGACCGCGAGGAGGGAGATCCCCATGGCAGGAAGCGGGCGCAGGGTCAAAGGGCAGGCCGAGGAGCTCTCGGAGCGAGCGGGCGGGGCGGTGTCGAGCGCAGGTGATCAGACGAGGAGGGCGGCGCCTGCCCTCCGGGAGCGGACCGAGCGCAACCCCATGGTGGCCGGGTTGGTGGCCGTGGGTGCCGGCGTCCTCGCCGCCGCCCTGTTGCCGCCCACCGAGCGGGAGCGGGAGGCGGCGCAGCGACTCCGCCAGGAGATCGAGCCGCTGAAGCGCCAGGCGAGCACCGCCGGGCGGGAGGTGGCCGGCGAGCTCAAGCAGGTGGCCGAAGGCAGCGTGGAGCAACTCAAGGAGCGAGCCTCCGGCGCGGTCGACCAGGTCAAGCAGGAGACCCAGAGCTCGGCCCGCCAAGTCAAGGACGAGGCCGAAGATGCCGGCACCACCGTGAAGCGGAGGGCGGCGTCGGCCTCCCGCAAGGTGAAGCAGACCTCCACGAACGGCGAGTCGGTGTCGGATCCGGCCCCCACGCAGCCGCGGCGTTCCCCCCGTCGGGCTCCCATCAAGGCCCGTAGCACCTCCTGAGCGGCCGGCGCTCGTCCTGAGCCTCGGGCTGGGAGGGTCCGGTCAGAGCAGGTAGCAGATCCGTCCTTCGGAGCTCTGCACCACGGCCTCGACGGCGGCCACCAGGAGGGCATGGAGCACACGGAAGTGGTCGACCTCCGGGTCGGCGGCGTCGGCGGCGTCGGGGGCGGTCCCCGTCGAGGTGTCGTCGAGGTCGGCCAGTGACGCCAGCTCGGCGTCCCAGTCGGCCGCCTCCGCCGCCACCTTGAGGCGCATGGACGGGGCCTGGAGCAGGGCGCGCTGGAGGTCCTGGACGATGGTCACCACCACGTCAGTGGTGGTGCGCACGCCCGGCGTGGACAGCAGGTGCAGGGCCTGGAGCTTGCGCATGGCCATGGCGGCCACGAGTTGGGGATCGCCCAGCTCGGCGACGGCGGAGTCGACCTCGCACAGGTCGAGCGTGACGTGATCAGGGACGTCGAACCACTCCCGCAGCATGGCGAACATCTCGGTGGTGACCGAGTGCAGGGCGAGCAGCTCGTCAGGCTTGGCGATGGTGGCCAGACCGCCGCCGTCCTCGGAATCGGGCTGGTTGCCCATGCGGCTCCCGTCGTCGCTAGTTGGTGGCTGCCCCGGCGACCGCCTGGTCGACGCTGTCGTGGATGGAGAACACCTTGGTGAGCCCCGTCACCTCGAACACCTTGCGGATGCGCGGCTGGTTGCAGATGAGCTGGAGGTCGCCACCGCTGGAGCGCACCCGCTTGAGCGCCCCGACGAGGACGCCCAGGCCGGTCGAGTCGAGGAAGTCGACGCCGTCGAGGTCGACCACGATGCGGTTGTCACCCTGGGCCACGAGGCCGTGCAGCTGCTCGCGCATCCGGGGGACGGTGGCCACGTCGACCTCGCCTGACACCGCGAGCACCGAGTACCCGCCACGCTCCGACAGATCGAGCCCAAGATCCATTCCTTGTCATCCTCCACGCTCGCCGGCAGCGTCACGCTACCGCCTCCACCCCTCAGTCGCTCCCGGCCGGTCTCCATCCGGCTCCGGGTGGGCTGGCTAGCGGGGGACGATGGGGATGTCGCTCATCTCCCCCGCCCGTCGGGACAGCAGGAACAGGTGCATGGCCCCGACCAGGAGGGCGAGGCCTCCGGCCACGGGGACGAGGGTGGCGCGCCTGCGCTCGGTGTCGGAGCGCTCGTCGTCGAACTCAGCCAGCACGGCGGCGTCCTCGGGCGTTTCGTCAGCTTGCGGGGGGACGGTCACCGTGGTCGTGGTCTGGCTCGGGTCGAACGGGAGGGTCTGCTCGAAGCGGTTGTTGGCGGGGGCCTGGCCCTGCGGCCTCGCTCCACCCCTGGAGGGGTTGCCGCCGGCACGGCTGCCCCCGCCGGAGTTGCCCTGGCTGGGAGGTGGTGCGGTGGGCCTGGGGGCTTCGGGGCCCGAGCGCACGAACACGGACGGATCGCCCGTGATCTCACCGCCGGCCGGCCCCGGACGGACCGAGATGACCCGGTAGAGCTGCCCGTCGCCGATGTCGGGGTCGGTGAACTCCGTGCCCGTCACCGGTCCGGCGCCGATAGGGCTGAAGCGGGCCTGGCCGGCGGGCGAGCGCTCCACGAGGTACCGGGTGTCGGGCTCGGGGTTGGGCGCCCAGGTGAGGCGCACCTCCCGGGTGGCGGCGTCGTAGCTGGCGCCCAAGCCCTTCACCTGCGCCGGCTTGATGGCGACCGAGAATTCCAATGTGACGGTGGTTTCGGCCGGTTGTCTTGGCGCTAGCTCAATGAGGCCAGGATTCTCATAGAAGACCTTTATGACGAGCTTGTAGGCCCCGTTGCAAAGGAAGGTCGGGTCGAAGCTGAAGGTCTCCCTCGTGGTGTCGCGGTATGTCTGGTCGGGCAAGTCGATGAGGCATCGATCTCCCCCCGGACCGCTGCTACCGGGTTCTGACGTCAGGGTGAACTCCGCCCCTTGCAGCGTCTGGCCCTCGTTTGCGGTGATCGTGCCCGTGATGGGGCCCTGCTTGTCAAGGGTGGGCGGGCTTGTTCGCTCCACCTTGGGAGGAGGGTGCTGGGCCGCCCAGGCCGGGGGGGCGACGGTGAGCACGACGAGTACGCCGGCTGCCGCCGCGGCCAGGAGGCGACGGCCGTTCATCGTGCGGGCCAGCCGGTCATTCCAGGTCGGCCTGGACGATGAGGCGCTGCGCCGCCGAGTTCTTCGGGTGGCAGGTGGTGAGGGTGAGCGTCCCGGTGGGCGTGCTGTTGAGCACGGAGAAGTCGTTGGGCTGCACGACGAAGGGCGCCTTGTTGACCGAGTAGGTGCACCTCCCCACCGGGGTCTCCAGGATGATCTCGTCCCCCGGCTTCAACAGGTCGAGGTTGTGGAAGGGACGGCCGTAGGTGGTGCGGTGGCCGGCGATGGCCACGTTGCCGGGCTCACAGGGCAGCGGCGACTCCGGGTAGTGGCCCGCCCCCGCCCGCAGGGCGCTGGGCGAGGTGCCCTCGACCACCACCACGTCGACGTCGAGGGAGGGGATCATGAGCCGGGTGAGGCTCTCGCCCTCGCCCACGGCGCCGGCGCGATAGGCCTCCTCCAGCTCGGGGCTGGCGAGCTGGCCGTCGAGATCGCCCTGGACACGGTCCTGGTAGAGGTTGGTGTAGAAGGGGTAGCCCAGGACACCGACGGCGGCGAGCAGCATGACCCCAGCCAGGCCGGAGAGCATCCCCCGGGCCCACTTCTTGTCGCGAAGCCGGTCAGCCACCCGAGCCATGGGGTCGCGCTGCCGGCGGTCTCCTACCACGCCAGCCCCCCGGCGGTGGGAGCGGAGGTGAAAGAGGAGGAGGAGGAGGAAAGGATTGGGTTCATGGGTTCTCCAAGGTTACTGAAGCGCTGGGGGAAGCCGGTGGCGGCCACTGCTGTCCATCGGCAGACGGGACCGATGCTGTAGCCGACTGCCGGTTTGACGCGCCACCAAGGAGAATGTGACGCAGACGTGTCGTGGCCGGCTCACCACTCTGCGTTCTCATCCGCTGACAGCTCCCCACCTAGCGTTCCACCCGCATGGTGGCGGCGCCGGAGAGGGCCACGTCCCCCACCATGGGCCCCACCAGAGGTACGTCGGTGGGGGCGGCGTAGCCGACGTCGACCCGGACCCGGCTACCGGGTCGGCCCCGGCCGGAGACCTCGACGACCAGGCGGGCGGGATCGAGCGCGTCGCTGGCCCGGGCGGCCTGGCCGGCGAGCCCCGGATCCTCGCTGACCGCCGCCTCCCGGGCTGCCTCCCGGGCCGCATGGCTCACCAACACCTGGTCGCGCACCACCAGGGCGACCTGGACGAGCACGAGCGCCAGCATGGCGACGAAGGGCAGGACCAGGGCCAGCTCCACTGCGGCCTGGCCCTGGTCGCCCCTCTTGCACCCGCGGCACCCGAAGGTGCCCCGGCTCACGGCGCCATGCCGATGACCTTGTCGAACATGGCGTCGAGCAGTCCGCCCACCTTGTCGGTGTTCTTGGCCCACAGGGCGATGAGCAGGGCCACGGTGGCCGCGCCCAGGAGCACCAGGGCGTACTCGGCCGAGGTCTGGCCCTCCTCGTGGGCCACGTCGTCCCGCAGGTGGGCCAGGCGGGCGTGGACGCGCTCGGTGACGAGCAGGACGGCGATGTGGAGACGAACGGAGATCGGGAGCATGGGGCTCCTCCTTCTTTCTGTCTTGGATGCTGCAGGGTTCTCTTCAGAGGCGCAGCGCCCGAAGGGCGCCGGCGAGCAATGGCGCCACGGTGAGCAGCGCGAAGGCGGGGAGGGTGCAGAACACCAGGGGGAAGAGCAGCTTCACCGGGACGCGCCGAGCGGCTTCCTCGGCTCGCCGGCGGCGATCGGCCCGCAGCTCGGTGCTGAGACGCACGAGGCCGTCGAGCAGCGGTGCGCCGTAGCGGTCAGAGGCGACCAGGGCGCCGATCAGCGGCCGGGCCTCCTCGCCCACCAGCGCGGGGACGTCGTCGAGCGCGTCGGCCAGGCGCCGGCCGAGGTTGGCCTCGTCGACGGCCTGGGCCAGCGCCGGGGCCAGCGGCCCGGGCGCCCGCCGGGACACGGCGGCCACCGCCAGGGCCACGGTGAGCCCGGCGCCCACCGCCAGCACGAACAGGTCGGCGACCTCGGGTAGGTGGCGGAGAAGCTCGTCCCGGTGCCGACGCCGGCGACGGCGCTCCCCGAGGGCGGGCAGGGCCCATACCGCGGCGCCGACGGCCGGCGCAGCCAAAGGGCTGAGCACCAGCGTGGCCGCACCGGCGAAGGCCGCTCGACCCAGTCGTCGGGCGCTCTCCACCGGGTCGGGCCGCCGGGCGATGCGCAACAGGGCTCCACCGACGACGACGGGGATCGTCGGGCGAGCGGGGCCGTGGTCGCGGCCAGGGGCGCTGCGGGTGAGCGACCGGGCCCGGTGGCGAGCCGGCGCCGGCGCCAGCCGTCGGGCCGCGGCCAGCACCAGGCCGGCCCAGGCCAACGCCAGCACGCCGATGGCACTCACGCCACTGCCGCTCATGCCTCGACCCGCGAGAGCCGGTGCATCCACAGCGCCGCCACTGCGTCGAGGGCCAGGCCGACGGAGAGGCAGACCAGGCCGAGGGGGGTGGCCAGGAGGAACGAGGCGGTGCGCTCGTCGGTGGCGGCCGCCAGCGCCGAGAAGCCGAGTGGCGCCAAGGTTATGACCACGCCCGACAGCCGAGCCTGGGAGGACAGGGCCCGTACCTCGCGCCCCACCGCCTGGCGGCTGCGCAGGGTGGCGGCCACGCCGTCGAGGGCTCGGGCCTGGGCGCCGCCGGTCTCGGCGCCGAGGCCCAGCGCCGAGGTGGCCAGGCGCACCCCTGGGAGCGGCCGCTGCGCGGCCCACCCGTCCAGGGCATCGGCGAGGGCCCGGCCGTGGCTCACCTCATGGGCCACCCCGCTGAGGTCGGCGCCCAGGGCCCCTGGCGTGGCCGCAGCCGCCTCGGCCACGGCCTGGCGAAGGGAGGCACCGCTGCGCAGGGCCCGGGCCATGGCCTCGAGGGCGTCGGGCAGGCCGTCCTCCAGCAACCGATCGGCCCGTCCCGAGGCGGCGCGCAGGCCCACCGCAGGTCCGACGGTGGTGATGAGCACGGCGACCACACCCAGGCCGGGACCACCGGCCACCAGGGCAACGCAGAGCGCCAGGGCGACGGTGACCAACCAGGCACCCCAGGCCCGTCGGGCATCGAGCACCAGCCCGGCGTCGGCCAGCCCCCGGACCAGACGAGCCGGCGGCTGGGGCACCACAGCGACCAGCGCGGCCCGCCCCGAAGACGTGGGTGCCCCTTCCAGCCGGCGGGCCACCCGCGACCCTCGCCCTCGGGCCACGGCGCCACGCAGCGCTAGGACCACCACCATCACCAGGCTGGCGACGAGGGTGCCGAGAGCGATGTTCACGACGCCCCGACCGCGGTCCCACCGAGCACCCAGGAGGGGTCGGGAGCATCGGCGTCGACGGCCCTCGGCGCTCGGGCGGGCAGCCCCACCACCCCGGCGGGACCGGCCAGGCGGCGCGTCCGCAGTCCGGGGGCTCCACCGGTGGTCACCGCCTCGTCATCGGTGATCACCTCGGCCACCTCGACCACCCCCCGGCGACCGTCGGGCCGGCGAGCCACCTGGACCACCAGGTCGAGGGCGGCGCCGAGCTGGTCGCGCACCGCCGCCAGAGGCAGGGCCACCGACCCGGTGAGGACCATGGTCTCCAGGCGGCGCAGGGCGTCGGTGGGGCTGTTGGCGTGGCAGGTCGACAGCGAGCCCTCGTGGCCGGTGTTCATGGCCTGGAGCATGTCGAGGGCCTCGGGGCCTCGAACCTCCCCCACGACGATCCGGTCGGGACGCATCCGCAGGGCGTTGCGGACCAGCTGGCGCAGCGGGACCTCGCCCACGCCTTCGGCGTTGGCCGGCCGGGACTCGAGGCGCACGACGTGCGCACCGGGCAGCCGCAGCTCGGCTGCGTCCTCCACCGTGATGACACGCTCGCCGGCGGGGATCTCGGCCCCCAACGCGTTGAGCAGGGTGGTCTTGCCCGCACCGGTGCCGCCCGAGACCAACACGTTGGCCCGGGAGCGAACGGCCCAGGCCAAGAGCTCGCCGACGCCGGGAGGACTGACCTCGGCCAGGGTGAGGCGACGGGCGCCGAAGCGGCGGATGGTCAGGCACGGCCCGTCGATGGCGAGGGGAGGGACCACGGCGTTGACGCGCGACCCGTCGGGCAGGCGGGCGTCGACCAGGGGCGAGGAGCGGTCGATGCGCAGGCCAAGGGGGCCGACCACCCGCTCGATGAGGCGCTCGATGGTGGGTGTGTCCAGCTCGGTCTCGAGGCGCTCGAGGCGGCCGTGGCGCTCTATCCAGACCCTGCCGGGCCCGTTGACCATGACCTCGCTGATCGAGGGGTCGCCGAGCAGCGCCTCGAGCGGACCCAGTCCCCGCACCCGGGCAGTGACCGCGTCGACGATGGCGTCGAGCGCCGGGCCGCTCAGCAGCGGCGCCTCGGCCCGGGCCAGACGCTCGACCAGGATGCGCACGCCGGCACCGTCGGGAGGTAGGCGGTGCTCGCCGAGATGGCTGTCGGCCGCCACCACCGATCGGTGCAGGCGCTCCTCCAGGTCTTCGACCACCGTGGCCACGGTGGTGGCCTCAAGCAGCATGGCGTAGCGCCCGCTCGAGTCCACGGGGCAGGCGGGTAGGTAGCAGGCCGGCGTCGACGGCCCGGGCCACCGCCGGATCCACCGCCACCACGGCACGCACGGGGACACCGAGCACGTGCTCGACATCGCTGCGGCCGAGGGAGCGGCCCGACGCACTGACCAATATCACGCCCGACGGGCGGAGGGGCGCCTGGAGGGCCCGGCGCAGCGAGAGGTAGCACGGCCGCAGCACCAGCAACGACACCGAGGCCGCCGCGGCCACGGCCAGGCCGGCACCGGCAGGGAGGCAGCCGCAGTCGGCGACCACCGGTCGGGGGTCGGCGGCCAGGACGGCGGCGAGCACTTCTGCTCGGCCCGTGGTCCCGGGGGGCGGCGGGGTTGAAGACGGCGCCCCGACGGGCAGCACGTGCAGGCCGCCGGGGCCGGCGATCTCGAGGCGGGAAAGGGCGTCGGCAGGAACTGACGCACCCGAGGCCAGCCACTCTTCCAGACCGGGGCCGGCGGGTTCGGGCAGTCCCAGCACGGCGGGAACGTCGCCGCCCAGATCGGCGAGCAGGGCCCCGCCAGGTGACGAACGGGCGAGCACGGTGGCGAGGGCGACCGACACCACGGTGGTGCCGCTTCCCCCCTTGGCCGACCAACAGGCGATGAGCACATCCACTCCCGGGCGCGTCGAAACGCTTCCACGGGGAAGTGGTGCCCGAGAACCTAGCGGCGGCGACCGCCGGGCACAAGGAGAAGTTTCAGATCCGACCGGGCTGCGCCGCGCCGCCGGTTCGGCGTCGTCGTCCTCAGACCTCCTTGAGCTTGCGGGCGGCCACGGTTCCGAGGGCGATGAGCACGACGAGGATCAACAGCTTCTTCATGGCGGCACCCTAGTGGTCGCGTTCTCGCCCGCGCTTGGGTCGGGCGACGCGTCGCTCGTGCTCCCGCTGTTGTCCGTCCGCCCGCTGCTCGGCCACCTTGGCTTCCCGCCGCAGCGTGGTCCAGCTCGCCCACCGCTCGGTGGCCAGCTCCCCGGTGGCGACGGCCGCGAGCACGGCACAGCCGGGCTCGCGGTCGTGACGACAGTCACCGAAGCGACAGCCTTTGGCGATGGCCGCGACGTCGCCGAAGGTGGCGGCGACGGCGTCGAGGTCGACCGAGAGCCCGACGGCTCGTAGCCCCGGCGTGTCGACCAGCACGCCGCCGCTCGGCAGCGGGTACAGGTGGCGGGCGGTGGTGGTGTGGCGTCCCTTGGCGTCGCCGCCCCGCACGACACCGGTGGTGGCCACGGCGCAGCCGGCGAGGGTGTTGGTCATGGTCGACTTGCCGGCCCCCGACTCACCGAGCAGGACGACCGTCCTGTCGCGGCACATCCGCCGTAGCTCGTCCATGCCGGCACCGGTGGCGGCGCTGGTGAGGACCACATCGAGGCCGGGACCTCCCCGGCGCACCGCCTCGGCCCGTTGCTCGGGATCGGCGACCAGGTCGGCCTTGGTAAGCACCACGACGGGCGTCGCTCCCGCGTCCCACGCCAGGGTGACCGAGCGCTCGATCCTCCCGGGCTTGACCGGACGGTCGAGGCCGCAGACCACGAGGACCACGTCGACGTTGGCGACGAGCGGTTGTTGGCTCCCGGTGCCCGGGTCCTGGCGGCGAAGCAGGGAGTGCCGGGCCAGCGCGGCGATGACGCTGTGCGTCGCGGGGTCGATCGCCACCCAGTCGCCCACCACCGGCGCCGGATCAACGCGGGGAGGCACCTGGAGGTGCTCGAGCGCCCCATCGACGGACACCGCCAGCACGGCCGACCCGTCGTGGCGCACGATGCGACCGGGCCGGGCGTCGGGCGAGGAGGCGGTGATCTCGGCGAACAGGGTGGCCCAGCGCGTCGTCCAGCCGTAGGCCTCCAACTCGGGCGACGTCACCGCCATCTTGTACACCACCCGGCGGGCCCCGGGCGCAACCAGCGAGGGAGGGCCCGCCCGAAGGGCGCGAGGTGCAGACCACTGGACCGGGCTATTGTGCGGGCGCCACCGAGATCCGAGCGAAGGGAGGGCGTCCCCGATGACATGTCGCTGAGCTGACGCCGCTCTCGCCCGGTCGGGCGAGCGCCCCTTCTTCGGACCGCGCCGTACGCCCTCCTAGAGAGGGGGCCGGCGCCGCACCGGTCCCACGTACCGCGGCTTGGCCGTCGAGCCAGGTCCAGCAAGAGAGGAACGCTGAAACGCTGATGTCCGAACACGGCGAGCACTCGGTGGTCGAGCGCTGGGACGCCGGTGAGATGGGCTGTGGGGAGCTGGTCATCCAGCTTCGTGGCCGCCTCGCCGCCCTGGGGCCGGCCGCGCTGTTCGAGCTGGTGGCCCACGACCCCGGCGCACCCGAAGACCTGCCCGCGTGGTGCCGCCTGACCGGGCACCGACTGGTCGCCGAGCGCCACCCCGTGTACCTGATCCAACGACGACAGGAGCAATGACAATGGCTGGAAAGTTCTGTGTATCGCTGACCAACGCCAAGAACGACCCCGACCGGGCCACCGTGGGCTTCGTCATCGCCAACGCGGCCGCAGGGTCGGACCAGGAGACCCTCGTGTTCCTGTCCACCGAAGGCGTGCGTCTGGCCGTCGAGGGCTATGCCGACGACATCCACGAGGAAGGGTTCTCCCCGCTGAAGGACCTGATGACCAACTTCGTCGAGGCGGGTGGGACCGTCTGGGTGTGCTCGCCGTGCTTCAAGAGGCGCGCCCTGGACGAGGGCGCCCTGGTGAAGGGAGCGACCATCGTGGGCGGGGCGAAGCTGGTGGAGTTCCTGGCCAGCGGCGCTCCCTGCGTCACCTACTAGTCGCCCGGTGAGTCGCACCAGGACGCACCCGTACCAGGCCGCCGTCGGCTTCGACGGAGGGGAGCTCGACTGCGGGAACGGGCTCTTGTTGTTGATCCGCAAGCACATCGACCCGCTGGAGCAGGGCCAGCTCCTGGAGATCCTCTCCATGGAGGCGTCGGTGGAGGAGGACCTCCCCGCCTGGTGCCGCCTCACCGGCAACGAGATGGTCAACATGTGGCGCACGGGCCGCCAGCGCAGCTTCTTGGTGAGCAAGGGCCCGTTCACGCCGCCCCCCGACGACGACCTCCAGCCGGTCGGGGCCGACCGGCCCGAGGTCATCCTCGGGCGAGGCGGCCGGCGTCAGGCCCCCATCACCCAGCCGGTGGTCACGCCGACCATCCCAGCGACACTGCCGGCGCCGGTGCCGGCACCGGCGATTGAGCCGTTGTCGGTAATGGGTGTGGGGAGCTGGCCCCGGCCCCGCTGGCTGCTCCGGGCGCTGCACGAACGCCTGGAATCGCGCATGAGCGAGGCCGAGTTCACCGAGAGCGCCGACGACGCCGTTCGCCTGGCGGTCGACGCCCAGCTGCGGGCCGGTGCCGACGTGGTGACCGACGGTGAGCAGCGCCGGGACAACTACTCCAGCTTCGTTGGTGGCCTGCTCGAGAACTGCCAGCTGATTCCCGTCACCGACCTGTTGCCCTACGTCGACGACCCGGTCCAGTTCGAAGCCGAGCTTGCCGCCCTGGACGTGCCCGCCGGCCAGGTGCGCCATCCGGCGGTCTTCGGTCCCCTCGGGCGGGGCCGGCCCTTGACCGTGCACGAGGCACAGTTCGTGCAGCGCCTGACCGACAAGCCGGTCAAGGTCAGCCTGCCCGGGCCGTACCTGCTGACCCGCACCATGTGGATGGAGTGCCTCTCGGACCGGGCTTACGACGACCGCGAGGACCTGTCCCGGGACATCGTGCGGGTGCTACGTGAGGAGCTGCACCACCTGTTGGCAGCCGGCGTGGCCCTGGTGCAGTTCGACGAGCCCGTGCTCACCGAGGTGGTGTACGGCACGCCCGGACAGGGGGGCCGTACCTTCATGTGCGGCGCTCTCGGAGAGCGGGGCAGGGTGGGCGAGGAGCTCGACTTCGCCCGGGGCCTGCTGCAGGAGCTGACCTCGGGCCTGCCGGGCGAGCGGATGGCGCTGCACATCTGCCGGGGCAACTGGACGCCCGACGAGGCGATGGCGCTGGCCGGCGACTACCGCCCGCTGGTCCCGCTGCTGTCGGCTCTGGACTTCGGCACCTTCGTACTCGAGCTGTGCACTCCCCGCGCCGGTGAGATCGACGTGCTGGCGACCCTTCCCGACGACCGTCGCATCGGCGTGGGACTGGTGAACCAGAAGTCGCCGGTCGTCGACCCGGTGGAGTCGGTGACGGCACGGGCCCGCCACGCCGTCGACCTGTTCGGCGCCGAGCGGCTGCTGCTCAACCCCGACTGCGGCTTCGCCACCTTCGCCGACAACCCCATCGCCGACGCCCAGTTGGCCGAGGCTCACCTGGGGGCGCTGGCCGCCGCCCGCGACAAGTTGACCCGCCCGCGACACACTGACCGGCGGCTGAGCCCCCCTGCGCCTGCAGCGACTACTTCTTGAACACGTCCTTGAGCTTCTCGCCGACGTCTTTCAGCCCGGCCTTCTTCTGGTCGGCCCTGCCCTCGGCCTCGAGGCCCCGGTCGTTGGTGGCCCTGCCTCCGGCTTGCTTGCCCTTGCCCTTGAAATCCTGGGCCTTGTTGGAGACCTTGTCCCTGAATCCCACGATGGCTCCCTCCTCATGTTGCTCCGGCTCCTGCCCTACCCGGAGCGACGACCGGATACCCGGCCGGCCAGGCGCCGTGTGTGAGTGTGCTCAGACCGGGCGAGCGGCTTCGATGCACTCGACGCCGTCGGGCCCCACCGTGGCGGCGTGGTCGGTGCCGGGCTCCACGTCCAGCCGGTCGCCTGAGTGCAGCTCGACGTCGCCCTCGTCGGTGTGGAACACGATGCTGCCCGACACGCAGAAGAGCACCTTGTGGTAGTCGTGGCGGTGCCTGCCGTAGCGGTCGCCCGGCCCGTTGCCCCAGGGCCGGGGCGTCAGCCCCTCGGCCCTGAACCAATCCTCCAGCTCCGTCCGCCCCGGCGTCTCCCCATCCCCGGCCGGCTCCACCCGCACGCTCACGACAGTCGGCGCCGCAGCTCGCCGAGGTACTCCGGGAAGTACTCGGAGATGGCGGTGAGCGGGAACTCCCGGAGGATCGATGTCGGCGGCTCCCGCTCCAAAAGGAACTCGAACGACTCCTTCACCAGGGTCTCGTCGTCCACCTCGGACAGTCCCAGGTCGTCGACCAAGGAGTCGGGCACGCTCACCTCGTGGCTCGTCTCGACCCCCTCCCCGCGCAGCGTCACCCAGAACCTCTGGGGTCCCATCGCTGTGACGTCCACCTGGGTCATGAGCACCTCCTTCGCCGCGGGACGCCATCACTCTGCCAGAAGGCCGGTCGCCCAGAGCCCGAGCGGCCTGGAAGCCGGCGGGTGGGACGGGTGACCCCGTCCGGCGGGTTCCGATTCCCGTCCGCCTCCCCACTGATCTAGCCTGGCCGGCTGTGAGCAGCCCCGAGGCGACGACCGAGTCCCCCGTGGGCGACCGCAGTGGGCGGCCCGATCGGGCGACCACCCGCCAGGCCATCATCGTGGTCCTGGTCATCACCGCCATCGCCGCCCTCATCATCATCGAGCTGGCCTTCACCACCGCCAACGACTCCTCCAGCATCAACGGTCGCACGGCCACCAGCTCGCAGTACTTCAGCGGTTCCTGACCAACCGAGCCCAGCCCACGGGAAACTCCCCGGGGATCGGCCGGCGCCGTCGTTACCCTCACCGGGTGCCCCGTTGCCCCCTGGTGCCGGACCTGCGCCGTCGTCTCGTCCAGTTGCTCCTCGGCCTGATCGCCGCCGGCGTGGGCATCGCCCTGGTCGTGCGCAGCGATCTCGGCCTGGGCCCTTGGGACGTGCTCCACCAGGGCATCGCCGAGCGCACGAACATCCCCATGGGCATGGTCGTCATCGCCGTGGGGGTGGTCGTGCTGGCGGCGTGGCTGCCTCTGCGCCAGCGACTGGGCGTGGGCACCGTCCTCAACGTCCTCGTCGTGGGCACCGTGCTCGACCTCAGCTTGGCCGTGCTCCCCGAAGCCGGTGGCTTGGTCGTTCGTGGTGGGCTGCTGGTGGCCGGCGTGGTCGCTGTCGGTCTCGGTTCGGGGCTCTACCTCGGCACCGGTCTCGGCCCCGGACCGCGCGACGGTCTGATGACCAACCTGGCTGCCCGGGGACCGTCGATCCGGCTGGTGCGCACCGGCATCGAGTTGAGCGCCCTGCTCTTGGGCTGGGCGCTGGGCGGCACGGTGGGCATCGGCACGGTGGTGTTCGCCCTGGCCATCGGCCCCCTGGTGCAGCTCTTCCTCGCCCGTTTCACGATGGTGGCGGGACCGGTGCCGGCGTTGGCGGAGACGGCGCACCGGTAGCTCGGCGCCGCCGGCGGCGGAAATCCGGTGGCGGGCCACACCTACGGTGACAACCTGTCCACGGTGAACCCGGAGCTGGCCATCGAGGCCACCGAGCTGCGCAAGACCTACGGCGACGTCGTTGCCCTGGCCGGCATCGACCTGGCCGTGCCCGCCGGCACGGTGCTGGGCCTGCTCGGCCCCAACGGCGCCGGCAAGACCACAGCCGTGCGCATCCTCACCACGCTCCTGCCCCCCGACGGGGGCCGGGCCCGGGTGGCCGGCCTCGACGTGGTGGCCGACGCCGGCGCCCTGCGGTCGCGCATCGGCCTGGCCGGCCAGTACGCCGCCGTCGACGAGAACCTCACCGGCTTCGAGAACCTGGAGATGGTGGGCCGCCTCTACCGCCTGGGCCGGGGGCCGGCCCGGCTCCGGGCCGAGGAGCTGTTGGATCGCTTCGACCTCACCGAGGCGGCCAAGCGCCTGGTGCGGACCTACTCCGGGGGCATGCGCCGGCGCCTCGACCTGGCCGCCGCCCTCGTGGCCGACCCGCCGGTGCTGTTCCTCGATGAGCCCACCACCGGGCTGGACCCCCGTAGCCGCCGTGACCTGTGGGAGACCATCGAGGCCCGGGTGGCCGAGGGCACGACGGTGCTGCTCACCACCCAGTACCTGGAGGAGGCCGACCGACTGGCCGACGAGATCGCCGTCATCGACCACGGCCGGGTCATCGCCCGGGGCAGTGCCGACGAGCTCAAGGACCGGGTCGGCGGCGAACGCCTGGAGGTGGTGCTGGACGACGGTGGTGGCATGGACCAGGCCATCGCCGCCCTCGCCCCCATGGGCGACGAGACGCCGGTGGCCCAGGACCGCACCGTGCGCCTTGCCCTGCGCCGACGCAGCGGCGCCATCGCCGAAGCGGTGCGACGACTGGACGAGGTCGGGGTGGGCATCGACGACGTCGCCCTGCGCCGCCCCACCCTCGACGACGTGTTCCTGGCCCTCACCGGCCGGGCTGCCGACGACGCCACCTCGCCCGACGACACCCGACAAGCCGAGGGGATCGGCGCACCATGAGCGGGGTGGCGGTCGCGATGGCCGACACCGTCGTGCTGGCCAAGCGCAGCCTGTTGCGCATCCCCCGGGCCCCGGACCTGGTCCTGGCCTTCACCGTGCAGCCCATCATGTTCGTGCTGTTGTTCGTCTACGTCTTCGGGGGCGCCATCCAGACGCCCGGCTACGACTACGTCGACTTCCTCATGCCCGGCATCATCGTCCAGACGGTGGGCTTCGGCGGCTTCGTCACCGCCATGGGCCTGGCCGAGGACCTCAAGCGGGGCCTCATCGACCGCTTCCGATCGCTACCCATGTCCCGCTCCGCCCTGCTCACGGGCCGGACCCTGGCCGACGTGGTGACCAACACGTTCTCGGTGCTGGTCATGGTCGTGGTCGGGCTCCTGGTCGGCTTCCGCTTCACCACCGGGGTGGCCGAGGTGGCGGCCGGCCTGGGCTTGGTCCTGGCCTTCGGTTACGCCTTCTCGTGGGTCTTCGCCTTCGTGGGCCTCACGTCGTCGTCGCCCGAGTCGGCCCAGTCCCTCGGCTTCATCGCCATCTTCCCGTTGACCTTCGTCTCGTCGGCCTTCGTCCCCGTGGACTCCATGCCGTCGTGGCTCCAGGGCGTCGCCGAGGTCAACCCCATCACCATCACCGTCGACGCCGTGCGGGGCCTGTTCATCGGGACTCCCTACGGCACCGACGCCTGGCTCTCCCTGCTGTGGTCGTTAGGACTGGCTCTGGTCTTCGCCCGGCTCTCAGTGGCCAGGTACCGCCGCTCCGTCACCCGCTGACCTCCCCCGTCGGGGTGCGCTCAGCAGCGATGGGTGTCGGGCGTGTAGGCCCTTCCTCGGGGATGGCGACCGGTTCTTCTCCCAGAGGCTCGGGCCGGCGCTGGCCAAGGTGGCCCCGAACCGGTCGGTGTGCCCGAGGTCATCGGGATCGACGTCGCTCGCGGCGGCTGGATTCACCGGACACCCCACTGACCCGGTAGGTTGCCGGGCGGAGGTGTCTGGGTACCTGGTGGGCTCCCCCGCCTTCAAAGCGGGTGCGAAGGGTTATCCACACCAGCGACTTTGGAAGAAAGCGCAGGTCAGGGGCAGTGTTCTGTGCCGTCCCGTCTCGTTCAGTGTCGCCTCATCGCCGCGCGTTCGCGGAGTTTTTGCGGAGTAGTCACCTCCCGAGCCTCTTCGGAGCCTCCCTGAGAAGTCCCCCATGGCCGCGAGACTCGAACTTTCCCTTTTCTGGTGACGGCTGGAACTCGCTACTGCGATAGTGTTCCCTCGCTCGACGTCTCGTCGTCCAACCGTGCGCTCCGTACCCCGTGCCCTGCGGTCTCGCCAAGTCTGTGACCAACGTGTGACCAGAAATGGCGCGCGTTCTCCCCCTCAGGGGCCACCCCGGCCGCAGCTATCTCCTTGAGCGGCACGTCGGGACGTGGTTACCGGAACTGCGCCGGAGCTTTCCCCTGGGCGTTGTACGCCGAGCTTTCATCGGCCCTGCCTGTCCGTGCCGGAACAGGAGGAGCAAGGCGATGGAGGCGATGGCGGACCGGAGCGAAGGAGCCGCGGCAGCCGAAAGGGTCGGTTTAAGGCTTTTGTCAGGTTTGCCCGGCTATGCGCAAATGGTCTAGCGTGCGATGGTGAGCAATGGGCATCAGGAGGTCTGAGAAGCTCCATTGGAAACCAGTGCTTCGCTGGCGGTCATGGTGCCCGCAGTTCCTTGTCATTCAGCCAACCTTAGAGGAGGTGAGAACATGAAGCAGAAGCGTACATACGAGCGTCCGACGCTGACTTCGGTCGGCTCCTTCAAGAAGACCGGCCTCGGCACCGACAGGGGTCCCGAGCGAGTGGTCGGCCTGAGGTTCAGCCTCTGATCCGTCCATGTCCTAGAGCTGCCGGCTAGGCCGTAATGGCTGTGCCCGTTGGCCCTGGGACACCCCGGGTGGTGGCGGAGCGTTCGTGTCTGCCATCACCCGGGTTCGACGTGTCCTCCGTCGAGGAAAGGCAATCCACCATGCTCGGTTCCGCGAGCTCCCAAGATGTCCCTTCCTGGTTCCTGGTCCTTCCCGACGCGGCCTCAGCGGCGCGCCTCGCCAATCGGCTGCGGGGCCGAGCGACTCACCAGATCCCGCACCCGTCCGGCCGGCCGTGGTTGGTCGGCTCGTGGTCCGACGATGAGCTGGTCAGCGGCCAGGCAGGCCAGGTAAAGCTTGCGGTCCTCGGCCAGCACGCGGTTACCCCAGCGCAGCTGTGCACGGCCGCGGGCGCGACCCGCACGGTCGCTGACGTCGACCGGGTGGCTCGGTCGCTGGTGGGGAGCACGCACCTGGCCGCTTCGGTGGGCGGTCAGGTCAGGGTGCAAGGGAGCATCACCGGTCTTCGAACTTTGTTCCAAGCGCTGGTTGGCGAGGTCACCGTGGCGGCCGACCGGGCGGATGTGCTAGCCAGCATTCTCGACGCCGAGCTCGACGAGCAGCGTTTCGCGCTCTATCTCCTCGGTTCCTCGCTCTACCCACTGGGCGGACAGCCAGTGTGGCGTGGGGTGAGCGGCGTGCCCAACGACCATTACCTGGTGCTCGACAGCGACGGGGGGCACCGTTCGGTGAGGTGGTGGATCCCACCCGAGCCAGTGGTGCCGATGGCCGAGGGCGCGCCCGCGCTCCGCGAGACGTTGTTGGCGGCGGTTGATGCTCGGGTGCGGGGCCGGCCCCTCGTCAGTTCGGATCTGGGCGGGTTGGACTCGACCTCGCTGTGCTGCCTGGCGGCCCGGGGCGGGGGCAAGGTCCTGGCTTACACGGCCGACGGTCTGGACCCCATGGCCGACGACGTCGTGTGGGCTCGACGCACCGTTGCTGCGTTCACCAACGTCGAGCACCAGGTCATTCCCGGAGACCGATTGCCCATGGTTTACGACGGCGTGCTGGAGGCGGACGACCGCTTGGACGAGCCATCAGCCGCAACCGTGCACCACACCCGGTACCTGTCCATAGCAGAGGCTGCTGCCTCCAGCGGCTCGCCGCTGCACCTGACCGGCTTCGGCGGGGACGAGCTGCTGGCCGGCTCGCCAGCTCACCTGCATGCGCTGGTGCGCACCAATCCCAGGCTTGCACTTCGCAATGCCCGCGGCTTTGCCACGCAGCGCCCCTGGCCCTACCGGGAGACGCTTCGGCAGCTGTTCGCGACCGGCTCGTACGGGGCATGGCTCACCCAGGTTGCGGAGCAGCTCACCGCGCCGCCGCCCCCACCCGAGACCCCAAGTTTGGGTTGGGGAACGCCGCCGCGCATGCCTCCGTGGGCGACGTCCACTGCCGTCGAGGCAGCGCGAGAGCTGATCGCCACCGCGGCACGTGACGCAGAACCGCTGAGTGAGCGGCGCGGACAACACGTCGAGCTGGAAGCCATGCGGGCCACCTCTCGCATCGTCCGCCACTTCGCCCAGATGGCCGCCCGCATCGGCATCACGCTGGCGGCCCCGTACTATGACGACCGGGTGATCGAAGCAGGATTGGCTGTCCGAGCCCAGGAGAGAGTCACGCCTTGGCAGTACAAGCCGCTGATCGTTGAGGCGATGCGGGGCATCGTGCCCGAGGAGAGCCTCACTCGACAGACCAAGGACGAGGGCTCCTATGAAGTCGAAGCCGGGCTGCGGGAGCACCGCGGCGACCTCTTGGCTCTGTGGCAGGACTCCCGACTGGCCCGCTTGGGCCTCATCGACGCGGATGCTTTGCGGGAGGTGTGCACCCGCCCGTTGCCCCCATCCCTGCCGTTCGACACGCTATTTCAGACGGTCGCTTGCGAAGTATGGCTGCGAGCGCTCGAGCGTTCGGCCGTTCCCAGCTGATGGAGAAGGTGAAGGTGATGAATTGAAGCTTCGCCCTGGAGTATTCCTCGCCGAGGTCGAGTACGGGACCGCACTGCTCCACGAAGAACGCGGCGAGTACTGGAACCTGAATCCGACCGGCGCCTTGATCCTGGAGACGGTGCTCGCCGGCGGGACCCTCGACGAGGCCGCGCGGGCGCTCGCTGACGAGTACGCGGTGGACCTCAACAGCGCCGCTCGCGACGTCGAAGAGCTGCTTGACGAGCTGTGCTCGGCGGGGCTGGTGGAGCAGTAGATCGGCCAAGGCGGAGCTTCCGCGTCAGAGGGACACGAGAGCACAAGGAGGAAGGAAGGGTATGAGCGTAATCGAGACTGTTGCCTACGATCCCCGGGCGATCCCGTTTCCAACCCGGGCGTTGACCCGCCTCGCCGTGGGTGCCGGTCGGCTGCTGGCGACCCAGTCGCCTCGCCGCATCCGTACCGTTCTCGGGTGGCTCCGGCGGGGGGCCCGGCCGGCCACCGTCGATGAGGCCAAGGCCGCTCGGGGGGCGGTCGTCACGGTAAGCCTGGCGTGCGCCGGGCGGGAAGGTTGCCTGCCCCGGTCCCTGGCCACGGTGCTGTTGTGCCGAGCACGCGGCCATTGGGCCACATGGTGTGTTGGGGCGAGGCGGATGCCGCCATTTGGGGCCCACGCTTGGGTCGAGGCGGAGGGGGCAGCGGTCGGCGAGAACTACCCCCCGGACTACTTCCGCACCTTCTTCAGCGTCTGAACCGGGCTGTGTCGGAAGCGACCGTGCCGAGGCCCGTCACGGTGGAGAACAGGGCCAAGGTCCGGGACGTGCTGCGCGTCGTAGGAGAGCATCGACGGTCGATCGCTCTTGCCGTCGTACTGGCGCTAGCCGCGTCGGTGCTCGCGCTGACACAGCCACTGATCGTGAAGCAGGTGGTAGACGCCGGCGCAGTGGGCCCGCTCCCCTGGCGGCTCGTGGTCCTGCTGGTCCTGCTCTTTGTGTGTCAGGCGGTGGTGCAGGGGATCGGCCGCTACGTGCTGGCCAGGACGAGCGAAGGCATCGTCCTCCAGGTCCGACTGCGCCTCGTCGACCACCTGCTTCGGCTTCGGATGCCTGCGTACGACCGGTGCCGGACCGGGGACCTGATGTCGACCACGACTGCCGACACGCTGGCTCTGCGGCGGGCCGTCAGCGAGGGGTTCACCGACGCCGTTACGGGGGGCATCGGCATGGTGGGCGCGGTCGCCTTGATGATCTGGCTGGACTGGGCCCTCTTCATGATCGTCGCCGTTCTCGTCGCCGTCGGCGGCCTGATCGTGGTGTCGGTCGTGCGAGGCATCCGCAGCGCCTCGCTCCGGGCTCAGCGCTCCACCGGCGACATGACCGCCGACCTCGAGCGAGCCCTCAGCGCCATCCGCACCGTCCGGGCGAGCGGCGGCGAGCAGCGGGAGAGCGCCCGCATTGGCGACCGGGCTAGGTCCGCCTATTTAGCGAACCTGCAAATGGCGAAGCTTGACGCCTTTGTAGGGCCAGCTGGCGAGCTGGCGGTTGGCGGTTCACTCATCGCCGTGCTCCTCGTCGGCGGCCTTCGGGTCGCCAATGGATCCAGCTCCGTTGGTGATCTCGTTGCCTTCCTCCTTTACATGACCTATCTGTCCGTTCCGATCGCGTCCGTGTTCCAAGCGGTGAGCGCAGTCCAGCAGGGGTCCGGGGCCCTGCAGCGGATCAACGAAGTCCTTGCCTTGCCGCCCGAAGTCGACCCGGACCAGATGGGCACCGACGTCTCGGCCCTCCCGACGCCGGTGGAACCTGAGCTCGCCAACGGAAACGGCGCCATGGCCGTCCTCCAGTTTCGCGACGTCTGGTTCGGCTACGGCTCGGATCGCTCCGTGCTGCGGGGAGTGTCGTTCCAGATGCCGACGCGGGGCCACACGGCGTTGATCGGCCTCTCCGGCGCCGGAAAGTCGACGGTGTTCGCTTTGATCGAGAGGTTCTACGACCCCGACCGCGGGCAGATCCTGTTCGAGGGTCGCGACGTGCGCTCGCTCACCCGACAGGAGCACCGGGCCAGGATCGGCTTTGTGGAACAGCACTGCCCGCTGCTGTACGGGACGTTGCGGGAGAACCTGGTGTACGCCGCGCCGAACGCGGACGACCAGGCCGTGTCGACGGCTCTGGGCCTTGCCAACCTCGAGGAGGTCGTGGCACGGCTCCCGTTCGGCCTCGACACCGACGTCGGCGAGCACGGAATGTTGCTGTCCGGCGGAGAGCGACAGCGGGTGGCGATCGCCCGCTCTCTCCTCCCGCGCCCGAGCCTGCTGCTGCTGGACGAGCCAACCGCGCATCTCGACCCGCTGAACGAAGCCGCCTTCAGCAGGCTGATCGAGCAAGTGTCCACTCGCTGTGCCTTGCTGGTAGTCGCTCACCGCTTCGCCACAGTGCGATCGGCCGACCAGATCGTGGTTCTCGACGAGGGCGAGGTCGTGGCTGTCGGGGGCCACGACGACCTGCTCGACACGAGCGAGTACTACCGGGCCGTTGCCACCGGATGGCTGGAGCCGGAACCTCGGGGCGTGTGACGTGGTTTCCATCGGTCAAGGTGATCCTCCTCCACATTCTTGACTGCAGCCTTCACGGCGTGTGGTCAGAGCTGGTGGATCACCGGCATATCTAGGCGTAGCGAGAGTTCCGCGGACGGCGACATGGGTCCCGCCGATGGGTCCTGCCGCTTTGATTGTCGGCGAGGGGCGGTCAAGGGCGGCCG
>JAHWJI010000161.1 GCA_019348495.1 Actinomycetota bacterium | reverse complement strand
CACCCCGGTGTCCACCGCGGGCCAGGCCGTGGACCTCGCCAACGGGCCCAAGGTTCCCATAATCAGCCCGGTCGGGACCCTCAACACCGCCCGCAAGGTGGTGCAGGCCAACGCCAGCTACGGCCTCGGCACCTACACCCAGGCCCTGGGAGTGTCGCTGAACGTCCCCGCCCAGAGCCGGGCCGGCACCTACACCGGCACCCTTACCACCACCATCGCCGCCGCCCCGTAACCTCGGAGGATCTCTTGACCGGCGACGCCCGGGCTCCGGCCCGGGCGTCGCTGTTTTTGTTTCAAGCCGTCAGACAGGAGAGTATCTACCCCGATGCCCCTTACCCGGCCCTGTCGACTGAGCACGGTCCTGGTAGCTGCCGTGGCCGTCTTGTCTGCGCTCGCAGTCCCAGCGTGGGCTCAGACGCCCGAACTGGGCATCAAGCCGGTGGACCAGCCGGGCAGCTTCTTCGAGTTGACGATGTCGCCCGGCGAGCAACGGGAACTCGCCGTCGAGCTTACCAACCACGGGGAGACGGCCGTCTCGGCCCGGACCTATCGGGCCGACGTCTACAGCATCGTCAACGGGGGCTTCGGTGCCCGCCTGCACCCCGATCCCGACACCGGGGCCACGTTGTGGCTCAACTACACCGAGGACGTGCTGGAGTTGGGGCCCGGGGACGGCGTGACCCGAACGTTCTTGGTCACGGTGCCGCCCGATGTCGCCGCCCCGATCGCCGTGGTCGGTGGCTGGGCCGCAACCGGGCTGCTCGACGTCACCTCCGACCTGTCCGCCCTGGACGGCAGGGGCTTCTGGGTGGTGGTGGTGCCCTTCGCCGGGCCACCGGTCTGCGCCCGCTTCGCCCGGCGGCGGCCGTTCGCTCCCGGGCCGATGGGATGCTGGCGGGGGCCGGCCGCCGGTGAGTGGTCCACCAGCCTCGACCGCGACCACTTCGTGCGGGGGGTGGAGTCGATCCGCGCCGCCATCGCCGCCGGCGACGCCCATCAGGTGAACCTCACCCGCCGGCTGTCGGCCCCGCTGCCGGCCGGCGCCGAGGAGGTCGCGACCCGCTCGGCGGCCGCGCGGGCGCGCCGGCCGGGCGGTCGCACCGCCGTGCCGGTCGGCGAGGTCGACGAGGTCCGGATCGTCTCGGCATGGGTGGCGGCGCACGAGCCGCCGGAGCTCCTGCTCGACCAGGCGGCCGACGACCGGGTCGCGCTGCACCGCTTCCTGGCGACCGCGACCGAGCTGCCGGCGGCGGCGTAGGCCGGCCCCGGTCGCACGATCGCGTCCACGAGCGCCCAGACCTTCAGCGCGAGCGTCCCCAGCCCGAGCACAGACAGCAGCAGGTTCGAGGGGTCGAAGATCTCGATCACACCGGCATCCTTGCGCAGGGCAGCAACGCGCGCGACCCCCGGGCCGCGGGGGCTGCCGGGGGTCGCACGTGCTCAGGGGTGGGACTAGCCGATCTTGGCGGCAGCGTCCTCGAGGGCCTTCTCGCCAGCCCTGGCCGACTTGCGGGCGGCGGTCGCGGCGGCCTCGGCCTTGCGCACGGCCTCCTTGCCCTCGGCGATGGCGGCCTCGGTGGCAGGCTGGCGACGGATCTGGGTGACGAGGCGCTGACCGCGGATGGTCAGGGCGGAGTAGACGTCGCCAGCCTTCTCGGTGGCGGTGCTGACACTGGCCTTGAGCTGCGTCGGCAGGGCCTTGACGGCGGCGGTGACGTCGGCGGGGACGTCCTTGGCCTGCTCGATCGCCAGGTCGGCCACGCCGACGGCGGCGAACAGCGGCTTGACGGCCAGCTGCTTGTCGAAGGTCGGCAGCGAGAAGCGACCCGTCGCCGTGACGGTGGCGGTCTCGCCGTTGCTGGTGGTCGTGACGTCGGTGGTGACGCTCATGAGGTGCCTCCTGGGCTGGTGGACGTGCGGGACGGTCGGCGGCGGGTGCGGGACGCGGGGCTCTCGGCGGCGGGCGCCGGCGTCGCCGGCTCGGCCGACCCGGCGGTCGT
>JAHWJI010000160.1 GCA_019348495.1 Actinomycetota bacterium | reverse complement strand
AGGCCGGCCCCCGAGGCCCGGTCGAGTTCCTCGTCGCCCTGGGACGGGTCCTGGCCGGCGGGTTGGCCGTCTCGGCCGCCTACACCGCGGTGGCCCTGGCCGTGTCGTCCCTCACCGACCGCCGGGCCCTGGCCTCGGCCGGGATCATCCTCGTGCTGCTGGTTGCCTCCGTGGTCAGCGCGGTGGGCGCATCGGGCGACGGCAACGCCCTCCTGCTGCTCGACGTGTCGTCGATCCCCCTGGAGCTGGTGCAGCGCATCTACGGCCAGCCCGGCGCCGCTCCGGGGCTGTCCACTGCCGCCGTGCTGGCCGCCAACGTGGCGTGGACGGTGGGGGCGGCCGTGTTCGTCCGGCAGCGGTACCACGGCCTTCCGGTGAACCGGTGACACCGGTGGTCGAGCTCGACCGGGCCTCCAAGTGGTTCGGGGACGTGGTGGCGGTGTCGGAGGTCTCGTTCCGCCTGGGGCCCGGCGTCACTGCCCTGCTCGGGCCCAACGGAGCCGGAAAGTCGACCGTGCTGCGCCTGGTGTGCGGCCTGGCCACGCCTTCGCAGGGTGAGGTGCGCATCTTCGGGGGCGACCCCCGGGCTGATCACCGGCTGTACCGCCGCCTCGGTCTGGTTCCCCAGCAGCAGTCCCTGTTCGATGCGATGACCGCCCTGCGCTTCGTGGCCCTGACCGCCTCGCTGCACGGCGTGCCCGCCCCCGACGCCATGGCCGCCGAGGCCCTGCGCCGGGCCCGTGCCGCCTCCGCCGACATGGCCGAGGCCGCCCAAGGCGTCGACGCCATGGCCCGCCACGACGACGCCGCCCGCCGCCACGCCGAGGAGTGGAACGCCGCCCGGCCCGATGCCCCACCCCATCCGCCCGACCCCTGGAGCGGGCCCGACTGGCCGGCGCTGCTGGCGGGCGCCGAGTCCGACCTCGACGCCGCCCGGCTGGGGGGAGCGAGCTTGCGCAAGGCGGACCTGACCGGTGCCAAGATCGTGAAGGCCCAGTTTCATGAAGCTGATGCCACCGGGGCCACCTTCGACGACCTGGTGTACGCCGGGCGCGCCGAGTTGTACGAAGCCTGCCTCCGGGGCGCCCGGTTCCGCCGAGCGCACCTCAGCGAGATCTCGTTCATCGACGCCGACCTGACCGGAGCCGACTTCACCGACGCCGTCCTGCTGCGAACCAGCTTTCACGACGCACACGTGCACGGAGCGTCGTTCGAGGGTGCGAGCGGGTCCATCCTCGACAGCGGCGCCTACGTCGATGAGGGAGATGACGCACCCCTGATCCCGGCTGCCGAGCTGGCGAGGTGGATGGAAGCCCAGGGCGCCACCGAGGTGAGCGTGTTCATCTCGCCACTGGCCCACCTTCTCCCGCCGCCGCCCTCCTCCGACGCCGGCCCGCCGGCTTGAGCCTGCGACCAGGACGACCCGGGACGGTGGCCCGTCAGCCGCCCCGGGCCTTGGCCAGCACCAAGGGGTGGACGGCGCCGGCGCCGGCGCCCCGGAGGGCGTCGGCGACGACGGCGAGCGTCCATCCCGAGTCGACCAGGTCGTCGACCACCAGGACCGGCTCGTCGGCGAGCGGCTCGGTGACCTCGAAGGCGCCGTCGACGTTGCGGAGCTGCTGGAAGCTGTTCTGCATCTCGCTCTGAGGCCTCCCCGGTCGGGTCCGGCGCAGCACCTCCCGGTACGGCAGCCCGAGGCTGGACGCCACCCGCTGGGCGAAGTCGGCGACGAGCTCACCCGACGAGGTCGACGGCACCGAGGTCACCCACGCCGGCGGCGGCGAGGGTTGCCAGCCCTTGACCACCCGTGCCGTGGCATCGATCAGGCCGTCGGGACAGGCGTGATCGCCGTGCCTGGCCTGGCGCACCACCGAGCCCCACCCCCCGTCGCCGTCCACGCTCAGGGCCCGGCCCGTCTCCGCTCGCCGTTCGGCCGGGATCCTCGGTCGAGAGCCGCCCCGGACCCACTGCTTGCGGGGTTCGACGGCCAGCTGCGCACCTCGGAGAGA
>JAHWJI010000015.1 GCA_019348495.1 Actinomycetota bacterium | reverse complement strand
CAGCTTCAGCCGCCAGCTCTTCTTGGGCGAGGGCCTGGACCCCGATGGCATCGAGGCCCACTACGACAACGGCGTGTTGAGCCTCACGGTGCCGGTGGCCGAGCAGGCCAAGCCCCGTCGAGTGGAGATCTCCGGCGGCGGCGGCAAGTCCAAGGCCATCGACGCCGAGTCCTCGGCCAGCTGAGGCGGCGCAGTGCTTCCCGACGGGGCTGGCGCAGGGCGTCGCCCCGCCGGGAGCCCCGGCCGTGAGGCGCAGTTGCCTCACTCGGGCGGGCTCTTCGTTTGCTGACCGAAGGGGAACACCAGGGCCATGACATCGGTCAGCTGTGCCATCGACATCGACCAACCGGTCCGCGCCGCCTACGACGCCTGGTCCGGTTCACCTCGGATCCCGACGTTCATGGGCGGGACGTCGGCGGCGCGCCCCGCTGACCCGGTCTCGGTGGATTGGGTGACCATGATCGAAGGTCGCGCCCAGGACTTCCAGGCCGAGGTGACCGAGCGGGTCGAGGGCGAGACCATTGCCTGGACGGGGCGGGGGCGTCCTCACGCCGGCATCGTCTCCTTCGTTCCGTTGGGAGGCGATCGTTCTCGCATCACCGTGGATCTCGACTGGGAACCGGTCGCCGGTGCCGCCCTCGCCGACCTTCTGGTCCTCCGCCGCCAACTCCAACTCGAGCTCGAGTGCTTCCGCGACGACCCGGCCACCGGCTCCCCCGGGCGAGCGCCTGTGACTGGGTCGACCCCCACCGGAAACGGCCATCGGCCGGTCACCGGCGCCGGGAACGAGCAGCCCGCCTCCGGGGATCCGTCGACCGATGACGGACGAAGTGCCGAGTCCCCCACCGAGATCCCGTCGAGGGGGTGGTTCGAGATCCTCAAGCGCACGGGTCGCCAGCTCGTGGCCGACAACGTCTCCATCGTCGCCGGCGGTGTCGCTTTCTACGTCTTCGTGGCGCTGGTGCCGACCCTCATCGCCGTCATCTCGCTGTACGGCCTGGTGGCCAACCCCGTCGACGTGGAACTTCAGCTCGGACCGTTCCTGGCCGCGCTGCCTCCGGAAGCCGCAGACCTGGTGCGGGCCCAGGTGGAGACCATCGCCAGCCAGGAGGAATCCAGCCTCGGCCTCGGTCTGGTCGTGGGTGTGGTCGTGGCCCTGGTCGGCGCCTCCAAGGGCATGCTCGCCTTGGTGGCCGCCATCAACATCGCCTACGACGAGCAGGAGACCCGCAAGTTCCTCCGGCTGAGGGGCCTGGCCCTGCTGCTCACCGTCGCACTGTCGATCGCCACCGTCGCCGGCGTCGGGGGCATGGTCGTCGTCCGCAACCTGGCCGCCGCCGGCCTCGGCACCTTCGGCGAGGCGGCTGTGGGTGTGCTGCGCTGGCCGGCGCTGGCCGCGTTGGTGGTGCTCGTTCTGGCCGCGCTGTACCGGTACGCGCCCGATCGGGACGCCCCGAGGTGGCGATGGGTGACGCCGGGGGCGCTGGCCGCGACCGTGTTGTGGCTGGTGGGCTCCATCGCCTTTTCCATCTACGTCAGGAACTTCGGGAACTACAACGAGACCTACGGGACCCTCGGTGCCGTCGTGGTGTTGTTGCTGTGGTTGCTCCTCAGCGCCTACGCCGTCGTCCTCGGCGCCGAGCTCGACGCCGAGACCGAGCGCCAGACCGAGCGGGACTCCACCCGGGGACCGTCGAAGCCCCTGGGCCAGCGCCAGGCCTACGCCGCCGACACGGTGGGTTCCGAGGAAGATCTGGCCGGCTCCGCTCGACGCTGAGCACCGCCTGAGGCCTTCAGCGTCATAACCGTCAGGAGGTCAGGAGACAGGGCCGCCACCGAAGACCACGGTGACGTCATCGAAGCCGAGCGAGCTCAACATCGATTCGAGCATGGCTCGGGTGTTGGCCTCGGCCCGATCCACCAGGGCGGCCTCGCGCGCCGCGGCCGACAGCTTGCCCTCGGCCGCCAGGTACAGCTCACGCTCCCCGGTGGGGTTGTCGGCGAAGGCCGAACCGGCACGATCGAGTAGTCCCCGCTCCCGCGACACCACGTAGCTTCGCTCCGGATCGATCCTCGGTTCGGACAACCGTGCGGGCGGCAGGCGCACGGTGACCGACGAGCCGTCGTCGGAGACGTCGATCGCCCCCTCGGCCAAGCCGGCGAAGTCGACGAAGGCATCCACCGTGCCTCCGGCGAGGAACACCGTGCGCTCCCCCCGGATGAACGACGGCACGAAGCGGGTGTCGTCCTCCACATCGATGACGACCTGGAACTGCCCGGTGGCCGCCCGATACTCGGCCAGGTCCTCGATGGCCTGGAGCAGGGCCGGCTGACTGCGGTCGACCGTCTCGCCGGCGAAGGGGTTGGCGAAGGAAGGAAAGGAAGGTATGAATCCGGCCAACCTGGTGACGCCCCACCCGAGGACCAGCACCACCAGCACTGCCAGAGAGAGCTTCGACCACGGGGACCTCAGAGGCGACCGCTGCGGGCCCGGAACCGTGGGGCCGGGCGGGCGCAGTCGCATCATCCCCCTCAAGGCTACCGGTGAGCACGACCGACCGCCTGGGGCGGTCCGCCCCCCCCGGCCGGAGCGATGTCGCCCCGGAGGACCTTTCCCAAGAGGTGGCTGTGTCAGCGGCGGGGTAGCCGTAGAATACGGCTGACCACTCGTGGCCGACGCCGGATCCTGAGCGACAGGGCGAGGACAGCACTGACGATGACCTCCGAGGAAGCGGGCTCGCTGGGCGAAGAGGCGGAGGAACCGCTGCCCGGCTACCAGCGGCTGGCGTCCGACATCGACATCCTGCCTCCCCAGGGAGCCTTCCCCGTCTCCCGCGGCGCACCCGAGCGCAAGCTGGGACGGGTCAACCGCTACGACCGGCGGGCCACGCTCGTCGAGCGCCGGGTGCTGTGCCCGGGCACGCTGGGCCTGACCTTCGAGGTGATCGACTCCGAGCCCTTCCACTTTCTCCCGGGCTACTTCATCGCCATCCGGGCCGACGACGAGACATTGGGCAAGCGCCGCAGCCCCTACTGCATCACCTCGCCGCCGGACGGCGGGCGTCGCTTCCGCCTGCTCCTGCGCCTCGTCCACGGTGAGCTCTCAGGGCACCTGGGCAGCCTCGATCTGGGCGATGTCATCAGCTTCCGGGGCCCGAGCGGTCAATCGATGATCCCCAAGGACGACGAGCGGGCGCTGCTGCTGCTGGCCACCGGGGTCGGCATCGGCCCGTTCCTCTCACTGCTCCCCTACCTGCTCGAGCTGGGCTTCGACCAGCCCGTCCGGCTCTTCTGGGGGCTGCGCCACCTCGACGACCTGTGCCTGGTCGACGAGCTCGAAGCCCTCACCGACACCTACGCGAACTTCGAGTACCGGATCTCGCTGTCGCAGCCCCCCCCCAACTGGGACGGGCTGTGCGGTCGGGTGACCGAGAGCGTGCCCCAGCTGCTCGAGACCCTCGGCGGCACGCGCTACTACCTCGTGGGGAACGGGGCCATGATCGAAGAGATGACCGACGTGCTGTCCGACCTCGGTGTCAACCGGCGCGACGTCTACCGGGAGGCCTACTTCAACGTGCGCTACCGTGCCCAGCCGGCCACCTTGGCCGAGATCCGGGCCCGCTTCGTGGCCACCGACCTGTTCTCCCCCTTCACCCACATCGAGGCCGGGCTGTTCATGCCCGAGGTGCCTGCCACCGCTCGGTCGTCCCCGTCCCCAGGTGGAAAGACTACCCCCTAGGGGTATTCTGGGGAGAAGAGGGGAGGCACCATGCCCGGCTACGAGATGCACAAGGACGACGTGCAACGTCGCTTGCGGCGCATCGAGGGCCAGGTGCGAGGCATCCAGCGCTTGATCGACGAGGACACCTACTGCATCGACGTCCTCACCCAGATCGCCGCGGTCAACCGGGCGCTGCAGGGTGTGGCCGTCGGTCTGTTGCACGACCATCTCGGCCATTGCGTCAGTGTCGCCGTGCGGGCCGGTGATGTCGAAGGCACCGCCAAGGTCACCGAGGCCACGGCTGCCATCGAGCGCCTGCTCAAGGCCTGAGTCCCCTCAGCCGCCCCCTCCGAGCAGGCTGAGACGGACGCGACGGTTGGGGTTGTCGGCGTTGAGGTCGACCAGCACGATCCGCTGCCACGTGCCGAGCAGCATCTGACCCTCCTCCACCGGGATGACGACCGACGGGCCGATCAGGGCGGGCAGCAGGTGATCGGCGCCGTGGCCAGGGGCACCGTGGCGGTGCTGGTAGCGGTCGTCCCGAGGAAGCAGGCGACCCAACGTCTCCACCAGATCGGCTTCGGAACCCGAGCCCGTCTCCATCAGCGCCACCCCTGCTGTGGCGTGGGGGACGAAGACGCTCAACAGACCCGAACCCCCCTCCCGGCAGAATGCCGCCACCTCCTCGGTCAGGTCGACGACTCGGCGCGCGGTCGTGTCCACCGAGATGTCGCGGCGGCGCCAGGGGTTCATCGGGGCCATGGCCTCAGCTTGCCATGGGCGGACGGGTAGCGTGTCACCCCGTGTCACCCCGGATAGCCGTCGAGTTGACCAGTGCACGCCCTGACGGGACCTGGACGTGGCGCGCCGCCGGCGCCCGCCAGCCCAAGGGGGTCCTGGACGGCAAGCTCCTTCCGGCAGGAGCCAGCATCGGCGATGTCCTGCGGGCGGAGGCCGACATCGACATCGAGGGCATCACCGTCACCACCGTGTTGCCGCCGAAGGGTGAGCGCCGGGAGCCCGAGCGCCTCAAGGTCATCGGACCGCCACGAGACGAGACCGCCGTCACCACCACCGGGGTCGAGCGCGGCCGGGGCGGGGCACGGCCCCACGAGGGACCTGACGGTCGCCCCGACGGTGCTGCCGGCGCCCGTCGATCACCGCGCCCCCGCCCCGAGCGGGATCGCGCACCCCGTGACCACGCCCATAGGCCCCGACCCAGCGGCCGCCCAGCCGAGGGCGACGGCGGGGCCGCCAGGCCCGAGCGCCGGGCCCGTCCGCCGCGCCCCGAAGTCGCCCCCCGACCCAAGGCGAGGAAGTTGCGACCCCGGCGAGTGCACCGCGACGCCCTGCTGGCGGGGTTGCCCCAGGAGCAGCAGCCCATTGTCGAGCAGGCGTTGCGGGGGGGGATTCCGGCGGTGCGGACAGCACTCGCGGAGCAGAACGCCAAGGCCCGCAAGGAAGGGTTGCCCGAAGCCCCCAACAACGCGGTGCTGGCCATCGCCGAACGGCTCCTGCCCCGTCTCCGTGTCGCCGAGTGGCTGGACCGGGCGGAAGCAGCCCTGGCCGACGCCGACGACCTCGCCCTGCGCGACCTCCGCTCGGTGGTGGTCAGTGCCGAGGACGTGGCCAGGGATGAGCAGACGCGCCAGCCCGCAGCCAAGCTCCGGGCCGTGCTCGAGCGTCGAACCGAAGCCGAACAAGCGCTCTGGCAACGGGACCTGGAACAGTCCTTGGAGAGCGGAAGGGTGGTGCGGGCACTACGGCTGTCCTCTCGTGCTCCCCAGCCGGGTGAGCGTCTGGCTCCCGACGTCGCCAGCCGCCTGGCCGAGGCGGCGGGAACGGCCATGACCGCCGACATCGGCGTCGATCGCTGGGCCACGCTGCTCGATGCCGTCGCCTACTCGGCGGTGCGACGCTCGGTCACACCCGCCGGCGTCCCGGCCGAGCCCGGTGACGAGCTCCTGGGCCAGGTGCGCAAGCACGCCGGGCGGGTCCCCGCCATCGCCGGGCTCTTCGGCATCGAGGCTCCAGCCGCCCCCGGGCGGCGAGCACCTCGACGGCGCCCGCCTGTGGCGGTGTCGCCAGCTCGGGTGGCCGCTTCTCCCGGCGCTTCGACCGCGCCCCCTGGGGGGGCCGGTCCTCGGGCCCGGCGGATCCCTCCGCCCCCCGTGGTCACCCCGCCGCCGGTGCCCGTAGTCGAGGCCACCCCGTCTGCACCCGACCAGGAGGTCGCCCCCGCACCCGAGCACCCCGAGCCGGGGGTGCCGTAGCGCCAGGCCCTGTCAGCTGGGGGTGTGTGGCTGTGCCTGTCCTCGGTCGGGCCCTCAGGCGATGACGTCGAGGATGCCGTGGGCGTGGAGCAACTCAGCCAAACCGTCGACCAGGGCCAGGTCGGCGACTTCGCTCAAGGGGACCCAGGCGGCCTCGGCCGCATCGTCGCCGGCGGTCGGGGTGCCCGGGAGCACCTGAACCAAGAAGTCGAAGATGACGAAGTGGTGATCGTCGCCGACCCGCTCGACCCAGTCGACGAGCTCACCGCACACACCCTCCAGGCCGGTCTCCTCAGCCAGCTCCCGGACCACGGCCTCGGCCAGCGTCTCGCCCAACGCCACCCGCCCACCGGGGACCGACCACCACCCGGCGGCCGGCCCCCGGCCCCGTCGCACCAGCAACAGGCGCTCGTCGTCGACGGCGATGGCGCCCACGCAGACCTCCGGTGCGTCCGACATCACTGCCCCGGCACCGGTTCCCGTCCCGTGCCCGTGTCGACGTCGACCAGGGAACGGTGGACGATGAGGGCCCGGGCAGTGAAGCCGAAGGTCTCGAAGAAGTTCTTGGTGTTGCGGTTGCCGGGCAAGGCCAGGGCGTCGACGCCGCAGCACCCGTGCTCGGCGCACCACGCCAGCACCCGGTCGATCAGGACCTCCCCCACCCCCACCTCCCGAGCCTCGGGTTCGACGTAGAGGTCGCTCACGATGCCAAGTAGCTCCCCGGTGCGCAAGCGTTCCAGCCGGACGACGCCGTAGCCCACCACCACGTCGTCGATGGTGCCCGCCAGGACCAGTTGCAGGGGATCTTCGAGGGCCGCGGCCAGCGACGGCAGGGCAGGCCGGGGGCGGGTCTCGCGGCGGGCCCACACCGCCCCCCCTCGGTGGTCGGCCTGCTCGGCCACCGCCTCTTCGGCCAACTCGGCCAACCGGGGAAGGTCTTCCACGCCGGCGAGGCGTGCGTCCTCCCCCGAGGTCGGTGACAACTAGACGGTCCTGATCTGGGCGATCTTGTTGAGGATGGTCTTGCGGCCCCGGTGCGCGTCCTCGTAGGCCCGAACGGCTTCGAGCTCCTCGGGAGAGAGACTCGACAGGCGGGGCACCACCTGAGAGGCGGACAACGAGTCGTAGTCGGGGATGGCCAGGGCCACGCTGGCCGTGTGGTCAGGGGCGGAGGTGCTGGCGGGCATGGGGATGGCCGAGGTCGGGGCCGGAGCCGGGGCGGGGGGCGTGGCCACCACGGCCGAGGCCGCGGAGCGCTCGGGGACGACCACCCCGGGCGTGGGCTCCTCGTAGGCGGGCATGTGGTCGGCCCCTTCCCGGGGTCCTGCCCCGGGCTCGTCGGGAAGGATGCCGAGCTGTTGCAGCGTGGCTCGGGCTTGCGCCAGAGCCCTCTCCACAGCCTTCTCCGCCTGGTTGCGGCCCTGGGCCACCGCCAGCTGGCCCACCATCCGGGCCACACCGACCTGCGGGTCGAGCTGCTGACGACCCCGCTCGGCCAGGGTGGGCACGAGGTCTCGGGCGGCCACCGCCAACCCGATCGGGGCGTACACGAAAAGATCGACGGCCTGATCGAGTGCGCTCTTGGTCTCAGTCACGGACCCCAGGCTAGTGGGCTCCTACACGCAGTCTCGGCACAACAACAGGGTCTCGTCGGCGAGCTGGCTCGGGTGCTTGACCAAGAAGCAGGACTGGCAGACGAACTCACCCGGGGCCCGGGGCCGGACGTTGCCTCCCTCGCCCTTTTCTTCACTTTCGAGCGGCTCGTCCTCGTCCTCGTCCTCGTCGTCTTCAGCGACGACCAGGCGGTCCTTCAGGATCGTGTCGAGGTCGGCCTCGACATCGTCAGGGTCGGGTTCGTCATCGTCGTCCTCGCCGCCCTCCTCCTCCTCGCCCGACGCCGCCGCCTTGGCTTTGGTCGCCTTGGCACGGGGCGGTGCGACAGGCTCGACCTCGACGCTCTCCGCCTCCTCGTCCTCGTCGTCGTCGTCCAGGTCGTCGTCGTCGGTGTCGGGGAACTCTTCGTCGACGATGAAGGCGGCGTCGGCGTCCTCCAGCACCTCGGCATCCTCGTCGAGGCCCTCGGGGTCCTCGGGGCCAGCGTCAACTTCGTCGTCATCGAGGTCGTCGGCCATTCGATCCTTCATGGGAGAGTGAGCAGGTGGTCAGGCGGGAGAACCGGCGCCGGACTCTATCCATTCCCTGCCCGGACCATTCCCTGCCGGGATGGCCGCACCCGCCGACCACCTTGTGTGTGGAGGTCAGGCGGCGGGTGAGAGGTGCCCAGCGAGCCGTTGGGGCCGTCGATCGGATCGCTCGGCGCGAGCAGCCGTAGCTCCCTGCACCGATCAGACCATGAGACGTTTGCTACTGAGCTGCGCTGGGCCCCTCGGCCCCGGCACCTCCATCACCACGTCGAACGAACGGCGAGCAACCCGGCGGTGGAGGAACGAACCCTTCTTGCCACGGCTGGAGGCCGGGTGTCAAGGAGATGGCTTGGGCGAAAACGGGGGCCTGACCTGCCGCGACGCGCGTCGAGGCTGGTCAGGGTGGGCACAAAAATGTTGCCCGGGATCAGAAGTGCTGATCACGGAAGGCAAGGACATTGGCGACGTAGGCACGGGTTGACGGAAAGATGCCCGAGGTCTGCACCGCGCCCAGGCCCTGGTAGTACCCGGCCAGCGCGGTGGCGACATCACCGCCCGTGCGGTCGAGGAGCCAGCTCAGGTAGCGGGCTGACATGCGGATGTTGTCGTCGGGATCGTAGGGATCGAGAGGTACACCGATCAGCACGTCTTCCATCCAGGTGACCGTGTCGGGCATGAGCTGTCCGATGCCAATGGCGCCGGCCGAGGAGACGACATCTCGCTGCCACCCCGACTCCAGCCACGTCATGGCCATGAGCAGGTCGAGCGGGGTGTCGTAGTGCCCGGCCCAGTGCTCGAAGATCGGCACCAGGGCCAGGCGTTCGGGTGAGGCCTGCAACCGAGCCGGGAACCGGGAGGTGTCGACCTTTCCCCCACCGGCTGCGGTTCCGGCCCCTGGGGCGGCGTCGTCGATGGCCAACTTGTCACCGACGCGGATGCGGTGGACGTCGTCGATGCCGTTGGCCGCGGCCAGCTTGGCCACGGTCACGCCGTAGGTGCGGGCGATGGCCGAGAGGGTGTCGCCGGGGGCGACGGTGTGGAACCGTACCGGGGCGGCCGGCGCGGCTGGGTCGGCGCCCTCGCCCGGCATGGTGAGGAGCTGGCCGGCCCGGAGCCGGTCGACGTCGTCGATGCCGTTGGCCTCGGCCAGCTCGGCCATGTTCACCTTGTGGTCGGAGGCGATCTGCGAGAGCGTCTCTCCCGGGGCGACGGTGTGGCCGCCGGTGGCCGCCGATCCGGCAACGGCGACGGCGACGACCGTCGCCATGGGCAAGAGGAGGCGGCGCCGGGGGCGGCGGTGCCGGGGGCGGCCATGGCTGGCTCCGGATTTGGTGGCGCGCACGAATGTCCTCCAGATCCGCCCGCCGGACGGCCACAGTATGGCTGAGTCTCCCGTACCGGGCAACCGTCGTGGCCGGCGCGCAGGCTCGCCGGCCTCGTGGGAACCGCGGGCGGGCGCCGACAGGCGGCGCCGTGGCCTTGGAGCGAGCGAAGCGAGCTGTCAGCCCCGTAGACGGCGGGTCTCGGCCTGGCGCTCGGCTTCCAGGCGCTCCAGCTCGGGCTCGCCGTGGTCCACGAAGCGCATGAGCTCGGCCACGGCCCGGTGTCCGGCCTGCTCGGCGATGAGTCGGTGCATCTGTTGGCACAGCCGCCGGTAGGAGGGATGGCCCTGGGGCGTGGTGCGCAGCTCGAGCATGTGCATCGCCTCACGGGCGTTGAGCTGGAGGGAGAAGCGCAACCGGTACGCCAGCGACACCGCATACGACGACTGCTGAGGGAAGACCGGCTCGAGCTCGTCGTAGAGGGCGGCCGACCGCTCCATGGCTTCGGCGAAACGGCCCTGGCCACCCGCCTCCATCACCGTCTCGGGCAGGCTGTAGCCGTGCGTCGGTGACAGGGGCTGCCACTCGATGGTCAACATGCGGTGACGCTGCAGGTCGCGGAAGGCCCCGTAGTCAGCGCACACGTCGAAGCGGTAGGAGATCCGCTCCAGGGCCCGCCCGGGCTTGTGACGCCGGTTGGTGCGCTCCCCCACATAGGCAGCGACCACGGCCGAACGCTCGGCCGCGCTCAGCTCCCGCACCCGGTCGAGGATGCGGACCTCGGACACGTCGAGGTGGCCGTAGAGCATGGCGGTGAGGAGCTTGTCCTCGCCGTCGGGGTCGAAGTCGACCAGCGTGACCTCGGGTGAGGGCTCGTCGTCTGGGGGACCGGAGCCGGCGAAGAGCTTGGCGGCCACCTCGGCGGTGGCCTCCCGAGTGGAACGCAGGTATCCGGTCCACGCGCCGCCCCGCTCGGGCCGGTCGATGCGGGTCAGAAACGAGGGGATGACCTTGCGCAGCTCGCTCAGCATGAGCTCGGCGTAGGCCCGGGCCTCGGGGAGAGGATGGGCCCGCATGCGCATGAGCAGGGCCTCGTAGCCCTGGCCGTTGCCGTAGATGCCCACGTTCGACAGCGACGCCGCAGGCAGGACGCCCCGGACGGCGTCGAGGGCCTTGGCCCGGGTCGATTGGCGGTGCACGAAGTCGGAGTCCCCCGCCTGCTTGGGGTAGCGCTGGCGGCACCACTCCTGGACCAGGGGCACCAGCTCGGCGTAGGTGTCGAAGAGGCGATCCATGTCGCCCACGTAACGGGTGCCGAGGGGCGAGGCCAACAGCTCGGGGTCGCGGTAGTAGCGGTAGCGGCCGCCGAGGCGATCGTCGTAGGCGATGTAGCGGGTGGACTGCTCCAGGTAGGACATGAGCCGACCCCACTCCAGCACCTTGGTGAGGATGTTGGAGGCCTGCTCGCAGGCCAGGTGGACCCCGCCCAGCTGGGCCACGGAGTCGTCGCCGTACTCCAGGAAGACCCGGTCGTAGAGGCGTTCGGCCCGCTCCAGGCCCACGGTGGCGTCGATGGACAGGTCACCCTCGATGTCGAGGTCACCCACGAACTCGTCCAGGAACAGGCGGCGCAAGCTCTTGTGGGTGCGGCTGTAGCGAGCGAAGAGCGCGCCCTTGACCACCTCGGGCAGGTTCACTAGGGCGAAGACCGGGCCCTCGACGTTGGTGACGTAGCGCCGCAGCACGTCGGTCTCCGCGGGGCTGAACTCCTCCCGCACGTAGGTGGCGACACTGGGGACCGACACGGCGGACGATCCTAGGAGGAGCCCCCGGTTGGTCGGTGGACCCCAGGCTCGCTTCGCTCGCCGGAGGACGCGGCGCCACCTTGGGCGGCGTTGCCTGCCGTTCCGGCAGAAGCCTCGATCCGCTCGACGCCTGGTCGGCTGCCGCGCAAGGTGGCGGGGTGGCGTTGTTCGACCGCGGCCACCAGGCGGCGACGGGCCTCGGCGACGTCCTCGTCGGTGAGGGTGCGGTCGGGCGCCTGGAAGCGTGCCGTCCAGGCCAGGCCCCGGCGCCCGGGCGCAACTCGATCACCCCGGTAGACGTCGAAGAGACGCAGGCCTACGAGCAGTGGGCTGCCGCTGCCCCGCAGCGTGGCTTCCACCTCGGCCGCCGGCGTGGCCTCGTCGACCTCGAAGGCGAGGTCGACGTCGCTGGAGGGGAAGCGACTCACGGGCCGGTAGCTGCCCCCACCGTGGGGGGTGGCCAGCACCCGGGCCACGTCGAGCTCCAGCCAGGCCACCCGCTCGGTGATGTCGTGGGCGGCGAGCACGTCCGGGTCGATCTCACCAACCAGGCCGACATCGACGTCACCGCACCACAGCCGGGCGGTCCGGGTGGCATGCAGGCCCGGGGCGGTGACAGCCTCGAGGCGCCAATCGTCGAGCACCAGGCCGTCGGCCACCAGGTGCCACACGGTGACCGCCTCGGTGGCGTCTCGACCTGCCCCCGCATAGGCGATGGCCTCGACCTCCTCGGGCAGCTGCTGGTCGCACGACGCCGCTCGGCGCCGGAAGGTGTGGCCGACCTCGAACAGCGACACCCCTGTCTGGCGGTGCCGGGCGTTGTAGGCCACGGCGCCGACCAGGCCGGGCAGCAGCGAGGTGCGCAGCCGGGACTCCTCGGCCACGAGGGGGTTGGTCACCGCCACGGCGTCGCCCGCATCGAGCCGGCAGCGGGCCAGGTCGGACGGCGAGAGGAACGTCGTGGTCCAAGCCTCGTCGGCGCCGGCACCGGCCAGGAGCTGGCGCAGTTGACGACGATCACGCTGGTAGGGGCTGAGCCCACCGGCGAGGGGGCTGCGGGGCACCGTCGGCGGGATACGGCGGTAGCCGTGGAGGCGGGCGATCTCCTCGACCACGTCGATCTCGGCCGTGCTGTCCAGGCGCCAGGGGGGTAGGACGACCTCGAGGCAGCCGTCGCCGGCCGGCGTGGTGGTGAAGCCGATGGGGTCGAGCAGGCGGGTGATCTCGTCGGGACCGAGGCTGGTGCCCAACAGCTCCTCCACCCGGGCGACGCGCAGCACCACGGGTGGGCGGTCGGGGAGGCGGCCGACGACGTCGACGGGCGACCCGGCGAGCACGGCGCCGGCGGGGGCCAGCAGCTCACAGAAGCGGGCCACGGCCCGGTCGATGCCGGTCCAGTCGCATCCCTTCTCGAAACGGGCCGACGCCTCGCTGCGCAGCTTGAGGCGCCGGGACGTGCGCGACACCGACAGTGGCTCGAACCAGGCCGCCTCCAGGACGACCTCGGTGGTGGCGCTGTCGATCTCGGACGAGGCACCTCCCATCACCCCGGCGATGCCCACCGGCTGGTCCTCGCCGTCGCAGATCAACAGGTCGTCCACGCTGAGGGTGCGGGTGATGCCGTCGAGGGTGACCAGCGATTCGCCGGTACGAGCCCGCCGGACCCCCAACCCCCGTCCGGGCAGGCGGGCCAGATCGTAGGGGTGGGTGGGCTGGCCCAGCTCCAGCATCACGTAGTTGGAGGCATCCACCACGTTGTTGATGGCCCGCATCCCCGCTCGTTCCAGGCGCCGGGCGATCCAGGCCGGCGAGGGTCCCACCGTGATGCCGGCGACCACCTGGGCGACGAAGCGCCCGCAGCGCTCGGGGTCGTCCACGCGCACCGAGACCGGCTCGACGCGCCGGGGCTCCTGTCGCCCCCCCACCTCGGGTTCGGGCAGGCTGAAGCCAAGGCCGAGGCGGGCGGCCAGGTCACGGGCCACCCCGGCCACCGACATGGCGTCGGGCCGGTTGGCGTTGACCTCGAGCTCGAGCACGGTGTCGGGGGCCAGCCCCAGGGCGTCGGCCAGGGGGGTGCCCGGCGCCGACCCCTCCCCCTCCTCCAGATCGTCCAGCACGAGGATGCCGTCATGGCCACCGGGTAGGCCCAACTCGTCGGGGGCGCACAGCATCCCCTCCGACGGCACTCCCCTCATCCTGCGGGCGGCGATCTCCATCCCCCCGGGGAGCACGGTGCCCACCGTGGCCAGGGGAACCAGGTCCCCCACGGCGAAGTTCCACGCCCCGCACACCACGGGCACGGATTGGCCGGCGCCGGCATCCACCCGCACGGCCTGGATGCGGTCGGCGCCGGCGATGGCGGAGATCTCCAACACGCGCGCCACGACCACCCCCTCGAGCCCGTCCCCCACGCGCGTGACCGACTCCACGGCCAGGCCGAGGTCGTCGAGGGTGGCCACCACCTCCTCGACGGGAACGTCGAGGGGCGTGAACTGGCGCAGCCAGGACAGCGGGACGCGCACCTCTAGAACTGCTCCAGGAACCGGACGTCGTTGGTGATCAGCTCGCGGATGTCGTCGATGCCGTGGCGCATCATGACCAGGCGGTCGATGCCGAAGCCGAAGGCGAAGCCCGACCACACCTCCGGGTCGTAGCCCACGGCGGCGAACACGTTGGGGTGCACCATGCCGCAACCGCCCAGCTCCAGCCACCCCGTACGCCCACAGGTCCGGCACCCCTCGCCCTTGCAGAACACGCAGGTGATGTCGAACTCCGCCGACGGCTCGGTGAAGGGGAAGTACGACGGCCGCAACCGGGAGCGGAACCCCGGGCCGAAGTAGGCCTCGGTGAAGGCATCGAGGGTGCCGGCGAGGGAGCCGAAGGTGATGCCCCGATCGACCACCAAACCCTCGATCTGGTGGAACACGGGGAGGTGGGAGGCGTCGGGGGTGTCCAGGCGGTAGCAACGCCCGGGCATGACCGAGTAGATCGGGGGCTCGCTGCGCTCCATCACCCGGATCTGCACGGGCGAGGTGTGGGTGCGCAACAACGTCGACTCCGGGCTACCCCATTCGAGGTAGAAGGTGTCGTACATCTCCCGGGCGGGGTGGCCGGCGGGGAAGTTCAGCGCCTCGAAGTTGTACCAGTCGCTCTCGGCCTCGGGCCCCTCGGCCACCGTGTAGCCCATGGCCACGAAGGTGTCCTCCAGCCGGTCCCGGGCCTGTGTCACCAGGTGGAGGTGGCCCCGGCGACGGTTGGGGACGACCTCGCTCAGGTCCAGGCGTTCGGCGGCGATGCGGGAGGCCCGCTCGGCCGCCACCAGCTCCTGGCTGCGGGCGTCCAGGGCCTGCTCGATGCGCTGGCGGGCCGCGTTGAGGGCCATGCCCGCCGCCCGCCGGTCCCCGGCTTCCAGGGAGGAAAGGCCGGCCTTGGCCCGGGCCAGGGGCGAACGCCTGCCCAACAGCTCGGTGCCGAGCTCCCGCAGCTCCTCGGTGGTGGTGACCGCGGCCACCCGGGCCAGGGCCTCGACCACGATGACCTCGTGATCGTCGCGCTCGCTCACGACGGCGTCCGACCGTTGGCGTCGAGGGGGAGGGTGAAGCGGAACACGCTGCCCCGGCCGACGACGCTGTGGGCGTCCAGGCGGCCACCGTGGGCCTCGACCAGGCCGCGGCTGATCCACAGCCCCAGCCCCGAGCCACTGGGTCGGCCCTGGTCCCGGCGGTAGAACTTGGTGAAGATGTGAGGGAGGTCGGCCACGGGGATGCCTTCTCCGGTGTCGGCCACCGCCACCGCCACCGAGTCGCCCGAAACCGTGCCCGACACCGTCATGCCCTTGAGGCTGGCGTACTTGGCCGCGTTCTCCACCAGGTTGGTCAGCACCTGCTCCACCTTGTCGGGGTCGGCCAGGACCGACGGGAAGCCCTCTACGAAGTCGAGCCCGCACTCCAGCTCGGGGTACTCCAGAGCCACCTTCTCGACCACCGACGAGGCGATGACGGGCAGGACGACGGTCTGGAACCGCAGCTGGAGGTGACCGGTCTCCAGGCGGCTGATGTCGAGCAGCTCGTTGACCAGGCGGGTGACCCTGTCGGCGTCGTGGTGGACCTGTTCGAGCATGGTCTTCTTCTGCTCGTCGCTCAGGCGGTCCCAGCGACTGAGCAGCAGCGAGGTGTACCCCTTGACCGACGTCAAGGGCGACCGCAGCTCGTGGCTCACGGTGGAGATCACCTCTATGCCTGAGGGGCCGGCCATCGCGTCGCTGCGACCGCCGACTGCGAGCGGGCGCAGGACCATCACCTTGGTGCCCGCTCCCGCGCTGTCCCCGGCGCTCGAGCGGGCATCGACGCTCACGGGCACGTCTCGACCATCGGCGCAGCGCAGGCACACGTCGGAGCCACCGGGCCCGGGCTCGGCGCCAGGGGCGCGATCCGGGCCGACGGGCACGAGCAGGTCGTCGAGGCGGGTGCCGACGAGGCCCTCGGCCGGGGCACCCACCAGCTCGGCGGCCACGGTGTTGGCCGCCTGCACCCGGCCCTCGCGGTCGACGACGAGGGCGGCGACTGCGAGGTCGTCGAGGGCGATGTGGGTGGTCACGCCGGCCTGCCGGTCCTGCGTTGGCGCAGCGCCTCGAAGCAGATCAGCGCCGCGGCCATGCCCACGTTGAGCGACTCGGCCCGGCCGGCCATGGGGATGGTCACGTGCTCGTCGACGTGGGTGTCGAGACCGGCCGGCAACCCGTGGGCCTCGTTGCCCACGACCACGGCCACGGCGCCGACCAGGTCGACCTCGTCGAAGGGCCGACCGCCCCGAGCCACGGTCGCCAGGCGGCGGAACCCCCAGTGATACATGCGTTGCAGCACCTCAACCGGATCGCCTCCCGACACGACCGGAACGTGGAACAGCGAGCCGGCGGACGAACGGACGGTCTTGGGGTTGAACACGTCCACCGAACCCGTGCAGAACACTACCGCCCCTGCCCCGGCCGCTTCGGCGCTGCGCAGGATGTTGCCGGCGTTGCCCGGGTCCCGCACATCCACGCAGACCATCACCAGGCCGGTGCCCACCACGGCCTCGAGGGCCACGTCGCAGGCCTGGGCCACGGCCAGGACCGGCTGGGGGGTGACGGTGCCCGCCACCCGTTCCAGGACCCCGGGGTCCAGCCGGTGGACGCGGTAGCCGTCGGCCCCCGCCCGACGGACCACGGGAAGATCCTGGCTGCCGTCGGCGACGAAGAGGGCCTCGACCACGACACCGGCGGAGAGGGCCTCCGACACCAGCGTCTCGCCCTCGATGACAAAGGCGCGCTCGGCCGCTCGCACGCCGCGGCGGGCGACCAGGCGGCGGAGGCGGACGACCTTCTGGTGCCGGGCGCCGAGCGGCCCGGGCCCGGCCAACGGGGGCGGCCGCTACCCGGCTGGTGCGGTCTCGGGCGACACCGAGGCGTCGGCACCGGTTGTCGGCGCGGCCCTGGCCACCTCCACCAGCGCGGCAAAGGCGGGGGCATCCCGCACGGCCAGGTCGGCCAGGATCTTGCGGTCGACCTCGACGCCGGCCCGGCGTAGTCCGTCGATCAGGCGGCTGTAGCTCATGTCGTGCTGGCGAGCGGCGGCATTGATGCGCTGGATCCACAAGCGGCGAAAGTCTCCCTTGCGGGCCCGCCGGTCGCGGTAGGCGTAACGCAGGGAGTGCATCACCTGCTCGTTGGCCGCCCGGTACGAGCGGCTCTTGTTGCCGTAGTACCCCTGCGCCTGCTCGAGGATCGCCCGGTGGTGCTTGCGGGCGTGGACCGCTCGCTTCACTCTTGCCATAGGAGCGCCAGTCTAGGCGCGACCGAGCAGGCGGTTGGCCTGGCGACGATCGCCTCCGGTCATGGCTTCCTCGCGCTTGAGGCGCCGGGTGCGCTTGGTGGGCTTCTTCTCCAGGATGTGGTTCATCCCCACCTGGCGACGCATCACCTTGCCGGTCCCGGTGACCTTGAACCGCTTGGCTGCACCGCGGTGCGTCTTCATCTTGGGCATGTCAGTCCCTCCCGGCCTCGTCGGCGGTGACCCTCATGGCTTCGTCGGCCGTGCCGGCGGGCGTGGAGGGGGCCTGTGGAGCCGGGAGCGGGCTGGCGTCGTCGACCACGGGCGCCGCCCCGTTGCCGGCCGCCATCCGCTCGGCCCGGCGCTGCTCGGCTGCGGCCTTCTTGCGTACAGCCTCGGCTGCCGCCTGCACCCTCTTGTCGGGGGCCAGGACCATGGTCATGTTGCGGCCGTCGAGCTTGGGAGACGCCTCCACCTTGGCCAGCTGGTTGTTGTCCACGGCCACCTGCTCGAGGATGCGCATGCCCAGCTCGGGGTGATGGACCTCCCGCCCCCGGAACATGATGGTGATCTTCACCTTGTGGCCCTCTTCCAGGAACTTGGTGACCTTGCTGGTCTTGGTCTCGAAGTCACCCTTGCCGATCTTGACCCGGTACTTCATCTCCTTGATGGAGATCTGGTTGGTCTTGCGCCGGGACTCCTTGGCCTTCTGCGCCGCCTCGTACTTGAACTTGCCGTAGTCCATGATGCGGCACACGGGGGGGCTGGCCTGGGGCGCCACCTCGACGAGGTCGAGATCGAGGTCCCGAGCCAGGTTGAGGGCGTCGGCGAGGGCCCTTATGCCCACCTGCTCACCCTCGGCCGACACGAGGCGCACCTCACGGGCCCGGATGCGATCGTTGACTCGAAGCTCGTTGCTGTCAGCGGTGGCTATCGCGCATCACTCCTGAGATCTCCTGCTACAAGGGTTGGGAACCGCCGGAGCGAACTGACCGATGGAGTACCAAGAAGCGGCCTTCTCGAGGGCAAACCTGCTTCTCATCATGGTTTCTCGTCATGCTCCGCGCCCTATCCTACCAGGATGAGCTCGATCTGGACACCTGGTGGGGAGCGTCCCGTCAACCCCGAACCCGATCGGCCCCGGGCAGCCTCTCCGCCCCCCGGTGGCGCGGCCACTGCGCCTCCTCGAGGCCCGGGTCCCGAGCCCGATGCCGACCAGGCGGCGATGGAGCAGGAGCTGAGGGCCATGCAAGAGGAGGTGGCGTCCGCCCCGGCGGCGGTGGTCGTGGCCAACCACGCCGTGGGCCTGTTCCAGCTCGCCGCCATCCACCTCAACCGTCGGCCACCCAACCTGGCCGAGGGCCGCGTGGCCATCGACGCCATGGGCGCGCTCGTCGAGGGCATGGCCGGCCGCCTGGGCGACGAGGAGCAGGCCCTGCGCGACGGCCTGGGCCAGTTGCGCATGGCCTTCGTCCAGCTCAGCGCAGCCGAAGAGGACAAGCCGAGCTGAGATAGCCTGCCGCCGACGCTTCTTGGAGGTGGATGACGGGCACGCCGGTTGTGGTCCTGGACAAGGTCAACAAGTGGTTCGACCAGCTCCACGTGCTGCGCGACATCGACTTGTCGGTCGACGCCGGCGAGGTCGTCGTGGTCATCGGTCCCTCCGGCTCGGGCAAGTCCACGCTCTGTCGCTGCATCAACCGCCTCGAGGCAATCGACAGCGGCACGATCCACCTCGACGGCGTCCCGCTGCCCGACGAGGGCAAGGAGCTGGCCCGGGTCCGGGCCCAGGTGGGGATGGTCTTTCAGAGCTTCAACCTCTTCGCCCACAAGAGCGTCCTGGCCAACGTCACCCTCGGGCCGGTCAAGGCCAAGGGCGTGCCCAAGGCGGCCGCCCGGGAGCGGGCCATGGCCCTGCTCGAGCGGGTGGGCATCGCCGACAAGGCGGAGCGCTACCCGGCCGAGCTCTCGGGGGGCCAGCAACAACGGGCGGCCATCGCCCGGGCCCTGGCCATGGAGCCCACGCTCATGCTCTTCGACGAGCCCACCTCCGCCCTCGATCCCGAGATGATCGCCGAGGTGCTCGACGTGATGATCGGGCTGGCCAGCGAGGGCACCACCATGATCGTGGTCACCCACGAGATGGGCTTTGCCCGCTCCGCCGCCCAGCGTGTCGTGTTCATGGACGACGGTCGCATCGTCGAGACGGCGTCCCCCGATCGGTTCTTCTCCGCCCCTGAGACCGACCGGGCCCGAGACTTCCTGTCCAAGATCCTGGCCCACTGACGATCCTGGCCCGCCCACCCTCACCGGACCTCCCCATCCCACCCAACAAAGGAGACATGACATGTCCCGCATCCGAAGCCACCGCCTGGGCCTGCTCGTCCTGGTCTTGGTCGTGCTCGTCGCCGCCTGCGGCGGCGGCGACGACGAGGTCGACACCGGGACGGGCGCCGGTGACGCCACCGAAGTGCCCGAGCACCCCGAAGGCTCGACCATGGCCGAGATCCAAGAGGCCGGCACCATCACCGTGGGCACCAAGTTCGACCAGCGCCTCTTCGGCCAGACCAACCCCCGCACGGGTGAGGTGGAAGGCTTCGACGTGGAGATCGCCAAGCTCATCGTCGAGGCCATCGGGCCCGACGTGGAGATCGAGTTCGTGGAGACGCCGTCGGCCATCCGGGAGACGGCCATCCAGGAGGGCACGGTGCAGATGGTGGTGGCCACGTACACCATCAACGATGCCCGCAAGGAGAAGATCGACTTCGCCGGCCCCTACTACGTGGCCGGCCAGGACATCATGGTGCCGACCGGCAACCCACTGGACATCGGCGGCCTCGATGACCTCAACGGCAAGCGGGTGTGTTCGGTCTCCGGCTCCACGCCCCTCCAGAACGTGCGGACCAACGCACCCGGGGCCGAGGTCACCGAGTTCGACGTCTACACCAAGTGCGCCGACGCCATGCGCGACGGCCGGGTCGACGCCGTGACCACCGACAACGTCATCCTCCTCGGTCTGGTGGAGCAGTACGGGGCCGAGGTGTTCGAGGTCGTGGGCGATCCCTTCACCACCGAGCCCTACGGCATCGGCATCCCCAAGGGTGACGACCAGTTCCGCACCTTCATCAACGACCGACTCGAAGAGATCTACGCCAACGGCGAGTGGACCGAAGCCTTCAAGCGCACGGTGGGCGCGGTGACCGACGAGATCCCCGAGCCGCCGCCGGTCGACCGCTACTAGGCCCGCCCCGCCAGCCCAGTAGTCCGCTCCAGGTCGGCCGCCCGTGGACATCGTCCTGGAGAACTTCGACCGCTTCGTCCAAGGCCTCACCACGACGCTCTCGCTCACGGCGCTGTCGTGGGTGGGGGCCTTCGTCATCGGCGTCGCCGTCGCCTCGTTGCGGGTGGGTCCCATCCCCCCGTTGCGAGGCGCCGGCGCCGTCTACGTCGAGGTGGTGCGCAACTGCCCGCTGACGGTGCTGTTCGTGGTGTTCTACTTCGGCTTCCCGAGCATCGGTATCATCCTGCCGAAGTTCGCTTCGGCGGTCATCATCCTGTCGGTCTACACCGGGGCCTTCGTGGCCGAGACGGTGCGGGCGGGCTTCAACACCGTGGCCCGGGGGCAGGTGGAGGCGGCTCGCACCCTGGGGCTGAGCTTCGCACAGATGCTGGGCATGGTCGTGCTACCCCAGGCGTTGCGGGCGGTGGTGGGGCCCCTGGGGAGCCTGCTGTCGGCCCTCATCAGGAACAGCTCGATCGCCTTTTCCATCTCCGTCATCGAGCTGACCGGAACGACGTTCCAGATCGCCACCGAGACCGCCGAGTTCATCCCCGTCTTCGTCGCAGCAGCAGTGGCGTACCTCCTGCTCACCTTGCCCACGGGCCTGGTCGTCGGCGTCATCGAGCGCCGGGTGGCGATCAAGCGGTGACGGCGCTGATCGGTGACGAGTTGGGCCCGCGGGGGCGGCGCCGGGTCCTGGTCGGATCGGTGGTCGCCTCACTCGGGGTCGCCGCCCTGGTCGTGGTGGCGATCCAACGCTTCGCCGACCGGGGCCAGCTCGACGCCGAGAAGTGGTCCATCTTGGCCGAGCCCGCCGTCGTGGGCTTCTTGCTCGGGGGTTTGGCCAACACCGTCAAGGCTGCGGCCGCGGGCATGGTCGGAGCCGTGACCATCGGCGCCGTCATGGCCCTGGGCCGGTTGTCCCGCAACCGCCCCGTCCGCTGGCTGGCGGCCTCGTACGTGGAGTTCTTCCGGGGCTTCCCGTTGCTGCTGTTGATCCTGTTCTCCGCCTTCGGGCTGCCCCGGTTGGGGGTCCGTCTGCCCCTGTTCTGGTACCTGGTCCTTGGCCTGGCCGTCTACAACAGCGCAGTGCTGGCCGAGATCTTCCGGGCCGGGATCCTCTCCCTCGACCGGGGCCAGCGCGAGGCAGCCGTGGCCGTGGGCCTGACCGACGGCCAGGCCATGCGCCTGGTGGTCCTGCCCCAGGCCCTGCGCGACGTGATCCCGGCCAACGTGGGGCTGTTCATCGCCCTGCTCAAGGACACGTCGTTGGGCTTCTTCGTGCAGTACGAGGAGCTGTTGCGCCGGGGTCAGCTCACCGGCAACTTCGACGGCAACCTCCTCCAGGCCCTGATCGCGGTGGCCGTCATGTACATCGCCGTGAACATGGCGCTCAGCCGGGTGGCCCGGCGCCTGGAGGTCCGCCAGCGCCGGCGCTACGGCGGCTCCATCGAGGTCAAGGGCGGGCCCGAGGACCTGGTGGCGCCCGAGACCGCCGCCCGCAAGGAGAACGTCGGCGTCTGACGGCAGCACCGCCCCCTCGGGCAGGCGTCAGCGACGAGCGGGCTCGATATCCCAGGCCTCCCAGCGGCCGAGGTGGCCGGGCACCACCTCGTAGTCCACCCGAGCCCCCTGGGCGATGCTGCGACTGCCGTCGGCCACGGCAGTGCAGTGGAAGAACAGCTCCTGGCCGTCGTCGCCCCGAACCCTCCCCCACCCCGCCCGCTCGTCGAAGCTGGCCACCGATCCCGCCGACCGGCGCACGTCAGTGGACGATCTTGGAGAGGGGAACCTCGATGATGTCGCTGGCCCCGGCGTCGGACAGAGCGGGGATGAGGACGTTGATGTCGACCTTGGCCACCACCGTCTCCACCGCGTAGCCGTCGGCTCCGAACAGCTTGGACACGGTGGGGGCTTTCATGGAGGGCAGGATGGCGATGACCGCTTCGAGGTCGGATTGGGCCACGTTGAGCTTGACCAGCACCTTGCCCCTCGCCTCCAGCGAACCCTGGAGCAGGGTGTGGAGCTGGCGCATGGCGTGGGCCTTGGCCGGGTCGGCGTAGGCGGCGGGGTTGGCGATGAGCTCGGTGAAGCTCACCAGGATCGTGTCGAGGATGCGCAGCTTGGCCGCCCGCAGGGCCCGACCTGTCTCGGTGATCTCCACCACGGCGTCGGCGATGTCGGGGATCTTGGCCTCGGTGGCCCCGTGCGAGAGGCGAACCTCGGCGTCGACCCCGTGGGTGGCGAGGAAGCGCCGGGTCAGGCCGGGGTACTCGGTGGAGACCCGCACCCCCGCAGGCAGGTCGCCCACCTTGGCCCAGGGCGCCTCCTCGGCCACGGCCAGCACGACGTTGATGGGACGGGCTGTCGCCTTGGAGTAGTGCAGCTCGCCGAGGGTGACGACCTCGCTGTCGGTCTCCTCGATCCAGTCCCGACCGGTGATGCCCAGGTCGTAGAGGCCCTCGGCCACGTAGACGGGGATCTCCTGGGGACGCAGGATGCGCACGTCGGCCACTCGGGGGTCGGCGATGGTGGCCTTGTAGTCGACAGCGGAGCTGCGGCTCACGGCCAGGTCGGCGGCCTCGAACAGCTCCAGGGTGGCCCGCTCCAGCGACCCCTTGGGCAACACCACCCGCAACATCAGGGGCTGGCCTTGGGCAGCTGGCGGAGGAGGTCGACCATCTCCAGGGCGGTCTCGGCCGCCTCGTAGCCCTTGTTGCCGGCCTTGGCCCCCGCCCGCTCCAGGGCCTGGTCCAAGGTGTCGGTGGTGAGCACGGCGAAGGCGACGGGTATCCCGGTGTCGAGGGCGACGCGCTGGAGCCCGGCGGCGCACTGACCGCCCACGTGGCTGTGGTGGTCGGTGGCGCCCCTGATGACCGCGCCCAGGGCGATGACGGCGTCGACCTCACCGGCGGCGGCCAGACGCTGCGCCACCAGGGGCAGCTCGACGGCGCCGGGGGCCCAGACCACCGTGATCGAAGCCTCGTCCACGCCGTGGCGCGCCAGCCCGTCGCGGGCCCCGGCCAACAGGCGCTCGGTGACCAGGTCGTTGAAGCGGGCGCAGGCCAGGGCCACCCGGATGCCCTCGCCCCGCAGGTGGCCGACGTAGGTGCTCATGGTTCAGAGCCTTCCACGTCGTCGGCGCCACGGCCATCCAGATGGGGTAGCAGGTGGCCCATGCGCTCCCGCTTGGTGCGCAGGTAGCGGATGTTCTCCGGGTTGGGGATCGACTCCAGCGCCACGCGCTCGACGATCTTGAGGCCGTAGCCCTCGAGCCCGCCGTACTTGGCGGGGTTGTTGGTCATGTAGCGCATGGTGGTGATCCCCAGGTCGACCAGGATCTGGGCGCCGATGCCGTACTCCCGGGTGTCGGCCGGGAATCCCAGCTCGACGTTGGCGTCCACGGTGTCGCGTCCCCGGTCCTGGAGCTCGTAGGCCCGGATCTTGTGGCCCAGGCCGATGCCCCGCCCCTCGTGGCCCCGCAGGTAGACCACCACGCCGAGGCCCTCGTCGGCGATGCGCTGCATGGCCGCGTCGACCTGGACCCCGCAGTCGCAACGCAGCGAGCCGAAGACGTCACCGGTCAGGCACTCGCTGTGGACCCGGACCAACACGTCGTCCTGGCCCTGGACCGCGCCTCTGACCATGGCTACGTGCTGCTCGCCGTCGAGGACCGACTCGTAGACGTAGCAGGTGAAGTCGCCCCACTCCGTGGGAATGCGGGCTTCGGCGATGCGTCGCACCAGGCGCTCGGACTGGCGCCGGTGGCGCACCAGGTCGGCGATGGAGATCATGAGCAGTCCGTGGGTGGCGCAGAAGCGCTCGAGCTCGGGTATCCGGGCCATGGTGCCGTCCTCGTTGACGACCTCGCACAACACGCCTGCGGGTCGCAGCCCGGCCATACGGGCCAGGTCGACCGCCGCCTCGGTGTGGCCGGCCCGCTTGAGGACACCCCCGGTGCGGTAGCGCAACGGGAAGATGTGGCCGGGTCGGGCCAGGTCGTGGGGTCGGGTGGACGGGTCGATGAGGGCCCGGATGGTGGCCGAGCGGTCGGCGGCGGAGATGCCGGTGGTGGTGGTGGGCCGGTAGTCGACCGACACGGTGAAGGCGGTGCGCTGGCTCTCGGTGTTGTCGGCCACCATGAGCGGCAGCTCCAGCTCGTCGAGGCGCGATCCTTCCAGGGGCATGCAGATGACCCCGGAGGTGTGGCGCACGAAGAAGGTGATGCGCTCGGGAGTGGCGAACTCGGCCGCCATGACGAGGTCGCCCTCGTTCTCGCGGTCCTCGTCGTCGACCACCACCACGACCTCACCCCGGGCGATGGCGGCCACCGCCTCGTCGATGCCGGCCAGGCGGGTGCTGCGGGGCAGGCTCATCGGGCGGCCACCAGGCGTTCCACGTACTTGGCCACCAGGTCGACCTCGAGGTTGACCTGGTGACCGGGACGCTTGGACCCCAGCGTCGTGGCCGCCGCGGTGTGGGGAACGATGGCGACGGTGAAGGCATCGTCGGTGGCCTCGACCACGGTGAGGCTGACGCCGTCGACGGCGACGGCACCCTTCTCGACCACGTAGCGGGCGAGGTGGCCGGGCAGACGGACCCCCAGGGTGGGAGGGGGGGCGAGGACATCGCCCACGGCGTCGACGTGGCCCTGGACCAGGTGGCCCCCCAGGCGGTCGGCCAGGCGCAGCGGGCGCTCCAGGTTGACGGGGTCGCCCGGCGCCAGCATGCCCAGGGTGGTGCGGCGCAGCGTCTCGTCGCTGAGGTCGGCTTCCCACCATCTCTGCCCCATGGCCACCAGGGTGAGGCAGCAGCCGTCGACGGCGATGGAGTCGCCTACGCCGGCGTCGGCGAGGACCTTGCCGGCGGTGATGCGCAGGCGGGCTCCGGTGTGGGCCGCGACCGTGCCCACCTCCTCTACCAGGCCGGTGAACATCTACAGGCTCGCTTCGCTCGCCGGGAAGGGCAAGGCGTCGCCTCCGGCGACGCTCATGCCCGTTCCGGCTCGACCGCGGCGGGCTCGACTGCGGGGGCCAGCTCGGCGGGCTCGACTGCGGGGGCGAGCTCGACCCTGAGGTCGGGACCGAGGCGGCTGACCTCGACGATGTCACCCTCCCAGGCATCGGCCAGGGTGGCCGCGCCCACGCCGGCGAACAGGGCCCGCCCGTCGTCGCCCCCGAGCAGCCGGGGCGCAAGGTAGAGGACGTAGCGGTCGACCAGTCCCGCTCGGTGGAACGCGCCGGCCACGTGCGCGCCCCCCTCGACGAGCACCTGGACGCAGCCCCGCTCCCCCAGCCGGTCGAGGACGGCGCCGAGGTCTCCCTCCAGCTCCAGGGCGGGATGCACCTTCGCCTCCACCGGGGCACGACCGAGCACCACGCGCATCGGGTCAGGCCCTTCGGCCAGGCGGACGGTGAGGCTGGGATCGTCGCTGCGCACCGTGCCCGCGCCCACGATCACCGCGTCGCTCTCGGCCCGCAGGCGGTGGGCGTCGGCCCGGGCCTCGGGACCGGTGATCCACCGGGAGGACCCGTCGGCGGCGGCCGTGCGCCCGTCGAGGGTGGCCGCCAGCTTGAGCACCACCCAGGGACGGCCCGTGCGGCGGTGCTTGAGGTAGGGGGCGAGCTGGTCCGTGGCGGCCTCGACGCCCACGCCCGACACGACGTCGATGCCAGCGTCGCGCAACCGTTGCAGTCCCAGCCCCGCCACACGGGGGTCGGGGTCTTCTAGGGCAACCACCACCCGGCTGACCCCGGCGGCGATCAGGGCGTCGGCGCAAGGGGGGGTACGGCCGTGGTGGGCGCAGGGCTCGAGGGTGGACCAGATGGTCGACCCCCGGGCGGCACCTCCGGCGCCGGCCAGGGCGGCCACCTCGGCGTGGGGACCACCGGGCGCGGCGGTGGCCCCCACGAAGACCCCCCCGTCGACGCTTCGCAGTACGGCGCCGACCCACGGGTTGGGATGGGCCCGGGCTCGGGCACCCGCGGCCAGGGCTAGGGCTGCGGCCATGGCCTGCTCGTCGCCGGGCACCGACGTGGGGGTGTCGACATCCGAGAGGGGCACGCCAGCCACCGTCAGTGCTCCCGCCGGCCGGCCAAGAGGCGGAGGGCGTGGGGCACGATGTCGAGCACCGCCTCCAGGCACTCCACCGCCCCCGACGTGGACCCCGGTGTGTTGAGCACGACGGCCCGGCCCACGGTGCCGGCCACGCCCCTCGAGAGCCGGCCCAGCGGGTTGACCAGGCGCATGGCCTCGGCCAGCCCGGGGGCCTCCCGCTCGAGCACCGCCCGGGTGCCCTCGGGGGTCAGGTCACGGGGGCTGAAGCCGGTCCCTCCCGTGGTCACGACCAACCCTGCGAAGTCGCGACAGTGACCGACCAGGGCAGAGGACACCGAGTCGATCCCGTCGGCCGCCGACGAGTGGTCGACGACGTCGAAGCCGGCGAGTCCGAGTCGCTGGACCAGTGCCGCCCCGGAGCGGTCGGCCCTCGTGCCTGCCACCACCCCGTCCGAGACGGTGAGCACCTTGGCCGACAGGGGCTCGTCTTCTCCCGCGTGCACGCTTCAGAGCCTACGGCGACGATAGCTACCGGCCCTCCTCAATCACCCAGGCGCTCACCGGCGACGGGTCGGGCGCCGTTGCGCCACGCGGCCGCCGCCTGGGGCGCCTTGCCTTCAGGCTGGACCTCCACGAGCTCCAGGCTGCCCGCACCGGCCCCGACCCGGGTGTCGTCGAGGACCCCGGGTGCGAGGTCAGCACCCTGTCCGGGCGGGACCAGCCGGGCCCGTCGCACCTTGAGGCGCCGGCCCCGGAACGTCGTCCATGCTCCCCCGAGTCGGACCAACCGGTGCAGCTCCACCGCCGGTCGGGTCCAGTCGAGACGGAGCTCGCCACTTTCGAGCTTGGCTGCGTAGGTGGGCGTGCCGGCCTGGGGCCGAGCCTCGCCCAGCCCGGCGTGCAGTGCCGTCACCAGCAGGTCACTGCCCAGGGCCACCAGGCGGGATCGCAGCTCGTCGGCCGTCTCCTCGGGCCCGATGACCACCCGCTCGCAGGCGTAGACCGGTCCGGTGTCGAGGCCCTCCTCCAGGCCCATGAGGCAGACCCCGGTCTCCTTGTCGCCGGCGAGGATGGCCCGCTCGACCGGCGCCGCCCCCCGCCAACGGGGCAGGAGGGAGAAGTGGAGGTTGACGAGGTCGAGGCGGTCCAGCACGTGGGGCCGGATCAGGCGCCCGTAGGCCACCACGACGCCGAGGTCGGCACCGGCGGCGAGGATGTCGTCCACCCGGTCGCTGACGGGCAGGCCGAGCTCGAGGGCGGCGATCTTCACCGGGGTGGCGACGAGGCCCGAGCCCCTGCCCCGCTTCCGGTCGGGCTGGGAGACGACGAGGGCGATGTCGAAGCCGGCGGCCACCAAGCCCTGCAGGGGGACGACCGCAGCCTCGGGGCTGCCCAGGTAGACGAGCCGCCGAGGCGGCGCCGGCGAGGCCAGGACCTCAGGCTCGACCGGGCATGCGCAGACGCCGGCGGGTCTCTCCTTCGCCGGCGGCCAGGGCCTGCTCGCGCAGCACCCGCTTGGCCTCATTGGCCTGGGCGGGGTCGAGGCGCTCCAGGAGCAGGATGCCGTCGAGGTGGTCGACCTCGTGCTGGAACATGCGGGCCAGCAGGTCGTCGGCCTCGAAGGAGACCTGGTTGCCGTCGAGGTCGATGCCGCTGAGGTGCACCTCCTTGGGCCGCACGATCTCCCACGACAGGCCCGGGACCGAGAGGCAGCCCTCCTCGTAGACCCACTCGCCCCGGGTCTCGCTGATCACCGGGTTGACCACGACGTGGGACCCCTGCTCGTCGTGCAGGTCGTAGACGAACATGCGCTTCTGCACACCAACCTGGGGGGCAGCCAGGCCGATGCCCGGGGCTTCGTGCATGGTCACGATCATGTCCTCGGCCAGACGCACCAGGCGGGCGTCGATGTCGGTCACCTCGGTCGCCGGCTGGCGCAGGACCGGGTCACCCACCAGGCGGATGTCGTAGGGGGCCATCGGCGGCCAGGGTAGTGGCGCTATTGCTGGTCTCGGCCATCAGCCTGGAGCGGCCGACGTCATCCCCGCTGCGATCCACCCACCTCTCATCCCCGGATGCTAAGAGGAGGTGTCGGGCGCTGGCCCTGCCTGGCCTACCCTGCCGAACCGGCCCCTCCTGTCGGTACCATCCCGGTGCACAAGGTCGAGGTGGCCAACGCCTCGCCATCCCCGATCAGGAGGTACCCCCCCGTGAGACGTCTTGGTGGCGTACTGCTCGTCATCGCCGCTCTTCTCACCGCCTGCGGCAGCCAGGACACCGGAGGGGTCATCGAACAGGGGGAGCAGTCGAGCCCGGAGAGCTTCAACACCGCCGACGTGACCTTCGCCCAGATGATGATCCCCCATCACCAGCAAGCCGTCGAGATGTCCGACCTTGCGGCCGAGCGGGCCGAGTCCCAGGAGGTGAAGGACCTGGCGGCCGAGATCAAGGCGGCACAGGCACCGGAGATCGAGATGATGAGAGGTTGGCTGGAGGACTGGGGCGAGCCGGTCGAAGGCTCGATGGGCGGTATGGACATGGGCGGTGGTGGCGAGATGAACGGGATGATGAGCGAGGAGCAGATGGCCTCGCTCCAAGCGGCGTCCGGAGGCGAGTTCGACGAGATGTTCCTCACCCAGATGCGCGAGCACCACGTCGGCGCCGTCATGATGGCCGAACAGGAGCTGGAGGCGGGCCAGTTCCCCGCGGCCAAGGACCTGGCCCAGAGGATCGTCGACACCCAGCGAGCGGAGATCGAAGAGATCGACCGGCTGCTCGAGGCATGAGCGCTCCGGGCGTGTCGAGCGACGAGAGTGCCGGCGGCCTGCGACAGGAGACGGGGCCGGCTCGGTACACCGGTCCCCCCGTAAGGGACGGAAGCAGGGTCGTGGTGGTGTTCATCGCCCTGATCGCGGCCGTTGCCCTGGGCATGATCGCCCTGCGGCTCCAGGCCGGAGGGCACGCCAACATGGGTGCCGACGTCACCGAGGAGATGCCTGCCGGTTCCCATTGAGCACGGCCCTCCCCGTCCCCCACCACCCGGCCGAGCCGCAGCCGTCTGGAAAGGGCTACGGGGCTGGCCACCGCCACGGCGAGCTCGGGGTTCCCTCGAGGTGGCTCTGGCTCAGCAGCCGCGGGCGACGCCCGGTGGCCTGGCGAGAGGCGCTCCTCGGGTCCACCACGTCGTTGAGTTCTGGCAGTCGCCGCGCACCCGCGAGCGGGCCTGCCCTGCGGGGACTACGCGGTCCTCGTCGACGGCAAGCTGATCGTCGCGGTCGAGCGCAAGTCCGTGCCCGATCTCGTGGCCAGCCTGATCGGCGGCCGGCTGCGCTACGGCCTTGGCGAGCTGGCCACCCTGCCCCCGCGCCGCAGTCGTCGTGGAGGACCGCTACTCCAAGATCTTCGCCCTCGAGCGAGTACGGCCGGCGCTCGTCGCCGACGGCCTGGCCGAGCTGCAGGTCCGCTGGCCCAGCATCCCGATCGCGTTCTGCGAGACCCGCAAGCTGGCCAAGGAGTGGACCTACCGCTACCTCGCCGCCGCCCGGTCATGGGCAAGCGACGAGCGCCCCACCCTCGAGCGGATCGGGATGGGCGAGCACGGCGCCGCCAAAGCCCCTCCTCAACCTGCTCCATCGACCGCCGAGCTCCGGGCTTGGGCCGAAAGCAGGGCCTCCCGGTCCTCGATCGCGGTCGGCTGCGCCGCGAGATCCACCAGGCATGGCAGGACGCCCAGTGGCATGACGGTGAGGGCCCTTTCGCTTGATCCCTGTTGTCGAGACCGCCGGTGACTTCGGGCTGGATCAGGGTGTCACCAGGTGCTGCGCCTGCGGGGCTCAGGCAGCCTTGGCGACGCTGGTGCTGATCCAATGGCGGAGGCGGTCGGCGGGGGCGGCGCCCACCTGACGGGCGACCTCACGACCGTCGCGCAGGCCGATGAGGGTGGGGACGCCCTGGACGACGAAGCGGGCCCTTGTCGCCGGCGCCCCGTCGACGTTGACCTTCACGAGCTTGCAGCGGCCGGCGAACTCACCGGCGAGCTGCTCGAGGATGGGGCCGATGGTGCGGCAGGGACCGCACCACGGCGCCCAGAGGTCGACCACGACCGGGAGGGGGCTACGCTCGGCGATATCGGTGAAGGTCGCATCGTCGGCCTCTGCGATCCAGGGCAGCGGCACCTGGCAGCGACCGCAGCGGGGGCTGCCGGACGCCGCGGGCGGAACGCGGTTGCGGGTCCCACACGAGGGGCATGCCGCGGTCGGCGTAGGCGACCCCGCCGTCATGGGCTACGCCACCCGCTGCCGCTGGGGCCGGCCGGCGGATGGGATCAGTTGGTGCACCGTCGCCATTCCACGCTCCGAGAGCTGCTCGACTTGGCGCTGCTGCTCGTACAGCTGTCGCTGATAGCTGGGTACCACCACCTTGCGGTGGTACCCGATCGCCAGGCCGACGATCACGATCAACTCGGCGGCCAGCAGCGGTGGAGCGAGCCAGTAGGTCCAGGGCCTGGCCGCGGCCAACACCATCGACACGATCGACATCGTCATCTCCACCTCCTGTCCACGTCGACAGTGGAACACGTCTCCAGCCCCGACAACACCGGAGGCCGCCGTCGTATGCCCGGGCTGTCTCCGGCGGGCCGCGTGGCCAACCCTGGATCGATCTTCAGCGACGAACAACCAGCGCAGCTGCGGGTGCGCTGTCGATTGCTGCCACAGCGCCGGGGTGGCGAACGGTCGTGGGGCATGTGTGGTCAGGCGCTACGAGCCGAGAGGAGGCTCTCGCCCCCAAGGGCCGGACCGGCCTAGACGGAGATTCCGGTAGCGCTCAATCAGGTCCTGCATCGCGCCCAGTCCCCTGAGGTCAAGTCGGTGGTTCGGAAGTCGTCGTCGGCGACGGAGGCGACGAAGGCGGCCTCGGTGGTCGACCACAGCCGAGAGCCGGTCAGCCAGGCGGCCCCCGCCGCCACTGCGAGGGGACCACGAGCTGGTCGGGAGGTCGGCCCTCGAGGAGAGATCGCGCCTGGTCGTGCCTCGAGGGTCAGTGCCAGGTCGCCCAGTCCGCGCTGAACGCCACGCCAGCGGCGAGGACGACGAACGGGAGCACGGTGAAGGCGGTCACCAGGTGGTGGCGGCCGAGACCGAGCCGCACCAGCGCCAGGCGGAACCCCAGGGCGGCGGCGGCGACCGCCAACCACCACCCGACCCGAGCCGGATGCGGCCAACTGATCGGGAACAGGCCCACAGCCCAAGAGGGGACGGACGAGTTCGCTGCGCGGCCCGCGACCGCCTCGAGGACGACCGCGGTCATCACGAATGCTGCGCAGCCGACGGCCATCAGTGCAGGACGAGCGCCAGCCTCAGAACCCTGTTGGTCGTCTCTCAGCTCATCGTTGGTGATGGCTCGATCCCTCCTGCAGCCAGGCCTGCGAACTCGTCCCGGCGTCCGGCCCTACCCCGTTGCTCAAGCTCATTCGAGCACGAGACGAGGGGATGGATGGCGGCGTTCGCCAAGTCCCCCCTTTTCACGCGACGGTCACCGGTAGCGAGATGAGTGTCCGTATCAGCATAGGGCGAGCAACGGTGGAAGGCCCACCCCAGGTGGGTAGGATCAGTGGTGTGAAGGAAGCTCATCAAGGAGCGGTGGTGAACCGCCTCAAGACGGCGCGGGGCCATCTCGACGCCGTGCTCAGGATGGTCGAGGACGACACCTACTGCCCCGAGGTCATGAAGCAGCTCTCGGCGGTACAGGGCTCCTTGGAACGGGCCAGCCGGATCGTCCTTCGCAACCACCTGGAGACGTGCGTGGCCGCTGCCATGGTCGCCGGGCGGACCGAGGAGATCGTCGACGAGCTCATGGAGGCGCTGCGCTACGACCGCATCGCCACCGGTCCCGGTCCCGAGTTGACGCTGGCGCAGGAGGAGAATCGATGACCCAGACCCAGACCCAGACCCAGACCGAGACCGAGAGCCGGGTGCCGGGAGACACCACCGAGCTGGAGTTCACCGTGTCGGGCATGACCTGCGGGTCGTGCGCGGCGCGCGTCAACAAGGTGCTGGCCCGCCAGCCGGGCGTGGCCGAGGCCAGGGTGAACTTCGCCACCGGCAAGGCGACCATCGCCTTCGACCCCGACCAGGTGTCAGCCGACGACCTGGTCGCCGCCGTGGGCAAGGCCGGGTACGGCCTCAGCCCGGCGGAGCCCTCCCATGAGGCCGAGGAGGTCGACACCGAGGACATCCTTCAGCGGATGTGGCTGCGCCGGGTGCTGGTCGCCTGGCCGCTCGGGATCACGGTGCTGGTGCTGTCCATGGCCTTCATGCACGAGCCGTGGGCCCGCTGGAGCGCGCTCGCCCTCACCGTCCCGGTGCAGTTCTGGGCGGGGTGGCCGTTCCTGCACCAGGCGGCGGTGCGGGCCCGGAGCCGCCAAGCCAACATGGACACGCTCATCGCCATGGGCACGCTGGCCGCCTTCAGCTTCTCCGTCTACCAGGTGGTGCTCGGCCCGCCCCACGCCGATCACTACTTCGACACCGCCGCCCTGATCATCGCCTTCCTGCTCCTCGGCCGGTACTTCGAGGCCCGGGCCAAGGGACGAGCCTCCCGGGCCATCCGCACCCTGCTCGAGCTCGGTGCCAAGGAGGCCCGCGTGGTCACCGACGGCGAGGAGCGGATGGTGCCGGTCGAGGACGTCCGGGTCGGCGATCTGCTCCGGGTCCGCCCCGGCGAGAAGATCCCGGTCGACGGCGAGGTGGTCGACGGCGCCTCGGCGGTCGACGAGTCCATGCTCACGGGCGAGTCGGTGCCGGTCGACAAGAAGGCTGGCGACCGGGTGGCGGGGGGCACCGTCAACGCCCAGGGCGTGCTGACCTTGCAGGCGACAGCGGTCGGGTCCGACACGGCGCTGGCCCAGATCGTGCGCCTGGTGGAGGACGCCCAGGGCACCAAGGCGCCGGTCCAGCGCCTGGCCGATCGCATCTCGGGGGTCTTCGTGCCCGTGGTGGCGCTCGTCGCCGTGCTCACGCTCCTGGCCTGGTGGCTGATCGGCGGCGACGCCACGGCCGGGCTGGTGGCGGCGGTGGCCGTGCTGATCATCGCCTGCCCCTGTGCGCTGGGGCTGGCCACCCCCACCGCCATCATGGTCGGCACCGGCCGGGGGGCGTCCATGGGCGTGCTCATCAAGGGTGGCGAGGTGCTGGAGCGCTCCAAGCGCATCGACACCGTGGTGTTCGACAAGACCGGCACCCTGACTCGAGGCGAGATGGCCCTCACCGACGTCGTGCCTGCCGACGGCGTCGACGCCGAGGACCTGTTGCGCCGAGCCGCCGCCGTGGAACAGGGCTCCGAGCACCCCGTTGGCCGGGCGGTCGTCGACGGCGCCAGGGAGCGGTGGGGCTCGGTGCCCGCCGCCGCTCGTTTCGAGGCCATCATCGGCCACGGCGTAAGAGCCACCGTCGACGACGAGGTGGTCCACGTCGGCCGGCGCAAGCTCATGGCCGAAGCGGGGCTAATGGGTTGTACCGATGTCGATGCCGCTGCCGAGCGCCTGGAAGGCGAGGGCAAGAGCGCCATCCTCGCCGGCTGGGGCGGCCGGGTCCGCGGTGTTCTGGCCGTGGCCGACACCCTCCGCGACGACGCTCCGGCGGTCGTCGCCGACCTTCAGGCGCTGGGGATCGAGGTGGTGATGATCACCGGCGACAACCAACGCACGGCGGCGTCCATCGCCGCCCAGGTCGGCATCGACCGGGTGCTCGCCGAGGTGCTGCCCGAAGACAAGGTGGACGAGGTCCGCCGGCTGCAGGAGGAGGGACGGGTCGTGGCCATGGTCGGTGACGGCGTGAACGACGCCCCCGCCCTGGTCCAGGCCGACCTCGGCATCGCCATCGGGACGGGTACCGACGTCGCCATCGAGTCGTCCGACATCACCCTGCTGTCGGCCGAGCTCGAGGGCGTGGCCACCGCCATCCGCCTCTCCCGCCGGACGTTCCGTACCATCCTCCAGAACCTCGGCTGGGCCTTCGGCTACAACGTGGTGCTCATCCCCGTGGCCGCCCTCGGGCTCCTCAACCCCATCCTGGCCGGCGCCGCCATGGGGTTCTCGAGCGTGTCGGTCGTCACCAACAGCCTGCGCCTCTACCGCTTCCGCCGCCCGCCCCGTCCGGCCGTGGCCGCCGGTTCCTACACCCCTACCTTGGGACACGACCATGAAGCGTCCATGAAGCGACCATGAAGAAGGTTCTCCTCGTCGCCCTGGTGGTGCTGGTGGTGATCATCGGGCTGCCCGTGCTGATGCCCGGCATGGGCGCGGCCCCCTGCGGCGACTGTGGCCCAGCCACCGCCGCTGGCCCCCTGTGCACCTTCGTGGTGCTCGCAGGGTTCGCTTACGTCGCCGTGCTCTTGGAGCAGCGAGTGCGCCTCCGACGCCTGGTCATGACCGGCCTGCTGCGAGCGGCCGTCTTCGACCGACCCCCGCAACTGGCCTAGCGCCGCACGCGCGCGCCCTCAGCGAGGGCTGTAGCCGTCGTCGGCTCGGTGCCGTCTCCGCCTTCGGGGGGCGACCGTCGCCGTCAGGTTCGATCAGGTCGAGTCGACCTACCCGTCGCCTTCATGGGCGCCCCCAACTCTGTTCAAGGAGCATCTCGTGACCAAGAAGAAGCGTTCTCCCCGGCGCGCCACCAGGAGCGGTACGACGCCGTTCATCGTCGTCGCCGGCCTCGCTGCGATGGCTGCCCTGGTGTGGGCCCTGGGCAGCTCCGGCAGCGAGGCGCCGGGCCGCTCCCAGGCGATCGCGCTGCACGTCCGGGATCTCGACGCCGAGCAGGCGCGCCATCTCCCCGGGGTGTGGTGTCAACACGCGAGGACCGGCGGCCCCGGCGGTCACGCGCACGAGCTCGGTGCCGAGCAGGTTCAGCGCGTCGGCGTCGACGACGACCGGAACAGGCAGCGAGGCCAGCAAGCGTTCGATCACCGCCCGCATGCCAGGGCC
>JAHWJI010000159.1 GCA_019348495.1 Actinomycetota bacterium | reverse complement strand
GGCGGCCCTGGTGACCACCGCGATGGTCACCCCGAGCCCGGCGCCGGCTGCCGCGCCCAACAGGTAGGGGTCGGCCAGGGGGTTGCGGAACACGCCCTGGTAGCTGGCCCCGGCCAGGGACAGCATGGCCCCCACCAGCAGGCCCAGCACCACCCGGGGCAGGCGGATGTCGACGACGATGGCCCGCTCCTGGTCGCGCAACCCCGTGGGCAGGCCGAGCAGCTCCCGGCCGACGTCGACCACGCCCAGGCGGACGGGCCCGATCGCCAGCCCCAGGGCCATGGCCACGACCACGGCGGCCACGCCGGCTGCCACCCACCGGAGCCGCAGGCGCGCCGTCGACAGCGACGGCCCGGGGGCCACGGGCCGCGAGGGGGACCGATCGTGTGCACCGGCCGCGGCTGGGCCGGGCGGCGACGACGGGGGATCGGCGACCCGGGCCATCCTCTCGCCTAGGCGACGGGGACGGTGGCGGTGGCCTCGACCACCGTGGCCAGGAAGTCGACGACACGGGGTCCCCAACGCGAAGCGATGTCGTCGTCGAGCGCGACGACCCGACCCTCGGCCACGGCACTGAGGGTCTCGAAGCCGGGGCGCTGGGCGAGGGTCTCGGCGCTCTGGCCACAGCACTTGGTGTCGGCCAGGAAGATGAAGTCGGGATCGGCGTCGACCACCAGCTCGGGGGAGAGCTGGGGGTAGCCGCCGAACTCTCCCGTCGGGTCGGCGGCGTCGGCCACGCTCTTCAGGCCGGCCAGGGCGTAGATCTGGCCGATGAAGGTGTCCGACGTCACCGAGTACAAGGTGTCATCCAGCTCGTGGTAGTAGGTGAGGGGCTCGGGGCGCTCGGGCACCCGTGCCACCAGGGCGTCGATGTCGCGGCGCATGCCCGCCACAACCTCGGCCCCCTCGTCCTCGTGGCCGGTGGCGATGGCCAGCCCGGCGATCTGGTCGTAGGTGTCGTCGAGGGTGACGGCCACCTCGTTGACGATGGTCTCGATGCCGAGGGTCTCCAGGCCGGCCACCAGGCCGTCCCGGTCGCCGGAGAGCACCACCAGGTCGGGCTGGTAGGTGGTGATGGCCTCCAGGTTGGGATTGAAGCCGGAGAGATCGGTGGTGGGAGCCTCGGGGGGAAAGTTGGACTGCTCGTCCACGGCCACGACCTGGCCGCCGGCGCCGATGGCGAAGAGCATCTCGGTGGCGGTGGGCGACAGCGAGACGATGCGCTGGGGGAGGTCGGCGGCTTCGGTCGGGGCCGGTCCAGCCGGTTCGGTGGCCACGTCGGTGCTGTCGTCGGCACAGGCCCCGGCCAGGGCGGCGGTGACGAGCAGGGCGGTCAGGATGCGCTTGTTCATGTGGGTCCTCCTGTCGGTCGAGGGGTGCGTCGCTCGACGACAGGGCAGTCCCTGGCGTGCGAACCGTGCCCGTCCTCGAGGCTGGTTCTTCACGCCGGCGAGCAGGCGACCTGGCTCGCCCCGAAGGGGACCACAGTTGCGGGACAGCGCCGGACTCGCACCGGACTTCGCTCCCCACCGGCAGACGACGCCGACACTAACAGGCTCGCTTCCTTCGCCCTCGAGGCATGGTGCCGCCTTCGGCGGCGCTGACTGGCTGTTCCGACAAGGCAGGGCTCGCTTCGCTCGCCGCCTTCGGCGGCGCTCGCCGCCTGGGCGTCAGCGCCGGCCGGCGGTGCGGACCAGGCGGGTGACCAGGCCCCGGGGCAGGAGCCACGAGGCTCCGGCCGCCACCCGGTTGACCACCCCCGGGACCACCACCACCTGGCCCCGACCGAGGGCGGCCAGGGAGATGTCGACCACCTGCTCGGACGACTGCCAGGCGATGCCCGGCAACCAGCCCAGCCTCCATTCGGCGGTGGTGTGGAAGTCGGTGCGGGTCAGCCCCGGGCACAGGGCCTGCAGGCGGACACCGGAACCCCGCACCTCCTCGGCCAGCGCCTCGGTGAAGCTGGTCACGAAGGCCTTGGTTGCGGCGTAGGTGGCGCTCAGGGGCATGGCCTGGAAGCTGGCCATGG
>JAHWJI010000158.1 GCA_019348495.1 Actinomycetota bacterium | reverse complement strand
CGAAACAGGTCATGCCCTCGGCCGTCAACGCCTGCTCCACTCGCTCCTTGGCCCAGGAGAGGTCCGCAGGCAGGTCGGCGCGGACGAGAACGGTCCGCGGGGCGATGCGCAGGGCGGCGGCCACCATGCGTTCGACCAGCAGCATCGGGCGCTCGACATGGAACGCCGGCGAGTGACCCGCCGCCTCGTCCCTGGCGAAGGCCGACAGCACGGCGGCATCGTCGACCACCGGTCCGGTGGGCTCGGTGAACGGCGGGACGGGCCCCTCAGGCACGCCGCACCCCGTCCTGCACCTCGCTCACACCACCTGGAACTCGCGCAGCATGTCCACGGTGATGCGCTCGACCATCCCGGTGGCCGACGCCAGCTCCAGGCGCCCGCTGCGGTCGACGCCACGGGCCACTCCCCGCGTCTCTCCCTTGGGCAGGAGGCGTAGCTTGAGCCGCTTGCCCAGCAGCCGGCACCGCCGCTCGTAGGCCGTCGCCAAGGCGTCAGGCCCATCGGCCAGCGAGGCAGATGCCTCGTCGACCGCCCGAAGCACGGCCTCCAGCAGGTCGTCCCGCTGCTCGGTTCTCAGGCCCAGCTGCTCGAGGTCGAGTCGCAAGCTGATCACCGCCGAGCGAACTTCACCCGGGCCCAACTGCACTTCGGCCTTGGTGGTGGCCATCACCTGGTCGTCGGCGTCGACCACGGCGTCGGGCCACCACACCGAAAGCTCACGGTCGGTCATCGCCTCGGCGCCACCCATGGCGCCCAGCCCCGCCACCAGCCAGGCCACGTCGGCTTCCTCCGGCGGGAGCGAAGGGCGCAGGACCACGGCCAGCGACAAGGTGGACTCCGGCGCGCCGTGCCAGATCTGTCCCAGCCGGCCCAGGGGGCTGACCTCCCGCTCGACGGTCACAGCCGCGCCCGCCGGGGCGTTCTCCTGGCGAGCCCAGGCGCCGGCCATCGTCCCCGCCGAGACCGCCACTTCGAAGTGGCGGAACGACCGGCCGAAGCGTTCGACGGTTTCAGGCGGCCCGCCCGGAACAGCTGTCATTGGCTGGTGCGGGCGATCAACCGGTCGACCCGCCACCCTCCGTCCTCCTCCGTCATGTCGACCGAGGCCACCGGCAGGCCCGGCAGGTTCAGTACCTCGGGTAACGGTGCCACCAGGACCACCCGAGCCCGGCCGGGCTCCGGCACCTCGGCATCGAGCTCCGCCTCGAGGGCGTCGAGGTCGTTGCCCGCCAAGTCGGCGCGCAGGCCATTGACCAGGTCAGCGAGGAACTCGTCCTGCTCCGCCGTCGCCGCCGTCCCGTCGCGCAGGCGCGCCGCCAGTCCCTCGTCCATGCCCCGCGCCGCACCGACTCGCAGGACCGTGCTCCGACCTTCCTCGGACAGCAGCTCCCACACCTTGAGGTGCTCTCCCCAGGCCACGGCGTCGAGGAAGGCCTTCGCTCGCTCGGGAGCCGTCTCACCCATGGCAGCACCGGCGTACCAGAGTGCATGGAGGCAATGCTCGGGCGCTCACGGTCGTTCCCATCCCGTCGAGTAGAGCAGGTCGCGCACGGCGATGCGTTGCGGCCCTTGCAACGCATCGCCTATGGCCTGGTCGAAGGTTCGGTCGGCTTGCTCCCGAGCCTCGTCGTCGGCCAGTCGCCGATGGGCCTCCAGACGGGCCCGCAGACCGGACTCGAGCTGGTCCGGCGGCAGCTCGATCAACACAGAGAGCTCAGCTTCCATGAGCACCCGAGCATCCTCGGTCTCGAGGCGCAAGGCGACTCGGTCCGCTACGACGGCCGCGTGGTGAAGATCGGCGCCTTCCCTCTCGGCGTCAACGCGGCGCAGATCGAGACGGCGAGCCAGGCGATGGGCACCAGTGATGTCGTCACCGCGCTGAGCGGCCTGAAGAGCGAAGCCGGACTTCGCCACATCATGCTGGCCATCGACCGGCTCGACTACACCAAAGGAATCCCGCAACGCCTCCTGGCCGTCGAGCGGCTGCTCGAGAATGAGCCGGCATTGCGTGGGCACGTCGCCCTCGTACAAATCGCCGCGCCTTCGCGCGACAACGTTCCAGCCTACGGACGCTATCG
>JAHWJI010000157.1 GCA_019348495.1 Actinomycetota bacterium | reverse complement strand
AGGCCGTCGATCACGGCTTCGTCGCCGTCGACTGCCACCACCTGCTCGGCGTGACCGGCGGCCAGCATCGAGTAGGCCCCGTCGTTGGCACCCAGGTCGAGGACGCACCGGGACGGTCGGGCCGCCAGCGCCGCTTCCACGAAGGCGCGCTTGGTGGTGGCGTCGTCGTCGGTGTAGGAGCAGGTGTCGCGGTAGTCGGACCACGCCGTGCCGGAGCGCTTGACCTCGAGACGACGCACCAGCTTGAGGGTCTTGGCCACGGTGGCCTTGGCCAACTCCGCCCCGAAGCCGGCTCGGCCCAGCTCGGCCTTGACGCTCTCTGAGCTGGAGGTGACCCGTCGCTCGGCCACGCTGTGGAGGTACACGTGGCGGAAGACTCCCCGTTTGAAGCGGCGCAGGCCCCCGAACATCCCCCGGACGTCGGCCGGCTGGAGGCCGTCGAGACTGCCCCGCAACAAGCCCTGGTAGGCGATGCGCAGGTGCGCCTGGATGAGTAGCGGAAAGAGGAAGGTCTGGCAGAACTGGCGGTACCCCGGCCACGGGCCGGTGGCCGTCTCGAACGAGCCGAGGTCGATGAACACTGGCCGGCTGCCCACGAACTGAACGTTGTAGGCAGTGCCGTCCTTGGTGGTGATGCCCTCATCGAGAGCGGCGAGCAGCAGCTCGAGGTGGCAGACGGCAGCCTCGCGCAGCATGGCGAAGGGCCACTCGAAGGGGTACGAGACGACCGGGATGCGTTCGTGCTCCAGCACCAGCGACCACGGTTCGCCGCGGGGCCCGGGCGGCGCCTCGGCCTGGTAGGGGGCCGTGCGCACGATCTGGCCCTCGTCGACCAAGCGGGGGAAGAAGTCGGTGCCGGCCAGCTTGCGCCAGTCGGATGCGCCCTGCTCGCTCAGTCCGCGCAGTACCCGCCTGTCGGCGTAGAAGACGGCCGAGTCGGGGTCGCGGAACGACGCCGGCTCCGGGATGGCACTGCCCACCTCTTGGTTTCGTCAGTCCCGCGGCTCAACCGACGAGCTGGCGTTCACCGAGGCCGCAGGAGCCTCGGCTGCCTTCTGTTCGGCCGCCTCCTGGTCCTGAGCACGCTGCTCAGCCCGTCGCTTCGGGGAGAAGAAGCCGACGATGCGTCGCCAGGTCAGACGCAAGATCACGCCGAGACCGGCGGCGCCGATGGAGATGCCAATGACCATCATGATGAAGACTACGAAGCAGGCCCCTCCCTGGGCTACTTGCTCTTCCACAGTCGGTAGGCCGGTCGGAACGTGAAATGCGCCTCCCTGGGTCGCCGCGGCCCGAGGCCAGCGCGAAGAAGCGATCGGTGCTCCAAGGCCGTGACCGCGACCCATCAGCCAGCCTCCGCTCGAAGCCCGCATGATCGGCACTTCGGCGCTCATCGCAGCACGAGCGAGAGGGGTGCCAGAACGGCGAGGACTGCGACGGCGATGGCTGCTAGCCAGGCCTTCCCCGTGCCGGAAAACGCCATCTCGCGTGCTTCCCACGATCGTCGTCCGTGGTCCCTGGCCGCTTGGACCATGCCCACTGCCAGTGCCGCCAAAACGACGAATTCGACAGCCGCGGCGAAGATCCGCACCGGGTCTTCGGTAGTCTCGCCGAAAGCGTGGGCTGTTGCGGCTACTGCAGAGGCACCGAAGGCGGCGATCACGTTCTTTACGCGGATCGTCGGCCGGTATCGAGCGGGCCCAGCATGCGTGAGCCGGGTCTTCTCTAGCCAGTCATCGAGCCAGCCCGGCATCATCTCCAGTCTGGCAGCGCCAGCGGAGGCCCGCCCGCCGGCTCCCGTTCGGTGGGAGCACCGCACCACCTGTGACCAGCACTTTACGCCGGTCACGCTGTGTCGGAGGGGGGACTTGAACTCCGGCTGGTGGTGTGCTATAGCGTGTTGTGTAGTTCGCATAGGTCCTGGTCACAGGCGGTTTTTGTGCCGGCGTCGTGATGGCCTGTAACTCTCCGTACCCCCTGATTCCGCCCTGTTTTTGGAAGAAGTGATGACAAATCTGATGACAACGACACAGCGGCAAGGGGCGACGTTCGCGGGCGCGCCCGGTTCGCCAGAGTCGT
>JAHWJI010000156.1 GCA_019348495.1 Actinomycetota bacterium | reverse complement strand
CGGCGTGCGGCATCCCCTACCTGGTGGGCGGCGAGGTGGAGCGCCTCGACGACCTGGTGGTGCGCAGCCCGGAGGAGTTCCGCGACCGCCTCCACATCGACGTCCGCCTGCACCACGAGGCGGTGGGTGTCGATCTCGACCGCCGGGAGGTCGAGGTGCGTGACCACGACGCCGCCCGCACCTTCCGCCTGGGCTTCGACCAGTTGGTGTTCGGCACCGGCGCCCGGCCCCGGCGCCCGGACCTCCCCGGCGCCGACCGGGAGTGCGTGTTCGGGGTGCAGACGCTGGACGACGCCGCTGCGCTGCTGGCGCACGCACGGGACAGTGGCGGCTCGCAGGTGGTGGTGGTGGGCGGCGGCTACATCGGCCTGGAGATGGCCGAGGCCTTCACCCACCGGGACGCCCGGGTGGCGGTCGTGGAGCGGGCGCCGGAGGTCATGGGCACCCTCGACCCCGACATGGGCGCCCTGGTCAGCGAGGCCATGCGCCGGCACGGCATCGACGTGCGCTGCGGCACGGCGACGCTCGGCTTCGACGAGGGCGTGGTGCACACCGAGGCCGGCGACCTCCCTGCCGACCTGGTGGTGCTGGGCCTCGGCGTGGTGCCCAACAGCGAGCTGGCCGGCGACGCCGGCATCGCCCTGGGCGCCGGCGGCGCCGTCGCCGTGGACGATCGCCAGGCCACCGACGCCGAGGGGGTGTGGGCGGCGGGTGACTGCTGCGAGTCGGCCCACCTGGTCACCGGGGCCAAGGTGCACGTGCCCCTGGGCACGGTGGCCAACAAGCAGGCCCGGGTGGCGGGGACCAACCTCGCCGGCGGCGACGCCCGCTTCCCCGGGGTGGTGGGCACGGCGGCGGTGAAGCTCTGCGCCACCGAGATCGCCCGCACCGGGCTCACCGAGCGGGAGGCGACCCGGGCCGGCCTCGACCACACCGCCGTGCGGCTCGACAGCACGACCCGCGCCGGCTACCTGCCGGAGGCGCCGGCGGTCACGGTGAAGATGGTGGCCGAGCGGGGGAGCGGTCGCCTGCTCGGGGCCCAGATCGTGGGTGGCAGCGGCTCGGCCAAGCGCATCGACGTGGTCGCCACCGCCCTGCACGCCGGCATGACCGCCCACCAGGTGGCCCAGCTCGACCTGGCCTACGCCCCACCGTTCTCCCCGGTGTGGGACCCGCTGCTGATCGCCGCCCGCAAGGCGGGGGAGCGGGCGGCGGGGCTGGTGGCCGAGCTGACGGCTGCAGGGGTGCGGGCGGAGCTCGACGACCGGGTCGACGTCAGCTTCGGCCGGCGCAGCGTGGACTGGGAGCTCAAGGGTGTTCCCGTGCGGGTCGAGGTCGGACCGCGCGACCTGGCCAAGGGCTCGGTCACCCTCGTGCGACGGGACACCGGGGACAAGACCGGCATCCCTGCCGGCGAGGTCGCCCCCCGCGTCACCGCCGCCCTGGCCGAGGCCCAGGCCGCGCTCCTCGACGGCGCCCGCCGGCGCCAGGAGGAGCGTACGGTCGACGTCTCCACCGTGGAGGAGGCGACGGAGGCGGCGCGGTCCGGCTTCGCCCGTCTTTCCTGGTCGGCGGTGGGCGAGGAGGGAGAGACTCGCTTGGCCGAGCAGGGGATCACCGTGCGCTGCCTGCGGCGTCCGGACGGGAGCCTGCCCGTCACCGGCGACGAGGCCGACCTGGTGGAGTCGCTGGCCGAGGTGGGCCTCATCGTCGTGTCCGTCGCCGACGAAGGTAGCGGATGCCTCTGACCCGCTCACCGGAGTCGCTGAGAGCACGTGCCGCACGTACTCCGCTGAAGACCTGAGTCGGCACATAGTCCACCGCCCGCCCCAAGGCGCGGGGAGCGACACGTCGTCGGCCAATCACCGCCGCTACGTCATGCCGAGGTGAACGATGTCTCGCCGCGACCTAGGGACGACGGCAACACGAACGAGAGAGGGCGGTACGACAGAAACTGCACCGGACGCTGAGACGTAAGCCACCTGCTACGAGCTGATTGTGCCTACAGGCCTTGTCTGGTGCTCAGCGAGGAGGGGGAATCGTGGCATCAGGGCCATTGGAATAGAGCCACCCGAGTTCTCGTGCG
>JAHWJI010000155.1 GCA_019348495.1 Actinomycetota bacterium | reverse complement strand
CCAGACGCTCAGCGCCAGCCGCCGGCGGCAGACGCGAGCCAGCTCGGCTACACCGTCACCCGGGCGGGCCAGGTGGTTGAGCAGGAAGCCGGCAACCACGGCGTCGAACGAGGCGTCCCGGAACGGCAGTCGCTCGGCGCTCGCCCGCCACGCTTCGACGCCGGCGGCACGGGCGAGATCGACCATCGCTCTCGCCTGGTCGACAGCGAGCACCTGGGCACCCCGGCGGCGGGCGGCGAGGGTGACGACGCCGGGACCGGTGGCCACGTCGAGAACCCGGGTGCCAGCCGACACGCCGGCGGCGTCCAGCAACGCATCGGCCGCCGCCCGGGTCAGGACGGTGATGGCCCGACCGTAGGCCGTCGCCCGCAGCTCCCACGCCCCCCGCTCCCATCGGGAGAACGCGTCGAGCTCGTCGTCGGTGTGGGCCACGGTTCGAGCCTGCCACTTCCGTGTGCCCCGACGCCGCCGGTCAGGCGCTGAGGAAGATGCGGTCGATCCGCACCTGATAGAGGTAACCGTCCCAGGTGCTCGGGAGGAAGTAGCCCCGCCGCGAGAGTCCACCCAGCTCCATGACCAGGTCAGCCAGGTCAGCGGCCTTCCCGAGGCGCTCCGCCTCACCGTGGATGGTGAGGTCGTGATCGCGGTCGGTGACCGTCATGGAGATCGCCGGCTGGCGTGCAAGGTTGCGGAGCAGCACCGAGCCAGTCGTGGCGGTGAAGATCACCGTTCCTCGCAGGCAGGCGGTGAGCACCACCGCGGCATGAGGCGTTCCGTTAGACCGGACCGTGGCGATGGTGGCGGCCATGACCCGGTTGACGAACGCCTGTGCCGCCGCTGCCGACCACCGGTCGTTGGCGTAGACCCGCCGTGTCAGCGGACTCGCGCCGGCCAACGAGACGTCGATCGCTCGCTGCAGCTCGTCCACGCCGAACTCCCGGCTCGACGCGCACGGTACCACCCCGAGGGCGCTGACCGGCCCGGCCGGCGCTCAGTCGCGGCCCTCCTGGGGCCGCGCACGCGTGTCGGCCTGACCGCCGGCGCCGAGGCCCCGGCCGGTCCGAGCGACCACCGCTCCGAGGCTGCCGGACGGGTCGTGGAGCAGCGGCCGGGCCCGGACGAGGGAGGGCCGGCGGGGCGGCTCGCTGAAACCGAACCTCGCCGGCTCGTGGAACCGGCGCATCCGCCCCAGGTCCCGCTCCCCGAGACGGGCCTCGCCGGCCACCACCCGGCGGTACTCCTCGGCCCGGTACCACTCCTCGACGCCGGTGGGACTGACGCCCCACGTCCGAACGCCGAGCATGGCCAGGGCGAGCAGGCGCTCCACCGGGCGCAGGGCTGTCGTGGCGCGCAGCCGGGCCAGCGGTATGGGCCAGCGGCGACCGGCCCGCAGGGTGACGCGCAGGTCGCCGGCGACGACGGCCAGCACCGACTCGTCCATGCGGCACCGCAGGGGCACGACCTCGACCGCGTCGAAGCGGTACACGGCGGTGATCAGCTCGGCCACCTCGGGACGGCCGACCAACAGCACCCGCACGCCGTCCGGCCGGGCCCACATGACGTCGTCCATGGGTCCCAGCGGGGCGTCGTCCCCGTGCACAACGACGAACCGGTGCCCCGCGGAGAACCCGGCGAAGGCGATGTGGCCCCGCAGCTCACAGCGGTAGCCCGTCGGCGGGGATCGGTGCACCGATCGCTCAGCGATCGAGGTGGCGGAGAGGACGGGCAGGGCCGAGGCGAGCGTCGACGCCGGTGGAGTAGCCGACCAGTGGAGGGCCGCTCGGTGATGGCAGCCCGGCGGCGGTGAACAGGTCCTCGTCCAGGTCGACCAACTCGGCTTCCTGCAGGGGCCAGGGCTGGTGCTCGACGGGGATGACCGCCAGCACACCCGCCACCGTGGTGTAGGCCCGCCAGCGACCGGTCAGGAAGTGATCCCGTTCGGAGATCTCGCCAGGCAGGAGCGGCGCGCCCGGCCTGACGACGATGCGGTGACCGTGGGGGCCATGCGGCGGGCGCCGGCGGGCGGTGTAGGTGATGGTCTCCCCTGCTTGGACCCCCATGGCCGACCACCGGTAGGGCACACCGGTGCCCG
>JAHWJI010000154.1 GCA_019348495.1 Actinomycetota bacterium | reverse complement strand
CGACACTGCGGTCTGCGCCGCGTGGTGGCCGATGATCACCGCCAGGCCATCCGGATGCTCGTCCGCCGCTTCGGTGACCTCACGGCCCGCCGGACCCAGGCGGTGTGCCGCCTGCACGCGGTGCTGATCGAGCTGATGCCGGGCGGGATGCCCAGGAAACTCAAGGCTGACGGGGCATCGGCTGCGTTGCGAAAGGTTCGTACCGACAACCCAGTCGACGTCGCCCGCAAGAGCCTGGCCGCCGAGCTGGTCCTCGACATGCGCCGCTGTGATCGAGAGCTCCATCAGCTGCGTCGGCGGATCGCCGATGCCGTCGATGCGTCGGGCACGACCCTGCTCGAGGTCTATGGGGTCGGGCCGATCGTGGCCGCGCTGATCCTGGGATATGCCGGTGATCCAGCCCGGTTCCCGACCAAGGAGAAGTTCGCCTCCTACAACGGGACTGCTCCGATCGAAGCGTCGTCGGGTCCGAGGGCTCGGCATCGGTTGAACCCGCGCGGGAACCGGAAGCTCAACCACGCCATGCACCTCATCGCCGTCACCCAGATCCGCAACGCCGGCACCCCCGGACGCGTGTTCTACGACCGCAAGCTCGCCGAGGGCAAGACGAAGAAGGAAGCACTCCGCGCCTTGAAGCGCCGCATCTCTGACGCCGTGTGGCGTCAACTCCAAGTGGACCTCGGCCGCCGCTGAGATGAGCGGCCCGGGTGGACACTCAGGAACGTCTCTGTAGTCCAGCGTGGCCGGCTCGCATCCTGACGCCGGCTCTTCGGACCAGTCACACCCGGGCCACCAACAACCGTACGCCCCTCGACCCCCGGCCTGCTTCGACGCGCCCGAAACCGGCCCCTGACAGAAAGAGGCTTCGCTCTCGCGGACCTCAAGCGGCGGCGGCCGACGGCTCGCCGTCGAGCGTGATGAGCACCGAACGCTTTTTCGCGCTCGCCTCGACCGCCGACGAGCCGGCAGCGAGGATGAGCAGAGCGCCGATCGGTTGCTGATGTTGTCGGTGTCGGTCAGCGTGAGGGCGAGCATCGGGGGTTCGGTCTGACCCCACTTACCGGCTGACGTCCCGCTGTGCGGGCTGTCCTTCGAATGATCAGTCGACCGGGTCTCTCGGTGCTCGCCCGACACCCACCGGTCGGGCGGAGTGACCTACTAGGAGCCTGTCGCAGAGGCCCATCGCTGTCTTGTCCGCCGTCCCGGCAGGTGTGGTGACAACCCCCACTGCATGAAGGGACCGTCATGACCACGATGGCATCACGAATCACGATCGGTGTCGACACCCACCTCGACGTCCACGTCGCCGCCGCGCTCGACGAACGCGGCGCGCTCCTCGACGTCGGAGCCTTCGACACCGCACCGGCCGGCTACGAGAAGTTGCTCGACTGGGCCTGTTCGTTCGGTCAGCTCGAGCTGGCCGGCGTCGAGGGCACCGGCAGCTACGGCGCCGGCCTGACCCGACACCTCCATGCCCACGGCATCACCGTCGTCGAGGTCGACCGACCCAACCGGCAACGCCGCCGGCTGCGCGGGACGTCCGACCCCCAGGATGCGATCTCGGCTGCCCGAGCGGCCCAGGGTGGCGATGCCAAGAGCGTGGCCAAGACCCGTGACGGCAGCGTTGAATCGTTGCGGGTCCTGCGAGTTGCCCGGTGTTCGGCTCGCAAGGCCAAGGCCCAGGCGCTCAACCAGATGCGCAGCCTGGTCTCGACGGCGCCCGACGAGATCCGCTCGGAGCTGCGTCGCACCACCGGCAAGCAGCTCGTCGCCCGCTGCTCGAAGTTTCGCAGCACCGGACGCACCGACCCGACCTCGGTCACCAAGATCACCCTGCGCAGCCTGGCCCGGCGCATCAACGACCTGGCCGAGGAGATGGCCGATGATCCCCGGCGCGAAATCCTCATGGCGGTGGTGCGGCGAGGCATCGAAGCGGTCCTCGCCGAGTCGACTCATCCGGGTCCGGCCCGATCGCTCGGGGATCACCCCACCCTGAGCCCGCTGCCGAGCCAGGGTTGACCGATCGTCGGAGTTGGGCTAGTCAGGGTGGATCGCGGGCGTGCGCGCGCCCCGGATGGTCATCCCTTGGGCGATCGGACC
>JAHWJI010000153.1 GCA_019348495.1 Actinomycetota bacterium | reverse complement strand
CACCGAGCCATTGGCCGCCAGAGGAACCGAGTTGCCGAGCGGCGTCACCCCCGGCTCCGGGGGCGGCCCGTCGCACGGGCCCAGCACCTGCACGGCGTGGCCCTGCGCCCTCAGCGCCCGGGCCAGGCCGAGGACCTGACCCTGCACGCCGCCCGGCACGCTCAGGCTGTAGGGGGAGACCAGGCCGATCCGCACCCGGGGCAGCGTAGGCCGGGCGCCCTCCTCGTCCGGACCCCGGCCTGGCCCCCGTCGCCACGTTGACGCCGGTCCTTCGTACCTTCTGCCACCCGAGCCGCGCTCCGACCACGCCGCTGACCACCGACTGGATCAGCACCAGGTACATGAGCTGGCGGTACACGAACTGCTGGAGAGGGACGACCCACAGCGGGCCCAGGGGCTCGTCGTCGAGGCGGAAGGCGTACGCGCCGACGCCCACTTGCACCAGGTTGAACACGACCCAGTAGGCGATCACGGGCAGCGGGTCCAAGAACAGCACGCCGTACACCGCGAACACGTCGACGGCCGAGGCCAGGGCGGGAAGCAGCACCGGCACGAAACCCACCCTACTGACGATGCTCAGATGACCACTTTTCGTGGTGCCAGGTGTGCCCGCCACGTTTGAAAGGTCGCCGGCAAAGGAGAAGAACTCCCCACACCCGCTGAGCGAGGAGGCTTCATGTACATCGGTATTGGCACCGTGATCCTGATCATCATCCTGCTGATCATCCTTCTGTGACGGCCTGACCCGGGTGGCGCTGGCGGGCGCTCCCCCGGCTGGGCTCACAACGTTCGATGCATCACCAGCAGGTCGACCAGGCCCAGCCCCGCGTGTCGGAACCCGTCCGGCACGGTCCCGATGGTCGCAAAGCCGAGTGACCGCCAGAGCTCGATGGCGGCGGTGTTGGTGGCGACCACGGCGTTGAACTGCATGGCCCGGTAGCCCGACGCCCGGGCCCCCTCGAGCACGTGCTCGGCAAGGCGCCGGCCCACGCCGCGCCCACGAGCCTCGGCATGGACCATGAAGCTGGCGTTGGCGACGTGGTCGCCCAACCCGGGCTGGTTGGGCTTGAGCACGGCGGTGGCCCGGATGTCCCCGCCGACCTCCAGCACGAACACCTCGGCGGGAGGAGGCAGCATCCACAGCCTCCGCGCCTGGTCGTACGACGTTTCGGGAGGCCACCCGTAGGTGTCCCCGCGGGCGACCACGGCGTGCCAGATCGACCACAGCGCCGGCCAGTCGCCGTGCACAGCGGCACGGATCTCCACCAGCTCCGTGCTACCACGTGTCGCCCCCCGGCCGGCGCCGGACGTTCTCGGCGACCGGGTGCCATCGGAGCGTGAACGCTCTGACGCCGCTATGGTGAAGCGGCTGGCGTCCCGCCGTCCTGGCGGTGGAGAGGGTCTGTTCCGAGGCCTCTCCGAGATGCCGGAACCGGATACCTCCTGCGTCGCGTGGACGGCAGGGGATCGGCGCGGGAGCGCCGGAAGACATGGACGACGCCACACGAGCTTTCGAGAACGTTGTGTGGGCGGCAGCCGAGGGCACCGCCACCGACGAGGACCGAGCCGTGCTCGAGGCCGACCCGGCCGCCTGGCGGCGCACCCTGGAGCGGCTGCTGCACGACACCGACGAGCACCTGGACGCCGTCCGTCATCTCCGGGGACCGGAGCGGGACCAGGTGGTGGCCGACTTCGAGGCCGAGTTGGGGCGGCTGGAAGCGGCCTACGAGCTGCTCACCCGAGCGTCCGACCCCACCGCCGTCGTGCTGGAGGGCCAGCCCGCCGGAGAGGTTCGCCTCCAGGCATCGTGGTTGAGCGGACAGGTGGTGGTGTGGGCGGGGGGGCCGGAAGCGTCGCCAGCCAGCAACGACGACCTGGCCGACCGGCTCCAGGCCATCGGTGGCCCGGCGCTCGGCTGGAGCCAGCACCGGGCCGTGCCCCTGCCCTCGGGCGCCCGGGCGGCGGCGCTGTCCATCCCGGTGGAGGAGGCACTGGGGTGGCTGGTGGCGGTCGGCGGTGGGATGGGCCGCGAGGGCGTCGGGACCAGCGTCACCTGGTTGGGCCAGGTGGCAGTGAGGGCCGTGCGACTGGTGGCACGTG
>JAHWJI010000152.1 GCA_019348495.1 Actinomycetota bacterium | reverse complement strand
CTGGGCCTGGCGGCGCTCCCGGCCTTGGCCAACTTCCTCGGTGGCGGTCTGGCAGAGGTGGTCCGCGTGTCGGCCCGGTCACTCAGTCTTGCGCTGCACTTGGCGGCGGGCATCGTCCTTGCCGTGGGGGGACGTCCCGTGACGTGGTGTAGCTCGGTGTAAAGGGTCCACCACATGGGCGGGCCACCGGCGTAAGTCTCGACGTGTCCTAGCCGGGATCACGAAGAGGAGAAAACGCCGATGGCCCTCACCCAGTCTGACCTTTCCGACCTGCTCGCCGCACTCAAGGCGGGCCAGATGATCGACACCATCCGCACGAGCCTGGAGTGGATCCAACAGCTCATCGAGGCCGAGGTCACCTCGGTCATCGGCGCCGGCCTGCACCAGCGCAGCGGGTAGGTCCTCCCGCTGGCGACCCGGCCGGTCACCGGACCGATCGTCCAGTACGGAGCGACGCCCACCGTGGGTACCCCGGCAACCGGCGCCGGCCGGGGTGGTTCGGCAGGATCTCGAAGCTCATGGCCGGCGCGCCGCCGGGCCCTTACCCGGCCGCACTGTCGGCCAAAGGCCGCGTGGAGCGCGCCCGACCGCTCTCGCTGTGAGCGCTGTGCTTCAGCCAGCCGTTCGCTGAACCCCATGGCGATCGCCTCGTCGAACTCCGGTAGGAGGTGGCCGTAGCGGTGGAGGGTCACGTTGATCGAGGAGTGGCCCATCCGCACCTGGATGGTCTTGGCGTGTGCTCCAGCACGAATGGCCAGGGCCACGCTGGTGTGCCGCAGGTCGTGGAACCGGCAGGCCAGGCCGGCGGCCCGCAGCGCCGGCTGGAAGTGGTGCTGCCAGAAGCTCGACGACATCAGCGGTCTCCCGGCGCTGTTGGGGAACACGAGGGCGTCCAGCGCCGGCTCGGTGAAGCGCTCGATGTGGGCGGCGAGGATCTTGGCCGTCTCCGGGGAAATGGTGATCGAGCGGACGCCGGCGGCGGTCTTCGTCTCCTTGCGCAGCCACTCCCCCGACTCGAGCCGGATGAGCTGCTCGGTGACCCGGACCTTGCGCCGGTGGAGGTCGACCTTGGCCCGGCGCAGCCCCACCAGCTCGCTCCAGCGCATCCCGCTGTCGACCGCCAGGTAGATCAGGGCCCGGTAGCGCTCCCCCACCGCCTCGGCCAGGTCGACGGCCTGCTCCCAGGTGAGGAAGACCATCTCCCGCTTGGGCACCCGGGGCGGCTGCACCCGGTCGCAGGGGTTGGAGGGGAGCTTCCCTTCTCCACCGCCACCTGGAGGACCCGGCGCAGGGTGCGGTAGTGCCGGTGCACCGACGAGGGGCGCCAGGCCGGCGAACAGGACGTAGTCGGCGGGGCCGCTGGCGGTGGGCCACTCCGCGATGGCGAGGTTCTTGCCCTTCTGGGGTCGCACGCCCTTCTTGAAGTTGACCGCCTCGGTGTCGGCCTCCCAGCCCGCGTTCCGCAGCTGCTGGTCGATGATTCTGCGTGTCGCCACTTCGTCGAGGTCGAGCAGCGTAGCCGCCTGTTGAGCCAGAGCGACGACGGCCTGAACCGCCTCGGCCGGTTTGGCGGCGACGGTCGCCTGCACGTACGCTAGCTGCTGCGCGAACTGCGCCCGCTCGGCGTCGCTCGCCACCCGCCCCAGCGCCAGGCGGTATGCCAGGTCCACGCGGCCCGCGTCGCCCAGCCCCTCGCGCTCCAGCACCCGCCGGGCCAGGTGGCGCGACTGCTCGATCACGAACGGGTTGTTCATCAGGAACAGCGCCTGCGTCGCCACCGTCGTCACGTCGCGGGTGCCGGTCGACAAACTCGGCTCCGCGAAGTCGAACACCTCCAGCGCCGGCGGCACCATCCCCCGCACCACCGGCAGGTACACGCTGCGCGCGTTGTTCGCCACGCCCTGGCCCTGACCTTCGGGCATCAGGCCCATGCGCATCATCATCCGCCGGCGCTGGTTCTGGCGCGGGTTACCGTTGCCGCCGCCGGGGTTCAGGTTGCGGATCTCGACGTAGGGCAGGTTCATCACCGGCGAGCCCGTGGGCCGGCCGCGGTCCAGTTGCCCGCTGGCCGCCAGCATGGCGTCGCGCACGGCCTCGGCCTCAAGCCGGCGGGTGCTCGACCGCCACAGCAGCACGTTGCCGGTG
>JAHWJI010000151.1 GCA_019348495.1 Actinomycetota bacterium | reverse complement strand
CGGTGTACGCAAAGCCACCTTGCCGGCCTCCACCGGCTCCCGCGTCAGCCGGTGACGGTGATCCTCTTGTCGTCGGTGAACGGCGGTCGTCCCTCCCCGCCGGACGGGTCGTCCTCGGCCACCCGCACGACGTACTCCCCCGGCTCGAGGGTGACTGTGAAGGAGAACGGGCTGAACCGCTGGCCCTCCGCGGAGTTCGCGAACCCCGACTCCACGACGACACCGTCGGCCACGACCACCCACGGCACCGTCGCCTCGAAGACCGCGGCCTCGCCGGTCACCTCGACGTCGCGGCCCACGACGGCGCCGTCGGCGGGCGCGTCGATCACCCGGATCAGCGTGAGGATCGTCGCAAGGATCCCGGCCCAGGCGCCGAGGCCCGCGACGGCCAGCGGCACGGCGGACGTCGGCTGCTGCGCCGTGAGAAACCACTGCGCGATTCCGAAGAGCGCGCACACACAGAGCACCACGTCGATCACCGTGAGCGAAGCCCAGCCGCTCGCGGTGTCGCCCTGGTCGCCGTACCAGGGCAGGAACAGCGCGACGATCAGCGCGACACCGCTCGCCAGCGCGATCCACTCGCCGGTGCGCAGCTTGCGCAGGTCCATGGCCGCAGGGTACCGCGCGGCGGTGGCGGGGCCGCCGTCTCCACCGAAGCCCGCTCGGGCGCCACCGTCACGGGCAACGGGCCGAGGGCGGCGAGCGCGTCGGCCATGGCCTCGGCCTGAGCCCGTCCCTCGACCGACAACCCGCCACCGGCATCGCCAGTCGCCCCCGCCCGCACGAGGAGTAGGAAACGCTCCTCCTGCCGGCGTCCGGGCAGGTCCCAGGGCGGGCGCCCCAGGCCACCGGTGAGCAGGCGCCGCAGCACTCCCATCACGCCAGATGCTCGCACACCGATCACCGCAGGGGACGGGTGTAGTTTGCTCCTCAGCAGGGTAGAGGAGCCTCCGCAGGGGCGGGCCCCACCCAGAGACGCCGGCTCCCGGGCCGGCGACAGGAGGTCACCGACATGGGTATCGGATTGAGTGTGTTCCTGTTGGCCGTGGGCGCCATCCTGGCCTTCGCCGTCGACATCACGGTCTCGGGCCTGGATCTCTACGCCATCGGCGTCATCCTCATGATCGTGGGTGCGCTGGGGCTGTTGATCTCGGCACTGTTCCTCAGCAGCTTCTCTCCCTATGGCCGTCGTGGCGACCGGGAGACGGTGGTGCGCGAGGAGCGCTTCTGACTGGGCCCTACAGCCGCTCCAGGAGCTGGGTCTTCTTGGCCTCGAACTCGGCGGGGGTCAGGACGCCACGTCGAGACAACTCGTAGAGGCGCTCCAGTTGCTCCACCACTGACACCGGCGACGGGGCTCGGCTGGGGCGCCGGTCGACCCCGCTCCCGGCCATGCGGCGCTGACTCTCCTCGATCTGATGGTAGATCTCGTGGAGCACCGCCGACGGTCGGGGTATGTCGGTGAAGCTCTGCCTGCCCCGCTCGCCGCCCGACTCGATCACCAGCTCGCCGCAGCCCAGCATCCGCTCCAGCACGCGCTGGCGGAAGAAGACCCTGTGCACCCGCTCCAGGGGGATCTCGATGCCCTCCTTGGCCATCACCCCCTTGCGACGGATGAGCCGGTCGGTTGTCAGCACGAAGTTGGTGGTGGCCCACCGGGCATAACGAACGGCGAAGCGGCCCAGGGCCACCAGGGTGACTGCCGCTGCCACCACTTGGAGCAGCTCGTGGGCGTCGATCGCCGCCAGGCCCACCAGCCCGGCGAGGGCGCCCATCAGCGCCAGCGCCGGCGGGGCGAAGAACCACCAGTGCGGGCGCAGGTCCAGCACCACGTCCTCGCCCTGGTTGAGCAGCCTCCTCGGGAAGGCCATGGCCGGAGACTACCGGCGCCACTCCGGCGCTCCGGGACTGCGGTGCTCAGCGGTACACCCGCCGTCGGAACACGCGCTCGGGCGACACCACCCGGTCGAGGAACAACAGGCCGTCGAGGTGGTCGAGCTCGTGTTGCACGGCTCGGGCCTCGAAGGCGTCGCACTCGAGCACCTGGGCCTCGCCGTCGAGGCCCACACCCCGGACCACCACCGCGCTGTCCCGGGCCACCTCGCCGGTCAGGTCGGGCACGCTCATGCACCCTTCCCGTCCCACCTCCCGGTGCCCGTGGGCCCCGGACGGTGCCTCCAGGACGGGGTTGAACAGCAC
>JAHWJI010000150.1 GCA_019348495.1 Actinomycetota bacterium | reverse complement strand
TGGCCACGCCGAGGTCGCCGGCCGGCGTGGCCAGCAGCCCCGGACCCTCGCCGATGCGAGCGTCTCGGGGGACGGCCCGGAGGTCGGCGAAGCGGCCGACGAACGAGCGCCAGGGCACGTACTCGCCGAAGGGGACCCGCTGGTTCTTCTCGTAGCGGTCGATGAGCCGGCCGTCGGGCCCCCACGCCACCGCCAGGTTGCGGAAGCGGTCACCCTCCCGCTCGACCACGCCGGCCACCAGCGTCGTCCCCAGGCGGCGGGCGGCGGCGCCCACGGTCTCGTCCTCGGGGGAGGCGGCCACCTCCCCCTCGACGGTGACGGCGTTCTCCGGCCACACCACCAGGTCGACTCCGGAGGGGAGCTGCTCGGTGGCCTCCAGGGCGGCCTCCAGGCCCCGGGCCGACGGGTTGTCCACTGCCCGCAGGCCCCGGGGCCCGCCGCCCTGGATCACGGCGACGTCGATGGCGCCCACGTCCCGTCCCGAGGGCGCCACCAGGCCGGCCACCACCAGGGTCACGACCACGCCGGCGCCCACGCCGCCAGTGGCCCACGCCCGTCGCCCCAGGGCGGCCAGGCCCACGCCGGCCACGCCCACCAGGGCGGCCACCAGCAGGCCGCCACCCAGCCGGGAGGCGAAGGCCAGCGGCCCCCCGACCTGGGTCTGGGCCAAGGTGGCGATGGGCACCCCCCCGAAGGGCCACACACCCCGGAAGGCCTCGACCAGGACGAGGGCGGCGGGCAGCGCCAGGGCCTGGCCCCGGCCCGCGGGCACCGCCGCCGGCCCCAGGGCGAACACGCCCACCTGGAGCACCACCGCCAGCACGAAGCCGGCCAGGTGGAACTCGGTCATCCACAGCAGGCCGGGGCCGAGGAACCCCACGCCGGCGGCGGCGCCCACGGCCAGTCGTCCCGCCGGCGCCCGGTCCCGCAGCACGAAGGCGAGGAGGCCGGCGCCGGCCAGGGCCAGCGGCCACCACCCGAAGGGCGGAAGCCCGGCGGTGAGCAGCAAGCCGCCGGCGAGGGCGGCGCCGGCGGTCGGCCAGCGACCGGACGGTGCCGCCCGGGGAGGGCTCACCGCCGGTCAGGCGCCGGGAAGCGTGGTGCCGGTCACCCCTTCAGGGCCAGCCGCACCACGTAGCGGTAGGCCTCCGAGCCGGGCGGGTGGCAGGCGAAGAGGGTGCCGGTGTGCGCCGGCGTCTGGTCGACGATCCGCATGGCGTCGGGCGTGACCACCTCGTGGCCGGTGACCCGGTAGACCGACCGGCGGCCGTCGACGGTGAAGATGACCTGGTCGCCGGGGACGAGCTTGTCGATGTGGCGGAACGGACCGCCACGGGTGACCCGGTGGCCGGCCACCACCACGTTGCCCAGCTCGCCGGGGAGTGCGGTGCCGGGCCAGTGGCTCGGGCCCCGGTCGATGGCGTTCAGCGTCACGCCCTCGTGCAAGGGGGCGGCCAGGCCGAGGGCGGGGATCTCGATGGTGCCGATGACGAAGACGTCCTCGGGGGCGTAGGGATCGGCCGGCGGCATCACCGGGGTGGGCAGCACCGGGCTGGACGGTCGGGCCGAGGGGAGGGTGGCCGGCTGCGGGCGCCCGAACTCGTCGAGGGTGAAGGGCCCTGACAGGGAGAGGCTCGTGACCTGCTCGGAGGCCGGCTCCGCGCCGTTCCGCTCGGCGGCGCCGGTGGAGAGCACGGCAACGGCGGCCAGGAGCACGCCCGCCAGGGCGATCACCACCCGGTTGGATCGGGGAGCGAGTCGCACCATGCCGTGATGGTAGGCCAGGGCGAGGTCTCGGCGTCGGGCGCGCCCACCTTGCGGCAAGGTGGCGGCAACGCCGGCGAAACGTCGGTCGGGGACACTGCCGCCATGGTCACCATCGAGGACGGCTCGGCCACCGCCCCCGCGCCCCTGGCCGGCTGGCGGGTGGCGGTCACCGCCGGACGGCGCCGCGAGGAGCAGGCCCGGCTCCTGCGGCGGGCGGGCGCCGGCGTGGTCTTCGCCGGCGTCGCCGACGACCTTCCGGCCTCCTCCGGACGCTTCACCGGGGCGGTGCGGGAGCTGTGCCTGGTCGAGGTCCTGGCCCGCCGCCACGTGGACGCCGTCACCTTCACCACCACCGCCGCCGTGTGGGACCTCGTCGCTCGGGCGACGGACAAGCACCATGGTCCGGAGGCGCTGGCCGCCCTGACCGGTGACGTGGTGC
>JAHWJI010000014.1 GCA_019348495.1 Actinomycetota bacterium | reverse complement strand
GGGTACACGGGGCGCCGCCGAGCCGGGCGCCACGGCGGAGCGCCCGGCCCGGCACCACCGTGGCTGTGGCCTGACCGCGGCCCTGGTGGTCCGGCGGCGGCGGGAGGTGCCGGCGACGGGAGTCGAACCCGTACGCCCCGTAGGGCAGTCCCTTTTAAGGGGACCGTGTCTGACCGTTCCACCACGCCGGCGGACCCAGGATAGATGGGTCCCCTGGCCGTCCTCGGGTGCCCGACGTCATGGCTCGGGTCGAGGCTGTCGCTACCCGGACTCGCCGGGGGTGAGGTCGAGGACTGCGGAGTTGATGCAATAGCGCTCGCCGGTGGGGCGGGGCCCGTCGTCGAACACGTGGCCCAGATGGGAGCCGCAGCGGGCACAACGCACCTCGGTGCGGGACATCCCCAGATGGCGGTCGACCACCTTGGTGACCCGGTCGTCGTGGATCGTCGTCCAGAAGCTCGGCCACCCCGTTCCCGAGTCGTACTTCTCGTCGGAGCGGAACAGCTCGGCGCCACAGCCGACACAGCGATAGATCCCGGGCTGCTTGGTGTCCCAGTAGGCACCGGTGAAGGCCCGCTCGGTGCCACCCTGGCGGGCCACGGCGTACTGCTCGGGCGTCAGGCGCCGGCGCCACTCCTCGTCGGTGCTGGGGACATGCTCGTCGAGCGACTCCGAGGATCGTTCCGTGTCGTTGGCCATGGGCCCAGGCTAGAGACGACCGGGGCCGATCACCCACCGCTCCAACAGCTCGTCTCGACGCTGCGTCCACTCCTCGGCGGTGATGGCGAAGCGGAGGTGGTCCTCCCACACCCCGTTGATCTCGAGGTAGCGCTCGGCGGTGCCCTCGCAGCGCAACCCCAGCTTCTCCACCACCCGGCGGCTGGGTCGGTTCCGGGGGACGATGGCCACCTGGAGGCGGTGCAGGACGAGGTCTTCGAAGGCGAACCGGGCCAGCACCACCAAGGCCTCGGGGACATAGCCGTTGCCGGCACAGTCCTGGTCGATCCAGTAGCCCACATAGGCGCTCTGGAACGGGCCCCGCTGCACGCCGTTGAGATTGATCTCGCCACAGAGCCGGCGCCCGGCGAAGATCCCGAAGCCGTAGCCGGTGCCCATCTGGCGCTCCCGCTCGCGGGCGCGACACCGGGTGGCGAAGGCAGAGCGGTTGCGGATGATGTCCGGTGAGCCCGCTGGCCGACTCGGCTCCCACGGGGTGAGCCAGGCGTGACTACGGAGGCGCACCGCCTGCCAGTCGCTGAAATCGTCAGGAGTGAGGCAACGCAGGTGCACGCGCGCTCCCCACAGGACTGCCGGCTCCTCGTGGGTCGCCGTGGACACGACCCCTGATACTAGGAGCATGCCCCTACCGGTTGCCTCCCATCGGACTCGGCGGCTTGCCGCCGAGTCGCGCAGGACCCGGCCCCCCGCTCCTGGCGGCTCGCCGGCGCACCCCTTGGGCCACGCCAGCGCCTGTCGGCGCAGCCTCTAGGACCGGACGAAGTCGACCGTCACCCAGGTGCGGCCGTTGGCCACCACGACGCCGATCCCGATCCGGTCGAAGTTGCCGAGGACGTTGCCGCGGTGGCCGGCCGAGGCCATGAAGGCCCGATGGAGCGTGGTGACGTCGGAACCGAAGCCGACGTTCTCGCCCAGGCGCCGCCAACCGGGTGCCGCCTCGGACACCTGGGCACGCAGGGACGGGTTGTGGGCCAGGCGATTCGACCTCGCCATCCTCCTCGACCACGTCGCCGCGATCTCGGCCAGGGCCGGATCGACGGTCAGCTCGTCAAGGCCGGCGGCAGCCCGCTCGTGGTTGATGAGCTTCAGGATCGACCTCGCCGCCGTGGCCGGGCGCGGCGGGGACGATCGCCTGGCCGTGGCCGAGATATCGGCCTGGGAGCGAGGGTGGGCACCGGCTGGGGCAGCGGCGAACGATGGAGCGGCCAGGCTCAGCAACGCAGCGGTGAGCACGGCGACGACGGCGCGCGACGGACGGGTCATGGGGACCTCCTCGGGGGACTGCCCACGTGTCTAGCGCATGGCAGCCGGAGCCGTCACCTCCGGTCGGCGAACCTCGAGCGGTGATCAGCTGAACAACAGGCTGCGCGCCATCCCGTCGAGGATGTCGGCCTCCGACACCAGGAGCTCGCCGACGTCGAAGTAGCGCATGATGGCGACGAGGGCACAACACCCACCCACGATCACGCCGGCTCGAGCCTCCTCCAGCCCCGGGTTGTGGATCCGGTCGCGACGAGCCTCGGTGGCGAGTGTGCGGAACACGTCCTCGGCCGCCGCCCGGCTCAAGCGGAAGTGGTGGATCCGGTCGCGGTCGTAGGCCACGCCCAACTCCACGGCGGCCACGGTGGTGACGGTCCCGGCCAGGCCGACCATCAGCGCCGCCCCCCGGGACGTCGGCAGCTCCCGCACCACGTCGTCGAGGTGGGCCTCGACCACGGAGATGGCCGCGCTCAGCTCCTCGGGCGCAGGGGGATCGCGGTGCAGGTACTGCTCGGTCAGGCGCACGCAGCCCACGTCGACCGAGATGACCCCCTCGGGGCCGTCCCTGGCGTCACCCACGGCGAACTCCGTGGAGCCGCCGCCAATGTCGACCACCAGGAACGGGCCCGATCCCGGGTCGAGCTCGGCGGTGGCGCCGAGGAACGACAACCTGGCCTCTTCGTCACCCGAGAGCAGCTCGGGCGCCATCCCGAGCACACCTTCCACACCCGAGAACAGCTCCTCTCGGTTGGCCGCGTCCCGGGCGGCCGAGGTCGCCGACAGGCGGACCCGCTCGACCCCGTGGTCGTCGACGATCCTGCGGTACTCCCCGAGGACCTGCAGCGTGCGGTCCACGGCGGCAGCGTCGAGCACGCCGGTGGCGTCGACGCCGGCACCCAGGCGGGTGATGACCGCCCGGCGCTCGAGGGTCTGCAGCCGGCGTGCGCCGCCGTCTCGGCCCACGAGCAGTCGCGTGGAGTTGGTCCCGCAGTCGATGGCGGCGACAGGCGGAACCGTCATGTCGGGCGTGCCGGCACGACGTCGGCGAGCATGGACGCCACCCACCGGCCCACGGGATCGTCACCCCCCGCCAGGTACCAGGCGTAGTGGGCGTGCAGGCACTTCACCCCTCTGCGGGTGCCCCCCACCCCGCCGGAAGGACGGGGTCCCAGGTAGCCCTCCGGTAGCGCAGCGTCGCGCTCGGCGGCGTAGCGCCCATGGGCCTCACCCAAGGCGGCGGGCCCGACGGCCTGCTCGGCCGCCCGCACACCTCCGCACGACTCCAGCCGGCCGACCGCCTGGCGCTCGGGCGTTCCGACCAACCAGTACCGCGTGGGCATGGGCGTGCCGTCGGCGAGGAGGGGGGCGTTGCGGATGACCACGGGCTCGCCACCCCGCGAGCGCACCACCACCTCGAACGGCGCCCGGGGAGCACGGCCGAGCAGGTGGGTGACAGCCTGGAGGTCGTCCCCCAGGGGGTCCTCACCCCGGTGACCGGCGCCGGTCACGCCACCGCCTCAGGTCTGGATGACCGAGTTGGTCTCGCCGTACTCGTTGACCTGGTGGCCGTGGGCCTCGGGCTCGGTGAACCAGGTCCCACCCTCGCTCAGGTACTTGAAGGAGTAGCTCTGACCGGGCTGGAGCTCGACGGTGGCGCTACGGGTGCCGTTGGCCCGCTTCTTCAGGGGATCGGCCGACGGGCTCCATTGGTTGAAGTCGCCGAGCACGGAGACCGCCTCCGGGGTCTCGGTGAGGGGCAGCACGAAGCTGGCCTTCACCTTGCCGCTGGCTCGGCTGGCGGTGAGCTTGATCATGAGAAGACGTGCCTTTCGATCGTCGTTTCCCCATGACGCTACTGCGACCGAGGTTGACCCGGTGCCCAGCGGCGCCCGCCGACCTCCGCGAGACGGGCCAGGGTCGCCCGTCGCACCGGTGGCGTCTGGGCCTGGACGAGGTGGAACAGGGCCTCGCGGGCGAGTCGTTGGGCCGGCGACGAGCGCGACATCCCCGCTCCCCCGCTGGTCACCACCAGGGCGGTGGCCGCCCGTACCCCCAGCTCCAGGGCGTGGCCACGAAGGGCAAGTCGTTCCTCGATGGCCTCCCGGGCCGGGACCTCGTCGAGCAGACGGTACGCCGCGGCGCGCACTGCGCCGGTCTCCTCGGCCAGGGCCCGGGCCAAGGCCAGGGCGGCCGGCTCCCCCCGCCGATCGGCCGCCGCCTCGAGCTTGGCCACCACCGAGTCGATGAGCCCGAACACCGCCGGGGTGACGTTGGCCGTCTTGTCGGCGTCGGCCCGGCGCCACCGGTCGAGGGGCTCGACGTCGACGACGTCGCCCGCCGGCACCACCAGGCCGTCGAGCTCCAGTCGTACGGTCGACGTTGCTCCCATGGCGGCCAGGGCCAGGGGCTGCGACGCGACCAGACCGGGCTGCTCGTGGGCCGCCACCAGGACCGACACCGCCCGGTCGTCGTCGGTCACCGCCCCCACCAGGAGCACCTCGGCCAAGCCCCAACTCGTCACCCACGACGCCGTCCCGTCGAGACGCCAACCGCCGTCGGCCCCGGCGCAGGCCCGCACCGTGGGCCCCGCCGAACGGCGCAGGTGAGCCATGGCGATCCCGCCCAGGACATCCCGGCACAGCCGGGGCAACCACCGCCGGCGCAGTTCGGCGTTGCCCGAGCGGGTCAGCGCCCGCACCGGAGTGGCGTGCTGGGTCCACACGAACCAGGTGGCCCCGTCGGCGCCCGAGAGCACCTCGGTGACCCGCCGGGCCACCGGTGCCGGGACATCGCTGCCGCCGGCGTCCGCCGGACCGTAGAGGCCGAGGAGGCCGGCGCCGGCCAGGGCCTCGACGTGGCTGGCGGGGACCCCCTCGACATCGACCTGCTCGGCCTGGGGCGCCAACACCCCGGCGGCCAGACGGAGGGCGGCCCGCACGCACGGGTGATCGTCGAGCCCGCCAGGTTGGGACCGGCGGGCGGTGGCCTCGGTCACGGGGAGCGAGGCTACCGAGGCGGTCCGTCGCCGTGGCTCCTGCGCTCTCACGAGCATGCCGACATCGTCGACACGATCCTCTACGCCAGCGACCGCCTCGACACCGTGGTGCTCACCGACACCATGCTTTCAAGGGGCGTCAGCCGTGCTCGTTGGCCCCACCAGCAGCAGCGACCGGCGGTGCCGGCAGGCGCCGTGATGGCCTCGGCCATCGAGGGCGGCGGTACACGCTCAGCCGGCCTGGACCAGTCCACACCTATCGCGGGTGGGGCTCGGTGTGGCACATCACCAGGAACACGGCGACGTCGATTGCGTCAGCGGCTCGGTGATCTGGTGAGACCCGAAGACGCCCCCGGGGCGAGCCACCGGCGTGCGGTCCTAGCGGACGTGGGCCTCGGGCACATGAGGCCGCCGAAACTTTACTTCTCTCCGGATCCTCGGCGCCAGCGCTCCCGCCCGTCCACCAGGCCCGACGTTACCGCGCTGGTCACCCGGGGCGACGCCCGGAGGGAGTGATGGTCAAACTCCGGTTGTAACCTGTCCCGATGCGACTGGCGGTCTGCGGCGGCGTCTACTCCAATCCCTACGCCCTGCGGGCGTTCCTCGACGACGCCCGCCGCCGGGGGTGCGACCGGTTGTTCTGCCTTGGTGACCTGGGCGGCTTCGGCGCCGAGCCCGACGCGGTGTGGCCCCTCCTGGTCGACAACGGCGTGGAGTGCATCGCCGGCAACTACGACGTGGCCATCGGCCGGGGTGACGACGACTGCGGCTGCGGCTACCTCGATCCCCGCGACAACGAGTTCGCCCAGCTCATCTACGACTTCACCAAGGCCCACACCAGCGCCGAGTACGCGGCGTGGATGCGCACTCTCGACATCGAGCACCGGGAGACCATCGAGGACCTCGACGTGCACTTCGTCCACGGCTCTCCCCTGGTGCTCAACGACTTCTTCTGGGAGTCGCTCGACGACCACGAGGTCGAGCTCCGTGTCAAGACCAGCGGCGCCGACGTGTTGTGCTGCACCCACACCGGGCTGCCCTGGATCAAGCGGGTGGGCGAGCGCCTGGTGGTCAACGTGGGTGCGCTGGGGCGTCCGGCCAACGACGGCCGGCGTGAGGTCTGGTACGCGGTGATCGACATCGACGACGGCCACGCCGAGGCCGAGCTGGTCGCCCTGGCCTACGACTGGCAGGCCCATGCCGCCTCCATGCGGGCGGCCGGGCTGCCCGAGCCCTTCGTGGAGACGGTGGAGACGGGCTGGTGGACCACCTGCCTGGAGGTGGTGCCGCCCCTGGAGCGGTCCCGGGGTCGCTACCAGCTCTACCGCAGCGCCGTGCCCGGCGGGTTCGCGGCCGAGGGCGTGGGCTGGGCCGATGCCCCCGAGGTGGTCGACGACGGCCTGCCCGTGGTGCCGCTGTTCGCCACGCCGCTGTTCCCACCCCGGCTGTGGATCTACACCAACTTCCACTGCAACCTGCGCTGCGTCTACTGCTCGGTGGCCTCCTCGCCCACCGCCAGGCGCCGCTCCATGCCGCTGCCCCGTTTCCGGGATCTGATCGACGAGGCGGTGGTCGAGGGCTTTACCGAGGTCTACCTGACCGGAGGCGAGCCCTTCCTCGAGCCCGACATCGTCGAGATGATCCTCTACGCCAGCGACCGCCTCGACACCGTGGTGCTCACCAACGCCATGCTGTTCAAGGGCCGCCAGCTGGCCGAGCTGCGCCGGCTGGCCGGGCGCGACCACCTGGTGCTGCAGACCTCGATCGACGGTGCCCGGGCCGAGACCCATGACCGCAACCGGGGCCAGGGCTCGTGGGCCCGGGCCATGGAGGGCCTGGCCCTGGGCTGCGAGCTGGGCCTGCCCATGCGAGTGGGCCTGACCGAGACACCCGAGAACGCCCACGAGGTGGCCGAGTTGGGCGTTCTGTTGGCCACCATGGGCATCACCGGGCGGGACTTCGCCGTGCGCCCCCTCATCAAGCGGGGCTTCTCCGACACCGGCATCCACGTCGACGAAACCAACACCGTGCCCGAGCTGTCGGTCAGCGTGGACGGCGTGCACTGGCATCCCGCCGGCGCCGACGTCGAGACCAGCCCCGACATGTTGCTGGCCGCCGGCGAGGTCCCCCTGGCCGAGGCCAAGCGCCTGGCCGTCGAGCGCTTCCTCACGCTGCGCCAGAGCGACGGCACCCTGCCTCACATCTACAACTGCGCCGTGTGAACGACCCTCCCGCCACTCGAGAGAAAGAGCGTTGATGCCACGCCTCCGTCCCGTTCTCGCCAGCCTTGCCGTCCTGGCCCTGGTCACCCTGGCCGCCTGCGGCGACGGCACCGACGTCGCCTCTGGTACCGGACCGAGTGACGGGGCCGACGTCCCCGAGACACTCCGCTTCGGGATCGGGCCCTACCAACCCACGGCCGATGACACCAAGGCCGCCTTCGAGCCCTTCTTCGCCTACCTGGCCGAGCAGCTGGGTGCCGAGTACGAGCTGGACGTCACCACCGACTTCGCCGGCATCGCCGTGGCCCTGGCCAACGGCCAGGTCGACCTGGCCTGGATGGGCCCCTACGGCTACGTGCTGGCCAACAACGACTCCGGTGCCCAGGCCATCGCCACGGTGAAGTACGACGGAGAGCCCACCTACCACTCGATCGTGGTGGCCGCTCCCGACTCGCCGGTCACCGACTGGCCCACCGATGCCCGGGGGATGTCGATCTCCTTCACCGAGGTGGCCTCCACCTCGGGCTGGCTCATCCCCACCCACTTTCTCGCCGAGCAGGGCATCGACCCCAAGACCTACTTCCAGTACTCCGAGGGAGCGGCGCATCCGGCCAACGAGACGGCAGTGGCCAACGGCCAGGTGGAGCTGGCCACCGACTACGACCGCAACCGCACGGCCATGATCGAGGCCGGGGCCATCGGCCCCGACGCCACCAAGGTGGTGTGGGAGTCCGAGCCCCTTCCCAACGACGCCATCGCCGTACGGGAGGGGCTCGACCCCGAGCTGGCCCAGCGCATCCAGGACATCCTCGTGGCCATCACCCCCGAGCAGGCCGAGGCGTTCATGGCCGAGCACTACACCGGCTTCGTGCCCGCCGACAACGAGAGCTACCGGATCATCCGGGAGGCGGCGGAAGACCTCGGTCAACTCAGTTGAGCGGGCTCCCTTGACCGACACCGCGGCCCAACGCGGCCAGGACGGAGTCAGCGACTCGTACCCCAACGTCGAGGACGTGGCCACCGGCCAGCCTCCTCGGAGCGCGCCCCCAGTCCCCGGGACGCTGCCCCGGATCCGCCGAGCCAGCCTCGCCCTGGTCCTGGTGGCCGGCTTCGTCCTGTGCGTGCGCCTGGCCGAGGTCGACCCCGGGGCACTGGCCGAGGGGCTGCCCAAGATGGTGGGGTGGGCCACCCGGGCCTGGCCCCCGTCGTTCGACGGGTTCGACCTGCTCCTCCGGCGCGCCGCCGAGACGGTGGCCATCGCCGTGGTGGGCACCACCATCGCCGCCGCCGCCGCCCTACTGGCGTGCGTGCCCGCGGCCCGCAACCTCACGCCGACCCGCTTTCTGCGCATACCGGCTCGCTGGGTGCTCAACGCTTGTCGGGGCATCGACTCGTTCGTCTTCGCCCTGCTCTTCGTCGCCGCCGTGGGCCTGGGCCCCTTCGCCGGCACGCTGGGCATCGCCTTCCACACCTTTGGCAGCATGGGCAAGCTCTTCGCCGAGACCATCGAGGGGATGCCTGCGGGACCTCTCGAGGCAGCCGAGCTGACCGGGGCGAGTCGACTCAAGGTGGTGCGCTGGGCCCTCCTGCCCGATGTCCTCCCCGGACTGGTCTCGGTGGGGCTCTACATGCTGGAGTTCAACATCCGGGCCTCCATCGTCCTCGGCGTGGTAGGAGCCGGGGGCATCGGTCAACAGCTCAAGAACGCCATCGACCTGTTGAACTTCCCCCGCCTGTTCACCATCATCTTGATCATCGTGGCCATGGTGGCCGCCGTGGACCAGCTCTCGGCCCGCCTCCGGGCCCGGCTGGCGTAGGTGGCGACCGGGATGGCGCCCGTCCTGTCGGTCCAGGGACTCGGGCACCGCTACGGCGGAGCGCCCGTGTTGCGCGGGGTGTCCTTCGACGTGATGCCCGGCGAGGTGGTGGCGGTCATCGGACCGAGCGGCGCAGGCAAGACGACGCTGTTCCGGGCCACCACCGCTTTGTTGCGGCCCGAAGAAGGCCACGTCGAGGTGGCAGGGCGTGACCTGGTCAGGCTGGGCGGCAACGAGCTGCGTCAGGCCCGACGGGAGATCGGCCTGATCTTCCAGCACTACAACCTGGTACGCCGGCTCAGCGCCATCGACAACGTGCTGGTGGGGCGCCTGGCCCATCTCCCCACCTGGCGGGTGCTGGCCCGACGGCCCGGCGCCGAGGAGCGGGCGCGGGCCCGGGAGTGCCTCGACCGGGTGGGCTTGGCCGACCGGGCCGATGCCCGGGCCGACACCCTGTCCGGCGGCCAGCAACAGCGGGTGGCCATCGCCCGGGCCCTGGCCCAGAGCAGCCGCCTCGTCCTGGCCGACGAACCCGTGGCCAGCCTCGATCCGGCATCGGCGACCGGCGTGCTCGCCACCCTGCGGGCGGTCGCCACCGAACACGACATCGCCGTGGTGTGCAGCCTGCACCAGGTCGAGCTGGTGGCCGGGTTCGCCCACCGGGTGATCGGGCTGCGCTCCGGCCAGATGGTCCTCGACGTCCCTTCCGCCGAGTTCGCCCCCGAGGACCGGGCCACCGTCTACGACCCCCTCGACAGCGGCAGGCCACCGGCAACCAACCTCTCGGTGGCTGGGCCTTCACCATCGCCATCATCGCCCTGACCCTGTTGACGCCATCCCGTCGCGGCTCGGGACACCCTGGGGCGGTGCCACCTCCCGTTATCCTGCGCCTCGCCGGATCGCCCACGCTCGTGGGCCGACGTCCGGGGAAAGGGGCGACCGATGAGCAACGACACCTCGAGGACGACGTCGTCGTCCGACGCAACCGAGGTGCCGCCGGGGCAGGACAAGCCCCGGCGGCCTGACGCCGACCAGCGGCGTGAGCTGGGCCGGCGACGGCGCCCGGTCGACGAGGAGCTGCGGGACAGGTTCCAGAGCACCGTGGACGAAGCCGAGCGACGGCTGGGCCGGAGCTGGCCCGCGCTGCTCTCCACCGGTGCGGTGGGCGGCATCGACGTGGGCGTGGGGGTCATGGCCCTGCTCATCGTGCGTGAGGGCACCGGCAACGAGCTGCTCGCCGCCCTGGCCTTCAGCATCGGCTTCATCGCCCTGACGCTCGGGCGCAGCGAGCTGTTCACCGAGAACTTTCTCGTCCCCGTGGTCGCGGTGGTGGCCCACAAGTCGACGGTAGGGGCGACGCTGCGGCTCTGGGGCGGCACGGCGGCGACCAACCTGCTGGCCGGATGGGCCTTCACCGGACTGATGGCCGTCGGGCTCCCCGACCTGCACGAGACGGCGGTGGAGGTCGGCAGCCACTACCCCGAGCTGGGCATCAGCGCCACCTCCCTGGCTTCGGCCATCATCGGGGGCGCAGCCATCACCCTGATGACGTGGATGGAGCGAGGCACCGATTCGGTGCCCGGGAAGTTGGTGGCGGCGGTCTCCATCGCCTTTGTGCTGGCCAGCGGACGGCTCAACCACGCCATCGTGGTCTCCCTGGAGATGTTCGCCGCCCTGCATGCCGGGGCGCCTTTCGGCTACGCCGACTGGCTGGGCATGGCCTTGTGGGCGGCCCTGGGCAACATGATCGGGGGCCTGGCTCTGGTCACCGTCCTGCGCCTGGTCCAGATCGGTCGCACCGCCATGCGCGACGAGCAACGCCGCCCCGTGGACGAGCCACGCGAGCCCTCCCCGTCCACGCCGCCAGAAGCATCGCCGTCGTAGGGTCCGAGCTCCTGGCGTCCTGGCCGCGGAACCGTTGCGGCAACCACCCCGTTTCCACTGCCAGGAGCTCGGAAGCTACCGATCCGGCCACCGCCTGGGGGCCCCGCCTCTGAGCTGGGCGGTGATCTCGGTCGACCACCAGTGCCGGAAGGCCCGTACCTCTTCGGATGCGGCCAGGGTGAGCAGCGCCCCGTCGGCGCAGTAGCGGTCGGCCTCCTCCAGCAGGAGGACGACCTCGGCGATGACGTCGGACGCCTCCGGCGGCAACTCCATCGAGAGGTCGACACTGGCGTCCCCCCGCTGTTCGGCCTCGTCGACCTGGGCGTCCAGGAAGGCGGTCTCGTCGGCGAAGCGACCAGCCATGTCCTCGCTGAGCTCCACCAGCCGGGCGGGCACGGCGCTGACGTCGGCATCCTCGAGGGTCATGAGCACGAACTCCCGGGTGAGGCCGTCCTGGTGCTCCCGGGACGCCCGGAGCAGCGCCAAGGGGACCCCCTCGAGGCAGATCCTGCACGGGGAACCGTGTCGGCCCGGCGCCACCCCGGGGCCGGCACCCGGCTCGTCGTCGGAGGGGGGAAAGGCGGAGATGGGCTCGTCCAGCGCCAGCTCGAACCAGACCGACTTGCCGTCTCCGCCCGCCTCAGGCCCCTCGTCGAGCTCCGCACCCCAGCGGTCGGACAGCAGCTCGACGAGCTCGAGGCCGCGCCCCGTCTCGGACTCCCGGCCGTGGGTACGCACCGTGGGCAAGTTGCAGCTGGTGTCGCGGACCTCCACCCGCAACGTCTCGCCCTCCACCTGTACCACCAGCTCGGTGCGTGACCGGGCGTGCAGCACGGCGTTGGTGACGAGCTCGGACACGAGCAGCTCGACGGTGTCGGCGTCGCCGGGACGACCTGATGCCACGAGGGCCTCGACGACGAAGCGCCGGGCGGCGCTGACGCTGACCGGATCGGCCTCCAGGGTGGTGCTGCGCTCCACCGGGCCATGGTAGGGCCGCGGGCGGGCTCTGCAAGTGGCAGCTGGCTGGCGGGCGCCCCCGGTAGGATTCGAACCTACGCACCCGCCTCCGGAGGGCGGTGCTCTATCCCCTGAGCTACGGGGGCGGCCTGCTGATCCTATCCGCCGGCGGGCCCGGCGGGGCGGGAGCAGCGAGGGGCCACCGGTAGCATCGCTACGTGCGAGAGGCCATCCGGGTGCTCGTGGTCGATGACGACCCCGTGATCCTCAAGTTGCTCCAGGTGAACTTCGAGATGGAGGGCTTCGCCGTTCTCACCGCCCCTGACGGCGTCGAGGGCCTGCAGGCAGCCCAGGACTCCCAGCCCGACGTGGTCATCTGCGACGTGATGATGCCCCACATGAACGGCATCGAGATGGTGGCCGCGCTGAGCGCGGGCGTCGACACCGATGCCATCCCGGTGATCCTGCTCTCGGCCCGGGCCCAGGAGGACGACGTGGCCGAGGGCATGCACGCCGGCGCCGATGCCTACGTCACCAAGCCCTTCGATCCGATCGAGCTCATCGACCAGGTGCACCTGCTGCTGGCCCGACCATGACCCCACTGCGTCCGGGGCTGCTGCCCCTCACCGCCGAGGTGGGTGCCGACGACCGGCTGCGGGTGGGGGGCTGCGATGTGGTGGGCCTGGCCGCCGAGCACGGCACTCCCCTGTTCGTCTACGACGAGGCCCACCTCCGGTCCCGGGCCCGAGAGGCGGTGGCCGCCTTCGGCGACGGCGCCACCTACGCGGCCAAGGCCTTCCTGTGCCGGGCCATGGCCGCCCTGGTCCACGAGGAGGGCATGGGCATCGACGTGGCCAGCGGCGGGGAGTTGCACGTGGCCCTGGCCGCCGGCGTGCCCGCCGCACGTCTGGTGCTGCACGGCAACAACAAGTCGGAGGGCGAGCTGGCCCGGGCCCTGTCGGTCGGTGTCGGGCGCATCGTCGTCGACAGCCTCGACGAGCTCGATCGCATCGAGGCCCTGGTCGCCGCCGGCGCACCGGCGCCCCGGGTGCTGGTGCGGATCACCCCGGGCGTGGAGGCCCACACCCACGTCTACGTCATGACCGGCCAAGCCGACTCCAAGTTCGGCTTCGGCCTGGCCTCGGGCGCCGCCGCCGACGCCGTGGCCCGGGCCCAGGCGTCGCCGGCCATGGACCTGGTGGGCGTCCACGCCCACATCGGCAGCAACGTCTTCCTGCTGAGCTCCTTCGCCCAGGCGGTCGAGGTGCTGGCCGACTTCGTGGTACCCCTGGGCCTGCCCGAGCTCGTCCTCGGCGGGGGCCTCGGCGTGGCCTACGTCGAGGGTGAGGACGCACCCACCATCAGCGAGTGGGCCGCGGTGCTGGCCAAGGCCTGCGCCGAGGCGGGCATCAGCTCCCGTGTGGCGGTGGAGCCGGGTCGGGCCATCGCCGCCGACGCCGCCCTGACCCTCTACACCGTGGGCACCATCAAGGAGGTGGCCGGCATCCGCACCTACGTCTCGGTCGACGGGGGCATGAGCGACAACCCCCGACCCGTGCTCTACGGCAGCGGCTACGAGGCCTTCCTCCCCCGTGCTGTGGCAGCCGAGCGGCCCCGCTCGGTCCGGGTGGTGGGCAAGCACTGCGAGTCGGGTGACGTGATCGTCCACCAAGCCCGGGTCCCCACCGACCTGCAGGTGGGTGACATCCTGGCCACCCCCGTCACCGGCGCCTACGGGCACTCCATGGCGTCGACCTACAACAAGGTCCCCCGCCCAGCGGTGGTCTTCGTGGCCGACGGCCGGGCCCGCCTCGTGGTACGCCGCGAGACCCTCGACGACCTGCTCCGCCTCGACGCCTGACCGCTCGCTGCGCTGCTTGTGCCGGCGCCCTGGCGGCGCCCCGGCGGTAGCGTGGCCCCGGTGCACGCAGCGACGTCAGTGGTGCGACTGGGGCTGTTGGGCTGCGGCAACGTGGGCGCCGCCCTGGTGGACCTGGTCCGCGAGCAGGCCCAGACCATCGAAGCCCGCACCGGGCTACGCCTGGAGGTGGCCCGCGTCGCCGTGCGCAACCTGGCCAGGGACCGCCCCGTCGAGCTGGCCCCCGGATCGCTGACCCATGACGCCGACGGCGTCGTCCACGACCCAGAGATCGACGTGGTGGTCGAGCTCGTCGGCGGCATCGAGCCGGCGCGCAGCCTGGTGCTCGACGCCCTCAAGTCGGCCAAGCCGGTCGTCACCGCCAACAAGGAGCTGGTGGCCAACGTCGGCGCCGAGCTCTTCGCCGCGGCGGAGAGCGCCGGGGTCGACCTGTTGTTCGAGGCGGCGGTGGCCGGCGCCATCCCCGTCATCCGCCCGCTGCGAGAGTCGCTCGCCGGCACCCGCATCCGCCGGGTCACCGGCATCGTCAACGGCACCACCAACTACATCCTCACGCGCATGAGCGAGGAGGGGGCAACCTACGCCGACGCCCTGGCCGAGGCCCAGAGCCTGGGCTACGCCGAGCGCGACCCCACCGCCGACGTCGAGGGCTACGACGCCGGGGCCAAGGCCGCCATCCTCGCCACCATCGCCTTTGGCGCCTCGGTGGTGGCCGGCGACGTCTCCCACGAAGGGATCTCCGGCGTCACGCCGGCCGACATCGCCTTCGCCCACCGCCTGGGCTACGAGGTCAAGCTCCTGGCCGTGGCCGAGCAGGGCGACGACGGGCGCATCGCCGTGCGGGTGCATCCCACCATGGTCGCGTCCAGCCATCCGCTGGCCAGCGTGCGGGGCAGCTTCAACGCCGTGTTCATCGAGGGCGACGCCGTGGGCGAGCTCATGCTCTACGGCCGGGGGGCGGGTGGGCGGCCCACCGCCAGCGCCGTGCTGGGCGACGTGATCGACGCCGCCGGCAACCTGCGTCGGGGCACCAGCGCCAGCATCGGGGTCCTGCCCCGGGCTCGGATCCGCCCCGTCGACGAGGCCCGCTCGGAGTACTACCTCCACATCGAGGTGCTCGATCGCCCCGGCGTGCTCCACGCCGTGTCGGGGGTGTTCGCCGAGCACCAGGTGTCGATCCGTTCCATGGAACAGGAGGGCCTGGGCGACGAGGCCCGCCTCATCTTCATCACCCACGACGCCGCCGAGTCCGACATACAAGCCACGCTCGCTGACCTGCGCGGCCTCGACGCCGTCGACCGGGTGACCAGCGTGCTGCGGGTGGTGGCGGCGTGAAGTACGTCAGCACCCGCGGTGACGCCCCCGTCCTCGGCTTCGACGAGGTCCTGCTCGCGGGCCTGGCCCGCGACGGTGGCCTGTACCTGCCGGAGACCTGGCCCGAGCTCTCGCCCGCCACCCTGACCGGCTTCGCCGGACGCCCCTACGCCGAGGTGGCCACCGCCATCATGGCCCCCTACCTCGGTGGCGGCGTCGACGAGGACCTGGTGGCGGGCATCGCCGCCGAGGCCTACGCCCGCTTTCGCCACCCGGCCGTCGTCCCGCTCCGCCAGGTGGGTGACAACGAGTGGGTGCTCGAGCTGTTCCACGGCCCCACGCTGTCGTTCAAAGACGTCGCCCTGCAGGTGCTGGGCCGGCTCTTCGACGCCGAGCTGACCCGCCGCAGCGAGCGCCTGACCATCCTGGGCGCCACCTCGGGCGACACCGGCCCCGCCGCCATCGAAGCCTGCCGCGACCTCGACACCCTCGACGTGTTCATCCTTCACCCCGCCGGGCGCATCTCCGAGGTCCAGCGCCGGCAGATGACCACGGTGGCGTCGGACAACGTCCACAACCTGGCCGTCGAGGGCACCTTCGACGACTGCCAGCACCTGGTGAAGACCTTGTTCGCCGACCCCGAGCTGGGTGCGCGCCTCGGTCTCTCGGCCGTCAACTCCATCAACTGGGCCCGGGTCCTGCCCCAGGTCGTCTACTACGCCACCGCGGCCGTGGCGCTGGGCGCTCCCAGCCGACCCCTCGCCGTGTCCGTGCCCACGGGCAACTTCGGCAACGCCTTCGCCGGCTGGACCGCCCGGCGCATGGGCGTGCCCATCACCCAGATGATCGTGGCCACCAATCGCAACGACATCGCCAGCCGGTTCCTCGCCACCGGGATCATGGAGCTCCAGGAGGTGCACCCCACCACCAGCCCGGCCATGGACATCCAGGTGTCGAGCAACCTGGAACGGCTGCTCTTCGAGCTTCTCGATCGCGACGCCGCCGCCGTGGCCGACCTCATGGCCCGCTTCACCCACGGGGGGCGCATGGAGATAGAGCCCGAGCGCCTGGCGCCGGTAGGTGAGGTGTTCGACACGACGCGGGTCGACGACGCCACCGTGGCCCGGGTCATGGGCGAGCTCTACGCCGCCTCCGGCCACATCGTCGACCCCCACACTGCGGTGGGCCTGGTGGCCGGGCGGGCGTGCCGGCGGGACCCGGCCGTCCCCCTGGTGGCCCTGGCCACGGCGCATCCGGCCAAGTTCCCCGACACCGTCGAGGCCGCCACCGGCGTGCGCCCCGACCTACCTGCGCACCTCGTCGAGCTGTTCGACCTTCCCGAGCACTGCGCCACCCTGCCCTGTGACCTTGCCGCGGTGCGCGACTACGTCGTGGCCAACTCCCGAGCCGGATGAAGTACGTGGTGTGCGTGCCCGACGGGTGCGCCGACGAACCCCTCGGCGAGTTGGACGGACGCACCCCGTTGGAGGCGGCCTCGATGCCGGTGCTGGGTGCCTTGGCTGCCCGGGGTGAGCTGGGGCGGGCCGCCGTCATCCCGCCAGGGATGGCGCCGGGCAGCGACGTGGGCAACATGAGCATCCTCGGCTACGACCCCGCCCTCCACCACACCGGGCGGGCCCCGATCGAGGCCGCCGGGCGGGGGGTGGCGCTGGCGGCCGAGGAAGTGGCCTATCGCTGCAACCTGGTCACCGTGGGCGACGACACCACCATGGTCGACTTCGCCGGTGGCCATCCCGACACCGAGGACGCGACAGAGATCATCACCGCCCTCGACGACGAGCTGGGCGGCGACGGTGTCCGCTTTCACGCCGGCGTGCAGTACCGCCATCTCCTGGTGGCGCCGTCCGACTGGCTCGAGGCCGAGTGCGTCCCACCCCACGACCTGTCGGGACGGTCCGCGGTGTGGCCCACCGGCCCGGCGGCGCCGAAGCTCCAGGCGCTCATGGACGCCTCCCGTCGGGTCGTGTCCGGCTTCGACACCAAGGCCAACCAGGTGTGGCTGTGGGGCCAGGGCCGGGCCCCGGTCCTGCCCTCGTTCCACGAGCGTCACGGGCTGACCGCCGGACTCACCACCGCCGTCGACCTCATCCGGGGCCTGGGGAAGCTGGCCGGCATCGAGGTGGTCGAGGTCGCAGGGGCCACGGGGTGGTACGACACCGATTACGAGGGCAAGCGAGACGCCTGCCTCGACACCCTGGCCTCCGGCGCCGACCTGTTCGTCATTCACATCGAGGCCACCGACGAGGCCGGTCACGCCGGTGACCTGGGCGAGAAGGTGACCGCCCTGGAGCACTGGGACCGGCGGGTCCTCGGTCCGCTCGTCGAGGGTCTCGACGACCTGGGGCCCTGGCGCCTGCTCCTGCTCCCCGACCACGCCACTCCCGTGGCCCTGCGCACGCACACCCCCGATCCGGTGCCGTGGTTGCTGGTCGACGGCGAGGTCGACGGCCCCGGGGGCATCTACAGCGAGGCGGCCACCGCCGGGCTGCCGGTGGTGGCCGGCCACGAGCTCATGGGCCGCCTGACGAGCCGTCGCTGACGGACCGACGCCGACGACGCCCCGAGCAGGCGTCCCCAGCGACGGTACGCTTGGCCACACATGGCGGCGCCCGGGTCCGATCCGATTCCCTCCGGTGACGTACCGCGGGTCCTGTGGGACTGCTATCGCCACCCCGGCCGGGAGAGCGGTGTGCGCTGCCGGCGCTGCGAGCAACCCATCTGCCCCGACTGCATGATCACCGCGCCGGTGGGCTTCCAGTGCCCGGCGTGCGTCAAGGCTGCGCCATCGGTGCAGCCGTTGCGCACGATCGTGGCCAAGCCGGTGGTCACCCTCGCTCTCATCGCCCTCAACGTGGCCATCTTCGTGCCCACCCTGGCCGGCGGCGCCCTCCTTGGTGGTGGAGGGGGTGATCTGATCGATCGACTGGCGGTCAACGGGCCCGATGTCGCCGATGGTGAGTGGTGGCGCCTGGTCACGGCCGGTTTCCTGCACTTCGGCTTGATCCACATCGGGTTCAACATGTTGATCCTCTACCAGCTGGGCTCCATGCTCGAGCCCTCCCTGGGCCGTCTCCGCTTCTTTCTCCTCTACGCCGCCGCCCTGCTCGGTGGCTCCTTCGGCGCTCTCCTGCTCGATCCCGACGCCCTCACCGCCGGGGCCTCGGGCGCCGTGTTCGGGCTGATGGGCGCTGCCTTCCTGGGCATGCGTCGACAGGGCATCGATCCCATGCAGTCCGGCATCGGTGGCCTGTTGGTCATGAACCTGTTGCTGACCTTCATCATCCCCGGCATCTCCATCGGAGGTCACCTCGGCGGCCTGGTCGCCGGCGCCGTCGCCGGCGCGGCGTTGCTCGCCACCGAAGGCCCCGAGCCGGGTCAGCGGGCCCTGGGGACGGCGGCGGCAGCGGCCGTGGCGGCGGTGGCGGTGACCGGTTCCCTCGTGACGGTGATCACCCCGCTCTGGCCCTTCTGAACCACCTCAGGTGAGGACGGCGGGATCCTGGAAGAGGGCGAGCATCTCGGGGAGCTCGAAGAAGCGGGCAACCTCGCGCGCCGAGGGCGAACCAGGTCCGGATCGGCCCCACCGGCCAGGAGCGACCTCACCTCCTCAGAGGACTGCCGGAACACCGCGGCGGCGAGCGGCGGTCTGCCCTCGATCGTTCACTCGGGCGGTGTCCACGCCAGGATCGAGGAGCATGCGCACCGTCTCCGGTTGATCGTGGTAGGCGGCCAGGATCAACAGGGTGTCACCCTTGTCGTTGGTGAGGTTGGCTGGCACGCCGGCCTCGACCGCCCGGCCAGGGCGTCACGCCCTCCCGAGCGGGCAGGTCGAACACCCGGTGCGCCAGCGCGAGCGTCTCCTCGTCGAGCTCTTCGGCCACCGTGGGATCCTACGAGGACCCGAGGGGGGGAGCAGCCATCGCCCAGTGCGGGTCCTTGCGGACCTCCCTCGTCTCGATCAGAGGCGCTGTACTGTGAGAACGTGGGGCGGTGCCCCACAAACAGGCCCTGCTGACCGGAGCGACCGGCTTCGTCGCATCCCACCTCCTGCCTGCGCTGCTGGCCGACGGCTGGTCCGTCCGGGCCTGCGGACGCCGCCCCCGCCCGGACTGGTTCCCCCAGGAGGTGGACTATCGCTCGGTGGACCTGGCCCGGCCCGAGGGGCTGGACGCGCTGTACGAGGGGGTCACCCACCTGTTCCATCTGGCCGGGGCGTCCAGCTCGACCTCCACGGACGAGGAGATGCACCGCGGCAACGTGGTGGCCACCCGCAACCTTCTGGCGGCGGCGCCGGCGACGTTGGCACGGGTCGTGCACATGAGCTCCACCTCGGTGTACGGCGAGGAGGTCCAGCTGCCGGTGCCGGTGCCCGAGGATGTGCAGCCCCACCCCAGCCGGGGCTACGGCAAGGCCAAGTGGGAGGCCGAGCAGGAGATGTGGGCCAAGGCCGAGGCCGGCATGGCGGTGGTGGTGCTGCGCCCGGTGTCGACGTTCGGCCCCGGCAACGTCAAGCTGTTGGGCAGTGCGGTGCTGGACACCGCAATAGAGGCGTGGGCCGGTCTGGCCACGCTGGCCGTCGCCGCCCGGCCCGTCGAGCAACGGCTGGTGCACATCGACGACCTGGTGGGAGCCAGCCTGCACCTGGCCGAGCACGAGGAGGCGGTGGGACACGCCTACAACGTCGTGGCCGAGCAGTACCCGTCCAGTCACGACGTGGCCCGCATCCTGGCCGGGGCCTTCGGTATGGAAGTCGAGCTGGACGATCAGGCTGACTGCGGCCTGGCCTACGAGGACCGGGCGGCGATCCACGCCCAGATGCTCGAACACGGGATGGCGCCCCACATCTTTCTCACAGAGCAGCGCTTCCGCTTCATGGCCAAGGAGAACCGCAACAACCGGCTGCGCGTCGACGCACTGCTCGGCACCGGTTTTCGCTTTGCCCACAGCGACTTGGAGCCGGCGATCCAGACGACCATCGACTGGTACCGGGAGCACCGCTGGGTCATCACCCGCTGAAGCCCCGAGCGTCGGCCCCTACCCACCCAGCTCCTCGGCCAGGGCGAGCCAGCGCTCCTCGGCCTGGGCCAGTCGCGCCTCGGCGCCGGCCAGCGAGCGGGAGATCTGCGTGAGCGAGGCGTGGTCGGCGATGTCGGAGCCGAGCTCGGCGACCAATCGGTCCCGCTCCGCCGCCGCCTCGGCCATCTCCTGGTCGGCCCGCCCCAAGAGCCGGCGCACGGTGCTGGGCGAACGCAGCTTGCTCTGGGCGGCCACGCTGACCGGGCTCCCGGCGAAGGGCGCGTCCCGTCCCCCGGCGGTGCCGGCGGACGGCGCCGGTGGCCTCCCCCCGGTGGACACCACGGTGCTTCGGGGACGGGCGGGCGACCGGGCAGCGACGTAGCCGGCGTAGCCGCCGGGGGCGAGGGCCGCCCGGCCCCGGCCGTCCAGCACCAGGACGTCCTCCACCGTGCGCTCGAGGAAGGCCCGGTCGTGGCTGACGACGACCACGGTGCCCGGCCAGGCGTCGAGGTGGTCCTCCAGGGCTCGGAGGGTATCGAGGTCCAAGTCGTTGCTGGGCTCGTCCAGCAACAACACGTTGGGCAGTCCGGCCAACACCAACAGCAACTGGAGTCGCCGATGCTCGCCCCCCGACAAGGTCCCGATCGGCGCCCACTGGGCGTCGGTGTCGAACCAGAAGCACTCCATGAGGCGGACCTGGGCCCAGTTCGGTTGGCCCCCGGGGCCGGCCACCGCGTCCCGCACCCGCTGCGCCGGGTCGAGATCCCTGCCGGTCTGGTCGTAGTAGCCGAGGCGCACCGTAGGGCCTGTCTCCACCCGCCCGGCGGAGGGGATGAGGCGGCCGGCCATTATGTCGAGCAGGGTGGACTTGCCGGACCCGTTGGGCCCCACCAGCCCGAGGCGCTCGCCCGGGCCCAGGTCCACCTCGAGGCCTTCGAACAGCGGCGGTCGGGTACCGAAGTGATGGCCGACGCCGTGGAGCCCGACGACCTTGTCGCCCAGCCGGGGGGTCGCGCCCCACTGTCCGCCTCCGGCCAGATCCAGGTCCCCGGGTCGGTCGGGGGACGGGCTGCGGCCCTCCACCGTGGCGGTGGCGGCGGCGATGCGGCTCTTGGGCTTGCGGGTGCGAGCCGGCGCACCTCGCCGCAGCCAAGCCAGCTCGGACCGGGCCAGGTTCCGCCGCACCGACTCGGCCGCGGCCTCACGCTCGACCCGCTCGGCGGCGGCCTCCAGGTAGCTGGCATAGCCCCCGTCGTGCAGGTGGCCCCGACCCCGGTCGAGCTCCAGGATGCGGGTGGTGACCCGATCCAGGACGTGGCGGTCGTGGGTGACCACGACCAGCCCTCCCCGGAACCGGGCCAGGCGGTCCTCCAACCAGGCGATGGCGTCGAGGTCGAGGTGGTTGGTGGGTTCGTCCAGCACCAAGAGGTCGACCTCGTCGACCAGGACCCGGGCCAGGGCCACTCGTTTGGCCTGGCCGCCCGACAGCGTGGCCACGTCGGCGCCGGCCAGCCCCCCCATCCCCAGGCGCTCCAGGATGGCGGCGGCCTCCCAATGCTGGCCCACTGACGAACGGACGTCACCCGGCGCCAAGGCGGGCCGCTGGGGCAAGAACGCCACCCGAACGTCGCGGCCCCGTCGGGCCGTCCCTTCCTCCGGGCCGTCCACTCCGGCCAGGGCCCGCAACAGCGTCGACTTGCCCGTCCCGTTGCGGCCAACGACGCCGAGGCGGTCGCCGGTGCGCACCGTGAGCGAGAGGTCCTCGAACAGCGGCCGGTCGGGGCGTCGCGCTGCCGCCCGCTCCAGGTCGACCAGGATCACCCACGCAGGCTACGGGCACCGAAGGGAGTCTCGAGCTCGTGGCCGGTGACGTCGGCCAGCCCCGAACGTCGTGCCTGCGAGACGCTTGGGGGCGGGTCGCTGGCCCGGGGTGGCGGACTTTGGGATGATCCCGTCATGCAAGCCGGTCGTGGATCTCGCAGGCTCCGCCTGCGCCGCTGGCAGTGGGTTGAAGACGCCCTCGTCTCCCTGCTGCCCAAAGAGGCACATCAGGGCTCGACGTGGTTCGGCAGGGTGGGCGACGTCGTGCAGCAACCTCCGGTGTGGGCCGGCGTGGCCGGAGCCCTGGCGTTGGGCGGCGGGGCCAGGGGCCGGCGGGCAGCCCTGCGGGGAAGCGTCTGTTACTGCACCACGGCGATCCTGGCCAACTTGGCCATCAAGCCGATGGTGTCCAGGCGTCGTCCTCCCGGTGCCGGGGACAACCGAACGGGACCGGTCACGTCGTCCTTCCCATCGGGCCACGCGGCGACCGATCTCGCCTTCACGCTGGCGGCGTCGCAGGAGATTCCGGCGCTGTTCGCCGTGCTCGCCCCCGCCACCACGGCCGCGCACTGGTCACTGATCCGCAGCCGGGGCCATTACCCGAGCGACGTGTTCGCCGGCGGCGTCCTGGCCTTCGTGGTGGTGGTGGTCGCCTGGAAGCTCTGGCCCCCCGGCCCTCCAGCCGACAACGACGACGACGACGCCTAGGGGGTCGCCGTGACACTGCCGACGTTGTACCTCGAGGGACTCATGCAGCGCTCGGTCCTCGGTAGCGCCGAGCTCAACGCCTACAAGCTGGGGCTGATCGAGGCGCTGTTGAAGGACACGCTCCGCCGCGTCGGCGCGATCGACGACGGCGACGAGCTGCAAGCCACCCTCCGCACTGCCATCGAGGTGGCCCGCTGGGAGCCGCCGGGCCCGCCCCGGCACCGGCCTGAACGCCACGAGGGGCGGTGAAGGTGGCGCCGACGGGCGCCGGCTGGGTCGGTAACGTGGGCCCGTGGCCACGCGCGACAGCCTCTGATGGCCGGAGCACGGCCCGAGCAGCGAGTGCGCTGGCCGGCGGTGGCCCAGTCATGGCGCCACGTCAGCTTCCTGCACTGGGCCTTCCCCCCTGACGTGGTGGCGGCCCGGCTTCCCGCCGGGTTGGAGCCGGACCTGTGGGAGGGCCAGGCCTGGTTGGGCCTCACCCCGTTCCTGGTGGAGGGCTTCCGCCTCCCTCCCTTCCCGGCCCTGCCCTCGCTCTCCCGGTACCCCGAGACGAACCTACGCACCTACGTGCGCGGCCCGGGAGGCGTCGACGGCCTCTGGTTCTTCTCGCTCGACGCCGACAGCGCCCTCACGGTGGTGACGGCGTGGGTGGGTACCGGTGTCCCCTACCAATGGTCGGCCATGGGCGTGGAGCCGGGGGAGACCATCACCTACACCGCCCGCCGGCGCCGGCCCTGTCGCCCGGCGGGGCACCGCATCGTCATCCGTCCCGGCCCACCGCTGCCCGCCGCCGAGGTCTCCCAGCGCGACCACTTCCTCACCGGACGGTGGCGGGCATACACCGTCCTCGCCGGTGCGCTGGCGACCGTGCCCGTCGAGCACCAGCCCTGGCGCCTGCAGCGGGCGGAGGTGGTGGCGCTGGAGGAGGACCTGTTCGCCGCCGCCGGACTTCCCGTCCCGTCGGGCCCCCCCCTGGTCGGCTACTCCCCGGGCGTCGACGCCCGCCTCGGCCCCGTGCGCCCGGTGCGACGCCGAGCCGTGCCCGACCGGTGACGAGGCGCCGGGCACCCGGCTTCAGTTGCGAGTTGCGCGGCACCATCGCCAGCGCCGGCTTCTCCTCGGGACACCGCTTCGTGGTGGGCCACTGGGAGGAGTCGCCGATCGGGCCCCTGGACGACGTCATGTGGGCCCGTCCCGACGGTGGACGGGTGCTGTTGGTCGACCGCCGGGAGGCGGCGGAGCTCATCACTGCGGTGTACCACTTCGACACCGTGGAGGTCGTGCCCCTGAGGTGCCGCATGGACGATGCCCTGCTGGTGGTCACCGCCGGCGGACTGCGGGTCACCATGCGAGGAGGCCGGCCATGGCGGATCCCTCTGTCTCGGTTACGGAGCCGGGCCCAGGTCCGCCCGCTGGAGCGGCTGGTCGCCCGAGGGCTGCTCGGCGTGCGGACGTGGGGCGTCAGCCCCACCGGCGTGCAGGAGTGGTACCGCGCCGACGAGTACCGCCGGGTGGTCGCAGCCCAAGCCCGTCTGGAGGACCGGGACCTCGGCGGCGTCCGCCGCTTCCACGAGCCGGCCCGGTTCGGCTTCAGCGAACCACCCCGGCGCCCCTCCATGGTCCGGGTGCGGCCGCGGCTGCACGACCCGTCCGGCCGCCTGGCCGAGGTGGTGGCGCCTCCCGGTGGGTCCGACGACCTCCCCGTCGAGGCGGGGTCGGGGGCGACGGTCCCCACCGAGGGCTAGGGCCGATCCCGACGTCGGCCTGGGCGCCGAGGATGCGAAGATGGCGCCACTGCCATGCGACGCCTCAACACCTTCCTCGCCATCGGCGTAGCCGGCGTCATCACCCTGCTCGCCGGGCTGTCCTCGGATGCGGTGGCCCACGCCGGCGATCCCCAGCTCGCTCGCCACGAAGGCGTCTTCACCCTGGCCAATCCCGCTCACGTCGCTCTCCTCGGTGGCGTCGGCCTGGTCGCGGTCGGGGTCGTCGGCGCCGTTGACGCCAGCTTGCGAGTGTCGACCGAGCGATGGTCGTCGACCCGCCACCGCCGGGCCACCCTCGCAGTGGTGGCAGTGCCGGTGTCGGCTTCGCTGGCGGTGGCCAGCTGGGCCATGACCCGGCCGCCCCCGTCGCCCGTTGCCGTCGCGCCTCGCGTCGGCGACATCGCCACCAACGACCACCACCGATCCGATGCCACCGATGTCGCCGCGGTGACCGCCCGGGAGCAGACAGAGGCCGACGCCCTGGTGACAGCCACCAAGCTCGCCCTGGGGACTGCCGGCTACGAGAACGTGGGCATCGCCGAAGCAGCCGGGTACCGACCGGTCCAGCCGCCGACCTCACGCCTGGTCCACTACGTGAACGTCACCCACCTGGCCGACCCCACGGTCCTCGACCCGGCGGCACCGGAGTCGCTCGTCTACCGCAGCACTGCGGAGGGACCGGTGCTGGAGGGTGCCATGTACATCCTGCCGTCGCTGGACAGCCCCCTCCCCGACGTCGGCGGCTTGGCGGCCCACTGGCACGGCCACGACGATCTGTGCTTCTCGACCACCACGGCCATGATCGTCGACACCCTCGGACCCGACGGAAGCTGCCCGCCGGGCGCCCGCAACGAGGTCACCCCGCCGATGCTCCACGTCTGGACGGTCGACCGCCCGGGTGGGCCCTTCGCCGCCCTTTGACCCGTCGACCAGGTTCGCCGCTCGAGCTTCGTCTCTCCGGAGAATGCCGGGGCGGACGGGCACGAGATCCTGGTCAGCCCTCGGGGCCTCCAACCCGTACGCCCGCCAGCAGGGCCAGCTCCCGCCACTTCCAGTGGCAGTCGACGTCACCAAAGCCGAGCTCTCGCAGCCAGCGCAGCTGGGTCTCCACCCCGAGGAGCTGGTTGGAGGGGTCATCGTCGACAGGATCGATGCCCAGCACGGCGAGAAACCCGGCATGGAGGGCGTCCGTGGGCGAGGCCACGTGCTCGAGGTTGAGGAACACGCCGCCGGGCGTCAGCCGGTCGGCCACCTCGCCGTAGAGCGCCCGCTTACGCTCGTGGTCGAGATGGTGGATGGCGAAGGCGGAGGCCACCAGGTCGAAGCCCCCGAGCTCAGGCAGGGGTTCGGCCAGGTCGTGAGTGACCACCTCGACTCGACCATCCCCGGCGAAGCGAGCTCGGGCGGCATCGAGCATGAGCTCGGAGAAGTCGACGGCGACCCCACTGGCGGACGGGCAACGGTCGAGCACCTCGGCCAGCACGAGGCCGTCGCCCGTGCCGAGGTCGAGGACCCGACGGGCGGTGGTCGGCACCCACTCGAGGAGCGCCTGCATCCCGGCCTCGTGCTGGGGGATCGACGCTCGCTTGTCCAGGTAGGCCTGGGCGTGGCGGGCGTCGGGCCACAGGTTGGAGGCGGTCACGGCGTCACCTCGGGTTGGCGGACCTGCTCCTGGCGCCGGCGCACTCGCACGACCTTGTTGACGGCGCTGAGAAAGGCGCGCGCCGATGCCTCCACCACGTCGGTGGAAAGGCCCCGTCCCGAGACCTTGATGCCCCCGGCATCGAACTGGACGATGACGTCGCCCAGGGCGTCCACCCCCTCGGTGACCGACGAGACGTTGAAGTCGGTGAGGGCACCGTCGATCCCCGTCGCCGCCTTGATGGCCTTGCAGGCGGCGTCGATCATGCCGTCGCCCTCGGCGCTGGCCTCGAGCTTGTCACCCTCGTGGACCAGTACGACCGAGGCCATGGGGGTGCCCACCGTCCCCCCTCGAACGTCGAGCGACTCCAGCTCGAACCCGTTGTCGACGTGGCCACCGAGCTCCTCGGCCACGATGGCCTCGAGGTCGGCGTCGGTGAGGGAGACCTTGCGGTCGGCCAGCTCCTTGAAGCGCTGGAAGGCGGCGTTGAGGGCATCGCCTTGGATCCGCAGCCCCATGCGGTCCAGGGTCTCGGCGAAGGCATGGCGGCCCGAGTGCTTGCCCAGCACGATCTGGCGCCCGGTCTGGCCCACTGCGGCGGCGTCGATGATCTCGTACGTGGCGCTGTTGGCCAGTACGCCGTGCTGGTGGATGCCGGACTCGTGGGCGAAGGCGTTGCGGCCGACCACCGCCTTGTTGTACTGGACCGGATAACCGGTGAGTCTGGCGACGAGGCGGCTGGTGCGGGCCAGCTCCTCGGTGTTGATCCCGATCTCGACGCCGGGGAACTGGTCGGCCCGGATGCGCAGCGCCATGACCACCTCCTCGAGGGCGGCGTTGCCGGCTCGTTCCCCCAGGCCGTTGACGCACACCTCGACCTGGCGGGCGCCGGCCTGGATGCCGGCCAGCGAGTTGGCCGTGGCCAGGCCCAGGTCGTTGTGGCAGTGGGTGGAGGTGACGTAGTCGCCCTCGACCTCACGGCGCACGTACTGGATGAGCGCACCGAAGTCCCAGGGGATGCCGTAGCCGACGGTGTCGGGGATGTTCAAGGTGGTGGCCCCCGACTCGACCGCGGCCCGGAGCACTTCGAGCATGAAGTCCAGTGGCGTGCGGGTGGCGTCCTGGGGGCTGAACTCGACGTCGTCGGTGTGCTCCCGGGCCCGGCCCACCCCCGCTCTGGTCTCGGCCAACACCTGGGCCTCGTCCATCTTGAGCATGTGCTGCATGTGGCTGGGGCTGGTGGAGATGAACACGTGGATGCGGGCCCGCTCGGCTTCGCGTACGGCATCCCAGCACCGGTCGACGTCGGCCAGGTGGGTGCGGGACAGCCCGCAGATCACGGGGCCCTCGATAGAGCGGGCGATGGCCTGCACCGCCTCGAAGTCCCCCCGGCTGGCCACCGGGAACCCGGCCTCGAGCACGTCGACACCAAGTCGAGCCAGCTGCTCGGCGATCTCCAGCTTCTCGGCCGCGTCGAGCGAGATGCCCGGCGACTGCTCGCCGTCGCGAAGGGTGGTGTCGAAGATCGTGACCCGATCGGCCATGTCGGTCCCTTTCGAAAGGAGGGGTGCAGGGGGAAAAGAAAACCTCCTGGCCGACTGGCACAGGAGGTCGTGGCGAGCACCGTGGAGGTGCCCGCCTCAGGTAAGCAGGAGGACGCAGGAGCGGAGCTGGCGCAACATCTCCTTCAAGAGAACCAGGAACGGCGTACTTCGTCAACCTGGCGGGCGCTTGTGTCGACCACCGGAGGGATAACCTCGGTCGATGATCCGCCGTCTGTTCCGCTTCGCCCTCAAGCTCTGCGTGGTGGCCGGAGTGGGGGCCGCAGTGTCCAAGGTGCTCGAGCGCCGCCGATCCGCCGCAACCGACTGGTCTTCGAGCACCGAGCCGTGGCCGCCGATCGACGTGCCCGCAGCCACGGCGCCCGACCTGGCGCCGAGCGGGCCCGATCCGGCCGAGCTCGGCCAGGACGCCGAGGGTGAGGCGACACAAGGTGGGGCCATCGTCGGCGAGGAGGTGGTTGCCTCGGCGCCCCAGGCGGGGGGTGACTGGATCGAGCCCGACGACCTCGGAGAGTGCGCCCCATCCCACCCGGTCAAGGCCAAGTTGGGTAGTGGCGTGTTCCACCTGCCGGGCATGGCCAACTACGAGCGCACCAAGGCCGACCGTTGCTACGCCGACGCGGCCGGCGCCGAGGCCGATGGCCTGCGCCAGGCCAAGCGCTAACCCCGAGCTTCCGGAGGTCCAGCCATGAAGGTCATCGTCGACTACGACCGGTGCATCGAGAGTGGATCGTGCACACGGGCGGCGCCAGAGGTCTTCGAGCTCCGCGACGACGGGTTCCTCTACGTGCTCCAGGAGGAACCAGGCGAGGAGCTACGGTCGGCGGTGGAGGAGGCGGCCGACATGTGCCCCACCGCGGCCATCACCATCGAGGGCTGACCGCCCGCCTCGTCCTCAGCTCTCGCAACCCAACCCGTCACCGTCCCGGCCGTCGAAGCCGTGAGGATCCGGGGGCAGCACCCGGAAGCGCCGTTCGGCGATGTCGCCGCAGTCGAGGTCGGGCGGCGCCGAAGGGATGCAGGCATCGGGGTAGGACGGATCGCACGAACCTGAGCCGCCTCGGGCTACCGGCGGAGGGGCGGTGCCGGCGGACGGTGGTTCCGGTGCACCCGCTTCGCCGCCACAGGCCGACCACAGGCCCCGGCCCTCCTCCCGGGCCATTCCGGCCAGCTGTGTGAGCTCCTCGGTGTGGGCCACGTTGGGCGGGAAGGTGGCCACCTGGGCGTAGCCGTCGGCCACCAGGGCGGCGTTGACGAAGATGCCGTCGGACAGTCGATAGACGTAGGCCAGGGTGCGGCCGTAGCGATCGAGGCGCTCGACGTCGTACACGAGGCGCACGGCCGTCCCCACCGCCAGCAGCGACGCCGTGTAGGCGGCGGCCTCCAATCCGAAGCACTGCACGGGCTTGCGGGGGTCCTTGGTCTCGGGGGTGTCGATGCCGATGAGGCGAACCCGGGTCCCGCCGGTGATGACGATGGTGTCGCCGTCCACGACCGACTCGACCCTGGTGTCGTCCCCCACCGGCAGCCCTGCCGTCGATCGAGGAGGGTCGGTCGTCGGCACACCTTCCTCGCCGGCGGGAGCGGTCACCGTCGTCGAGGTCGAGTCGACGCCGGTGCTGCGCACGGGCACGCCGGAAGTGCATCCGGTGACAATCAGTACCAGGCTGAGCGAGGCAGCGACTGCCTGGCGGACGCTCATCCTTCGCTATCGGCCGCCGGCTGCCCGCGCTGGAGCCGGCGTCACCCCAGGGCGTGGACCGAGAAGATGCCCGGCGACCCCCGCAGCCGGGTGACCAGCTCGGGCGGCGCCGGCTGGTCGGTAGCCAGCACCATGAGGGCGGCCGACCCCTCGGGAGAGCGGCCCACGTGGATGTCGGAGATGTTGATGCCGGCGTCGCCCAACGCCGTGGTGACCATCCCGATCATGCCCGGGCGGTCGTCGTTGCGCAGCACCAGCATGTGGTCGGCGGGCGGTACCTCCACCGTGTGGTCGTCGAGCATGACGATGCGGGGCTCGCCCCGCAGCCCGGCCAGCGTCCCGCCGATGGCGTGTTCGCCACCCCGCAGGGTGATGAGGTTGACGTAGTCCTGCACCGACGAGGTGGTCGTCTCGCGCACCTGGACCCCTCGCTCCTCGGCCAGCTGGGGCGCGTTGACGTAGGACACGGGTTCGTGCACCACCCCGCCGAAGACGCCCTTGAGGACCGACAGGGTGAGTATGCGGGTGTCGTAGTCGGCCAACTGGCCCTGGTAGGTGACCTCCAGGATCTGGGGCACGCCCTCGTTGAGCCGGGAGAACAACGTGCCCAGGCGCTCGGCCAGGGGCAGGAACGGCCGCACCGTCTCCGACGCCTCGCTGGCGCTCACGTTGACGGCGAAAGGCACGAACTCTCCTGCCAGAGCCAGGGTGACCTGCTCGGCGATGGTGACGCCGGCCTTGTCCTGGGCCTCGGTGGTGCTGGCGCCCAGGTGGGGGGTGACCACCACCGAGTCGATGGCGAACAGGGGTGAGGCGGTGATGGGCTCGGTGGAGAACACGTCGAGAGCGGCGCCGGCGACGATGCCCTCGTCCAGGGCCCAGGCCAGGGCGTCCTCGTCGACGATGCCGCCCCGTGCGGTGTTGATCACCCGCAGGCCGGGCTTGGCCTTGGACAGCAGCTCCTTGTCCAACAGACCCATGGTCTCGGGCGTGCGGGCCACGTGGACGGTGACGAAGTCGGCCTGGGCCACGAGGTCGTCGAGGCCCACCAGCTCGATGCCCAGCTGTCGGGCCCGCTCCTCGGAGACGTAGGGGTCGTGCGCCACCAGCCTCATCCCGAAAGCGGCGGCCCGCTGGGCCACCAGGGTCCCGATGCGGCCGAGGCCGATCACCCCGAGGGCCTTGCCGTGGAGCTCCACGCCCTCCCAGCGGGAGCGCTCCCACTTCCCCGCCTTGAGCGCGGTGCTGGCCTGGGGGATGTTGCGGGCCTGGGCCAGAAGTAGGGCCAGGGCGTGCTCGGCGGCGGAGAGGACGTTCGACTGGGGGGCGTTGACGACCATCACGCCCCGCCGGGTGGCGGCGGCCACGTCGACGTTGTCGAGCCCGATGCCGGCCCGGCCCACCACCACGAGGTCGACCCCGGCCGCGAGGACCTCGGCGGTCACGTCGGTGGCCGAGCGCACGATCAGCGCCGCCGCTCCCGGGATCGCCTCCAAGAGCTGCTCGGGGGACAGCCCGAGGCGCTCGTCGACCTCGTGGCCGGCCTTGGCCAGCCGTTGCGGTCCGGCCTCGGCCAGCTTCTCGGTCACCAGGACTCGTGCCATGGCCCCATGGTGGCGCCTCGGCTGGCGCTCCGGCGAACTGGGCGGCCTCCGGCTATCCGGCCAGGAGCTTGGCCAGACGGCCCATGCCCTCCTCGAGGTCGTCGTCGCCGAGGGCGAAGGACAGGCGGGCATAGCCGGGGCTGGCGAAGGCCTCCCCGGGCACGACGGCCACCTTGGCCTGCTCCAGGAACACCTCGGCCAGCACCAGGGTGGAGTCCACCCGTCGCCCGGCCAGCTCCCGACCCAGCACCCCCTCGAAGGAGGGAAAGGCGTAGAACGCCCCCTCGGGCCGCAGGCACGTCACCCCGGGTAGGGCGCTGAGCAGCTCGAACATGCGCCGGCGGCGGCGATCGAAGGCCTCGCGCATGTGGACCACGTCGTCGAGGCTCCCCGAGACCGCGGCCAGGGCGGCCCGTTGCGAGACGTTGGCCACGTTGGAGGTGGCGTGCGACTGCAGGCCGGCGGCGGCGGCGCTCACGTCGGGGGGGCTGATCATCCACCCCACCCGCCAGCCGGTCATGGCGTAGGTCTTGGCCACCCCGTTGACCACCACGCAACGGTCGGCCAGCTCGGGCACCAGCACGGGCATGGAGGAGGACCGGTGGTCGTCGTAGGTGAGATGCTCGTAGATCTCGTCGGTCAGCACCCAGATGCCCCGCTCGACGGCCCAGCGGCCGATGGCCGCCACCTGCTCGGGGGAGTACACCGCCCCGCTGGGGTTGGAGGGGGACACGAACACCAGCACCTTGGTGCGCTCGGTGGTGGCCGCCTCGAGCTGGTCGACGCTCACCTTGAACCCGCTGGCGGCATCGGTGGGGATCACCACCGCCTTGGCGCCGAACAGGGCGACGGGCTCGGGATAGGTGGTCCAGTACGGCGAGGGCAACAGCACCTCGTCGCCGGGGTCGAGCAGGGTGGCGAAGGCGGTGTAGATGGCGTGCTTGCCCCCGTTGGTGACCACCACCTGGGACGCCTCCACCTCCAGGCCCGAGTCGCGCCTGGTCTTGGCGGCGACGGCGGCCCGCAGCTCGGGCAGACCGGCAGCAGGGGTGTAGCGGTGGTTGCGGGCGTCGCGACAGGCGGCGGCAGCGGCTTCCACGACGTGGGCGGGGCTGGGGAAGTCGGGTTCGCCGGCGGCGAAGACGATGACGTCCTCCCCCGCCGCCTTGAGGGCCTTGGCCCTGGCGTCGACGGCCAGGGTGGCGGAGGGGGTGATGGCGCCCACCCGTTCGGAGATGCGAGACATGTCCGCCATAGTGGCATGGTGACGACCACTGAACTGCCCGACATCCGCATCCCCGCCGACCTGCTGCCGGCCGACGGTCGTTTCGGGTCGGGACCGTCCAAGGTGCGTCCCGAGGCGGTCGAGGCCCTCGCCGCGGTGAGCCGTTCGTGGCTGGGCACGAGCCACCGCCAGGCACCGGTCAAGGCCGTGGTGGCCTCGGTGCGCCGGGGCGTGCACGAGCTGCTCCGCCTCCCCGACGGCTACGAGGTGGTCCTGGGCAACGGAGGGACCACGGTGTTCTGGGACGTCGCCACCTTCGGCCTCATCGAGGCCCGCAGCCAGCACCTGGCCTTCGGTGAGTTCTCCTCCAAGTTCGCCGCCGGCGTGGTCGGCGCCCCCCACCTGGAGGCGCCCACCGTCATCGAGTCGCCCCCCGGCACCCATCCCCAGGCCCGGCCCGAGGCCGGGATCGACCTGTACGCCCTCACCCACAACGAGACCTCCACCGGCGTGGCCATGCCCCTGACCCGGCCGGCGGGCGTGGGCCCCGACGAGGCCCTGGTGGCCGTGGACGCCACCTCTGGCGCTGGCGCCATCGAGTTCGACGCCACCGAGGTCGACGTCTACTACTTCGCCCCCCAGAAGGTCCTGGCCGGCGACGGCGGACTGTGGCTGGCCGCCTGCTCGCCCGCGGCGTTGGAGCGCATCGGCCGGCTGCGAGCCTCAGGTCGGTGGTGCCCCCCGTCGCTCGACCTGGGCATCGCCCTCGACAACAGCCGCCTGGACCAGACCTACAACACCCCGGCGCTGGCCACGATGTTCCTTCTCGACGAACAGCTCCGGTGGCTCAACGGTCAGGGGGGCCTCGAGTGGTCGGCCCAACGCTGCCACCGATCGGCCGGCATCGTCTACGGATGGGCCGAGGCCAGCTCCTACGCCACGCCCTTCGTGGCCGACCCCGCCCAGCGCAGCCCGGTGGTCGCCACCATCGACCTCGACGCCGGGGCCGTCGACGCCGCCACCCTCTCCCGGGTGCTGCGGGCCAACGGCATCGTCGACACCGAGGCCTACCGCAAGCTGGGCCGCAACCAGGTCCGCATCGGGATGTTCCCCGCCGTCGAACCCGACGACCTGGCCACGCTGTGCGCGTGCATCGACCACGTGGTGGAGGCGTTGGCCTAGGCCCACGCCGCATGGCAGAGGCTCAGGCCCTCGCCCGGCTCGGGCCAACCCTGCACCATCCGTGCGACCACGGCGATCAGGGGCTGCCCTGTGGTCGATGCCGACCCAGGGCGCGACCATGCTGGTCATGGCCGAGACCGAGACCACCGTGGTGATCGTCGACGACCACGACGGCTTCCGGCGCATGGCCCGACGCCTGCTGGAGTCGGAGGGGTACCAGGTGGTGGGCGAGGCCGCCGACGGCAGGAGCGCCCTGGCGACCATCGCCACCCTGCGGCCCCGGCTGGTCGTCCTCGACATCCAGCTCCCGGACATCGACGGGTTCGAGGTGGCCAGGTTGGTCAGCCGGGACCACCGCGAGACGGGCATCGTGCTGACGTCCAGCCGGTCGGCGACCGACTACGGCACCCGCATCGCCGACAGCCCGGCCCGGGGGTTCGTGGCCAAGGCCGACCTTTCGGGTCCGGCCCTGAGTGGTCTGTTGGGTGAGGACCGGTGAGGCGACGGCTCCCGGTCTGGTGGATCGTCCTCACCCTGGTGCCGGTGGCCGTGGTGGTGGTCGACGCCGTGGCCGACGACTACGAGGATCTGCTCGAGCGGGTCGTCGCCGTCGGCATCGGGGTGCTGTTCGTGGCCGCCGGGCTGGTCGCCTGGACCAAGCGGCCGGGCAGCGTCATCGCCCGACTGATCGCCTACGCCGGGTTGGCCTGGCTGTGGGCCGGGGTGCTGACCGGGAGCACCAACGCCGTGGTGTTCACCGCCGGGCTGTTCGTGGGTAGCCTCACCGCCGGCCTGCTGGCCCACCTGGCGGTGGCCTACCCGAGTGGGCGCCTCACGTCGCCCTCCGAGCGGGCTGTTGTGGTGGCGGCCTACGCCGCCGCTGTGGCCTTCGTCACCGTCGACCGACCCGATCCGGGCTACCCGCCGAACCTGGTCCAGCTGAGCGCCGAGCGGGGGGTGGGCCGGGCGGTCGAGATCGCCATCTTGGTCCTCACCCTGCCGGTCATCGCCGCCTTCGTGGCCACCCTGGTCGGCCACTGGCGGGGGGCGGGCTCCGCGGGCCGTCGGACCCTGGCCCGATCGTGCCCGGTGCCTGCCTGGTGGCGGTCTGTCGGGCGTGTCGATCCTCGAGCAGCTGGGTCTGTTCAGCTTCGACTCCCGCTGGGGGGTGGTGCAGCTCGGGCTCCTGGTGGCCGTTCCCCTGGTGTTCCTGGCCAGCGTCCTGCGCAGTTACCTCGACCGGGCCGGCGTGGGCGGCCTGGTGGTCGAGCTGGGCGACACCGGGCCCCGAGGCCAACTGCGACCGGCGCTGGCCCGGGCCCTGCGTGACCCCAGCGTCGAGGTGGCCCTACTGGCTGGCCGACAGGGCCGGCTACGTGGACTCCGAGGGGCGCCCTCTGGAGCTCCCCGCCGGTGGCAGCCGCCGCTCGGTGACCGTCATAGAGCGCGGGGGCGAGCGGGTGGGGGCCCTGGTCCACGACGCCATCCTGGGCGAGGAGCCGGCGCTGGTCGAGGCGGCTGCCGCCGCCGTGGGCATGGCCATGGAGAACGAGCGCCTCCACGCCGAGGTGCTGGCCCGCCTCGAGGAGGTACGGGCCTCGCGGGCACGCATCGTGGAGGCCGGCGACGCCGAGCGGCGGCGGGTGGAGCGCAACCTCCACGACGGCGCCCAACAGCGCCTGGTGGGCCTGTCGCTGGCGCTGGCCATGGCCGCCAGCGCCTGCCCCCCGAGCCCGGTGGCGGTGACGGCGTCGACACACTCCTGGCCGAGGCCTCCGAGGAGCTGGCCCTGGCCCTGCGGGAGCTGCGGGAGCTGGCCCGGGGCATCCATCCCGCCATCCTCAGCGAGGTGGGGTTGCGGGGAGCGGTGGAGTCGCTGGCCGAGCGGGCGCCGGTACCCGTGTCGGTGCGGGCCGAGGTCGAGGCCGAGGGTCGCCTCCCCCCGGCGGTGGAGGTGGCCGCCTACTTCGTGATCTCGGAGTCGCTGGCCAACGTGGCCAAGTACGCCCGGGCCACCTCGGTCACCGTCACCGTCACCCGCCGTGATGGCCGGCTGCGGGTCGAGGTGGCCGACGACGGCGTGGGCGGTGCGTGCGGGCACGCCGGCTCGGGCCTCGAAAGCCTGGGCGACCGGGTGGCGGCCCTCGACGGGACGCTGGAGGTCGACAGTCCTCCAGGAGGCGGCACCCGGGTGACGGCGGAGGTCCCGTGCGGGTGATCCTGGCCGACGACGCCCCGCTGGTGCGGACCGGGATCGCCCGGCTCCTGGAAGACGCCGGGTTCGAGGTGGTGGCCCAGCTCGACGACGCCGAGGAGCTGGCCGCCTGCGTGGTCGGCCACCGGCCCGATGTGGTGGTGACCGACATCCGCATGCCCCCCACCCACACCACCGAAGGCCTGCAGGCCGCGCTCGAGATCCGGCGCCGGTTCCCCGAGGT